>JAICWC010000124.1 GCA_025934995.1 Thermoleophilia bacterium | reverse complement strand
GGCGAAGCAGAGGTGCGCAACACGTTCCGTGCGTCGAAGACGGGCACGATCGCCGGCTGCATGGTCACGAACGGCGTCATCCGCCGCGGTGCGCAGGTGCGCGTCATCCGCGACGGCACGGTCATCTACACGACCACGGTCGACTCCCTCAAGCGCTTCCAGGACGACGCACGTGAGGTCGCGGAAGGCTTCGAGTGCGGTCTGCATCTCGCGAACTTCGACGACGTCAAGGTCGGCGACGTGCTCGAGGTGTTCGAGACGAAGGAAATCGAGCGCACGTCGCTCGACGAGGCGCCGGCCCCGTCTTAACCGGCGGCGAGGAGCTCGAGGACGCGCGTGGCCTTGCCGGCTTCCGCGTGCGCGCGCAGGGGGATGCCGTGCGGGCCGATTGGCTCCTCCCGGTAGAGCGGCAGCATCGCGGCCCAGTCCCACGCGCAGTTCGCGAGCGTCGGATCGACCTCGAGCCCGGCGCGCACCGCGTCGATGTCGCCATGGGAGGCGCCGACGAAGTGCTGGATCTCGCTCACTCCTCCTCCACCAGCGACGGATCGGCGCCGCGCTCGAGCAGTAGCTGCCTGACGCGGTCGGCATTCGCGAACCGGCACGTGCCGAGCGGAGTGACCCTCGCGAAGCTCGCCGTCGCGTAGACGTTGGGATCGGCGCCCGCGTCGAGCAGCTTCCGCGCCGCTTCGACGTTGTCGACGAACGCCGCCATGTGCAGGGCGGTGAAGCCGTCCGGGGTCCAGTCGTGCGGGCCTGCGATGTCGTCGCTCTCGCCCGCCACGATGCGATCGAAGGGATCGAGCGGGGGAGCGGCCTCCCGCAACACGTCGAAAACCTCACCTCCGC
Organism: Thermoleophilia bacterium; assembly: GCA_025934995.1. Classification (GTDB taxonomy): domain Bacteria; phylum Actinomycetota; class Thermoleophilia; order Gaiellales; family Gaiellaceae; genus Palsa-739. The sequence goes on along the minus strand of JAICWC010000124.1, from coordinate 6,590 downwards.
GGTACGACGCGCGCATGAATGCGCTGAGTCCCTGGTCGTCGCGCGCCGCGGCTGCGCCGGGATCGCGCGCGAGCAGCTCGCGGAGCCCGGCGGCGTCGCCGGCGTCGATGAGCTCGAAGATAGTTGTCATGCCCGAGATTGTTAGCTAGCCTAACCAACAATGTCAAGCATCCATTCGGCGGCGATCCATCTGCTGCGCCGGGTCCGCGTCGTCGACGAGGAGATGGCGATCACACCGGCGCGTGCGTCGGCGCTATCGGTGCTCGTGTTCGGGGGTGCGCGGACGTTGACGGAGCTCGCTCAGGCCGAGCAGGTCACGACGGCGACGATGAGCCGGCTCGTAACGGCGATGGAGCGCGAAGGCTTCGTGCGACGCGAGCGCCACGAGGCCGACGCGCGCGCAGTCCGGCTGCATGCGACGCCGAAGGCCCGGCGCGTCCTCGAGCGCGGACGCGCCCGGCGGGAGGCGGTCCTCGAAGAGCTGTTCGCGGAACTGGCGCCGCGCGACCGCGCCACGGTCGACCGTGCGGCTGCGATCATCGAGGAATGCCTAGCGGCTTCGTCGGCGTCCTGACCTGCGAGCTGCATTTCCCGGACGCGCACTCGCTGAAGGAGAAGCGCCACTATGTGCGCTCGGCGAAGGCGCAGCTCCAGAACCGCGTGGGCGCCGCCGTCGCCGAGGTCGACCACCACGACGTGTGGCAGCGCGCGAGGCTGACGGTGGCGTGCGTCGCGCGAGAGCACCGCGAGCTCGAGCGGCTGCTCGACGACGCCGAGCGCTGGCTGCGGGGGCAGGAGTGGGAGGTGGCGCTGGTCGACCGGTTCGTGGTCGATCCGGACGATTAGCCTGCAAGCCGTGAGCGAGCGGATGCGACGCGTGAACGAGTCGGTGCGGCAGGTGCTGGCGGAGACGCTGCCCGAGCTCAAGGACCCGCGGATCGGCCTCGTCACCGTGACCGGCGTCGTGACGGCGCCCGACCTGCGCCACGCGACCGTCTACGTCAGCGTGCTCGGCAACGAGAAGAAGCGGACGGCCACCCTGCGCGGGCTCGAGGCCGCGCACGGCGTCCTGCAGTCGCGGCTCGCGCGGCAGCTCCGAATGAAGCGGACACCTCAGTTGACCTTCGAATACGATCCCTCGGTCGAGCGCGGCGTGCGGATGAGTCAGCTGATCGACGACCTCGCCCCCGAAGATGAGTGACCTCAACGCGATAGCAGGCGCCCTCCGCGAGCACGACAAGTTCCTCGTCATCACGCACGAGAACCCCGACGGCGACGCGCTCGGCTCGCTCCTCGCGACGACGCTGGCGCTGCGGCAGATCGGCAAGGACGCGGAGATGCTCCTGCTCGGTGAGGCGCCGATCCCGGCCGAGTACCACTTCCTTCAGCTCGACGGGCTACGGCGCGAGCCGCCGGACGACGCCCCTCAGCGAGTGCTCGTCGCCGTCGATTGTGCGAAAGCGGATCGGATCGGCCCCGACCAAAGCGTGCTCGTGCACGCGCCGCTCGTCATCGACATCGACCACCACCACGACAACACGCGCTTCGGCGCCGTCAACCTGATCGTCGCGGATGCGTCGTCGACCGGCGAGGTGCTGCGCGACGTCTTCACCGAGCTCGGCGTGGAGTTGACGCCGGAGATCGCCGAGCCGCTGTACGTCGCGCTCGTCACCGACACGGGCCGCTTCCAGTACTCGAACACGACGCCGAAGGCCCTTCGGCTCGCGGCGGAGCTCGTCGATGCGGGCGCCGACGTGCACGCGGTGTTCCAGTCCGTCTACGAGTCGGTGCAGTTCGCGAAGCTGAAGCTGCTCGCCCGCGCGCTCGAGCGCGCACGAGTCCTCGAGGGCGGGTGCATCGTCGTGTCCTACCTCGTCCGCACCGACTTCGCCGAGGTCGGTGCGGCCGAGCCGTATTCCGAGGGGATCATCGACTACCTGCGTGCGGTGGAGGGCGCGGAGCTCGCGGTCCTGATTCGGGAGCCGCCGCGCGACAGCGGCCCGACGCGCCGTGTCTCGCTGCGTGCCAGCGTCGACGAGCTCGACGTATCGGTGATCGCGCGCCTGTTCGGCGGCGGCGGCCATCGCCAGGCGGCGGGGTTCTCGAGCGAGAAGTCGATCGACGAGATCACCGAGTTGATCCGTCAGGGATTCGTCGCGCAGCGTGCCCCCGCGAGCGCTTGAGCCCGCCGGCGTCGCGCTCGTCGACAAGCCCGCCGGCCCGTCGTCGTTCGCGATCGTCGCGCAGATCCGCCGCGTGACCGGCGCGAAGACCGGCCACGCGGGAACGCTCGACCCGTTCGCGACCGGCCTGCTGCTCATTCTCTCAGGCCGCTCGACGAAGCTCGCGCCGACGTTCGTCGGCCTCGACAAGCGGTATCTCACCGAGATCGACCTGAGTGCGACGACCACGACGGGCGATCCGGAGGGCGAGATCGTCGAGCGACATCCCGTTCCCGACGAGCTCGACTTCGACAGCCTGCGCGGCGAGATCGAGCTGCCCGTGCCCGCTGCCTCGGCCGTCAAGATCGGCGGCGAGCGCGCCTACAAGCTGCACCGGCGCGGCGTCGCCGTGGAGATGCCGCTGCGCCGCTCGCTCGTGTACGCACTCGAGCCGGTGGGTCGCGAGGGCGACCGTGTGACGCTCGACCTGCGCGTGTCGAGCGGAACGTACGTCCGCTCGATCGCGCACGCGTTGGGCGGCCATTGCCGGACGCTCCGACGCCTGGAGGTCGGGCCCTTCCGCGTCGACGAGGCCGCGCCGCCGGAGGACTTCGAGCTTCTGAGCGAAGCGGACGCGCTGGCCCGCCTATGAGCGTCGTCAGAGAACCGCGGGAGCTCGAGCCGGCGCGCCGCGCCGCAGCGATCGGCACGTTCGACGGCGTGCACTGCGGCCATCGGCGCGTCATCGAAGCGGCGCGCGCCGCACGCCTCCGCACGGTCGTCGTGACGTTCGATCCGCACCCTCGCACGGCGTTCGGCACCGACGTCGAGCTGCTCGTGCCCTTACAGCGGCGGATCGAGCTCCTGCAGGAGCTCGGCGTCGACGACGTGCTCGTTCTCCGCTTCGACGACCGCCTCGCGTCGTTGACGCCGGAGCAGTTCGCCGACGACGTCCTGCGCGCGGCCGGGATCGAAGTCGTCACCGCCGGCGACGGCTTCCGGTTCGGCCGGGGCCGCAGCGGCGACCTCGATCTGCTCGGTCGCCTCGGCTTCGATGCGCGCCACGTCCCGCTCGTCGACAGCGTGTCGTCGAGCCACATCCGCTCGCTGCTCCGCGCGGGCGAGGTCGCGAGCGCTGCGAAGCTGCTCGGCCGTCCGGCAGAAGTCGAAGGGATCGTCGTGCACGGCGACCACCGCGGCCGGCTGCTCGGCTTCCCGACCGCCAACCTGCAGACGCCGCCCGGCGTGCTCGTGCCGCAGCTCGGCATCTACGCCGGAGCGACCCTCGACTACCGCGCAGCGATTTCGATCGGCACCAACCCGACCTACGGCGGCACGGAGCGGCGCGCCGAGGCGCATCTCCTCGACTTCGACGGCGATCTCTACGGTCAGCGCCTCGTGGTGGAGCTCTGGGAGCGGCTGCGTGACGAGGCCCGGTTCTCGTCGGAGGAAGCGCTCGTCGAGGCGATCCGGGCGGACTGCGCGCAGGCCCGCGGCGTCGTAAGGCCCGCGTAAAAGTTCGCTACGTGCGCAAGTTTTGTGCCCAACCGACGTCCTTCTGTGCATGGAAGCCGCACACGCCGCCGCGAAGCCGTTCGCCCTCCTCGAGAGCGTGCGCTGCCTCGAGTGCAGCGAGATCTACTCGAAGCCGCTCGCCGGCGGGACCGTCGAGAAGAATCCCGGCTGCCCGAACTGCGGCTATGTCGGCTGGATCCCGCTCAGCCTCCCAGAAGAGCCGCCGCGCCGCTCCGCCGCGGGTCCGCGGCAGCGCCGCCTCGCCCGAGCGCGCTGACGCCGCCGAAGTAGTGATGGAGCTCCAACCAGCGTCGTACGAGTCGGCCGCGGGACTCGAGCGCGGCGAGCACTGCCTCGTCGACGCCGGGCTCGGCGTTCACGACGTCGCGGGCGGGATGCACGCGCGGCCGTTCGACGGCCGACTGCGGCGTCAGTCCGTCGTCGACGATCCCCGCCAGGACGGTCAGCAACGCCGTCCGCAGGCGTGTCCCGCCGGCAGCGCCGATCGCGAGCGCCGGCCCCTGTTCGTCGAGCAACAGCGTCGGCGCCATCATCGAATGCATCCGCGCGCCGGGCGCGAGCCGGCCGTGGAGGAGGTCCGTCTCGCCGAGCATCGAGTTCAGATGAAGGTCGAGCCCCGGCAGCCAGTCGCCCGAGCCGAGACCGAGGGAGGTCGTGATCACACAGGCGTTCCCCTCGGCGTCGACGGCAACGAGGTTCGTCGTGTGCGTCTCGGGCGCGTGAGGGACGTCGAGCGCGTCGATCAGCGCGAGCAGTCCGGGCGTGTCGAACCGCTCCAACGCGTCACGCATGCCGGATAGGCCCCCGCGCGTCAACACGCGCCTTCCACGCCACGGGATCTCGAGCGGCTCGCTCCAGTGCGCGCGGTACGAGCGGAGGTCGTCCGCTCTCAGCAGGCCGTCGCGTTCCTCGGAGAGCGCGAGCAGCGCATCGCCGATCGTCCCCGTGTAGGCACCGACCGCGCCTTCGGCCGCGAGCGACTCGAGCGCCGTCACGAGGCCGGGCTGTTGCAGCTCGTCGCCCGCTTCGAGCAGCCTTCCCTCGGGCGCGTACATGCGGGCGCCCTCGCGCAAGGTCATAACGGGCTCGAGCATCACGAGGCACGCCACGTGCGCAGGCGGCATGACGACGCCGGTGCGGGCGAGCCGCACCGCGGGCTCGCAGACGCGGGGCCAGGGCAGCCGCCCATGGCGTGCGTGTAGCTCGCCGAGCAATGCCGGCACGCCGGGGACCGCGCACGACGCGGGCCCGATGGCGTAATGCACGAGCTCCGCGCCGAACGGAACCTCGAGATGCACGAGCTCCGCGCCGCTGCCGCTCGGCGCGGCACAGAAGCCGTCGACGTTTTGCGCCGTGCCCGTTGCTGCGTCGTAATGGATCGCGTGGCCGCCGCCGAGCAGCCCCGTCATGACCGTTTCCGCGACGCACGACGCAAGCGATGCCGCAACCGCTGCATCCGCAGCGGTGCCGCCTTCGCGCAGGATCTCGATGCCGGCGTCCGCAGTTGCCGGATGGCCGGCTGCGACGCCCGCGATCACGCGACGCGGGGCATTGCTGTCCAGCCGATCCGGCCGACGTTGTCGCGCGGGAAGTCGCTGCGCCACGACATCAACGCTGCGTCGGCGCTGAACGGGTACTTGCGCTCGATCATGGTTCCGCTCAACGGGTCCGGCTCGCGCTCGGTGATCCGCCCGTCGGCGACGACTGCCTCCATCTCGTCGAGCGCGTAGCGGCCTTCGACGACCGCAACCTGGCTGAAACCAGGTTGCACGAGGTCGAGGTCCTCGACGACGCGGCGGATGAGCGTCGACCCGCGCCACGAGTTCGTCAGCACCGCGAGCACGAGCTCCCGCTCCGGGACGAGCATGAGCAGCGACTGATAGCCGCCGACCGATCCCTCGTGGTCGAGCACGCTGTTGCGCACCCACCAGCCGGACGCGTACTGCGCGCCGAGGGCGTCGGCGACGGGCTCATGCAGCTCCGCCCACGAGCGGCAGTGTGCGAGCCCGTACGTGACGAGATCGCCGACGGTCGACCAGAGCCCGCCGCTCGGGCGGCGCGCCTCCGGGTACGACGGATCGGCCGTCGTGCCGTCCGGCAGCGTGCCGAGCACGGCATCTGCCGGCGTCTCGAAGCCGGTCTGCGTCAGGCCGAGCGGCTCGAGCACGTGCTCGTGGAGCAGCCGGTCGTACGGGTCCGGCGCAGCCTCCCAGTAGCCGGCGTTCGAGTAGGACCACAGCCCGGCGCACTCCCGCGGCAGCGGCTCCGCGTGCTCCGGCCGGTAGCCCGCCGTGTGCGAGAGGAGCGTGCGCGTCCGCTCGTCGAAGCGGCCGAGCTCCCAGACGAGCGTTGCGGTGAACGACTTCGTGATCGAGGCGATCCGGAAGGGGCGGTCCGCGGCGCCCGCGACCTCCGTGCGCCCGCCGACGTGCAGTGCGGCGGCGGCCACGATCCCATCGTCATTCCGCAGGGAAAACACGGGTTCGCTACCCTACCCACGACCCAATCTCGGCTCGACGTGCTCTTCCTTCACGCGGGCGGGGATTCGGGAGACGACAATCAAGGGAGGCACACATGGCCCTCACCAAGGAAGCCAAGCAGGACCTGATCGGCAAGCACGGCCGCAACGAGACCGACACGGGCTCGCCGGAGGTGCAGATCGCGATGCTCACGGAGCGGATCAACCAGCTCACGGAGCACCTGCGGACGCACAAGCACGACCATTACTCCCGGCGCGGGCTGCTGAAGCTCGTCGGCCGGCGCCGCCGCTTCCTGAACTACCTGCAGAAGCACAACCTCGAGGGCTATCGCGCCCTCATCAAGGAGCTCGGCCTACGCCGCTAGCTCCACATGGACACCGGAGGGCGGAGGTTTGAGCGAGCTCCCACCACG
>JAICWC010000067.1 GCA_025934995.1 Thermoleophilia bacterium | reverse complement strand
TGCCAGCGTTGCCGCGCTCGTCGACGCGCTCGACCTGCGCGACCTGACGCTCGTCGTGCACGACTGGGGCGGGCCGATCGGGTTGCGCTTCGCCGTCGAGAATCCCGAACGTGTCGCCCGGCTCGTGGTGCTCAACACCGGGATCGGCGGCGGGCGCGCGCCGAGCGAGTCGTGGCTGCGCTTCCGCGACGCCGTCCGCTCCGCCGGCGGCGAGCTCGACATCGGCCGGCTCGTCGCCGCGGGAACGTCGCAGGGCTTGCCGGACGAGGTGCGCGCCGCGTACGACGACTGCTTCCCCACCCCGCGGTCGAAGGCGGGCGCACTCGCGTTCCCGGAGCTCGTTCCGGCGGAGCCGGAACATCCGAACACCGAGCCGATGAACCGCGTCCGCGACGCGCTGCGCGACTGGCAGAAGCCTGCGCTCGTCGTCTGGGGCGCCGACGACCAGGTCCTGCCGTTGAGCGTTGCGCGAATGTTCGTCGAGCTGCTGCCGAACGCCGAAGGGCCGGTCGAGATCGCGGGCGCGTCGCACTTCCTCCAGGAAGATCGTCCCGACGAGGTCGCGGGAGCGATTCGTGAGTTCCTGGCGCGATAAGCCGACAGAGCTCTTGCTCGCCTCCGGCGGCTTGCTCGTCGTCGTCTACTTCCTCGTGCCGCGCGGGAACGCGCAGTCGGTGATCTACGACGTGATCGGCGTCACGTCGGCCGTCCTGATCGCCGTCGGCATGCGACGCAATGCTCCGTCGCTGCGCGCGCCGTGGCTCCTGTTCGCGCTCGGCAATCTCTTCTTCGCGGTCGCGGACATCATCTTCAACATCATCGTCAACCCGCCGGTGCCGTCCGTTGCGGATGCGTTCTATCTCGCCGGCTATCCGCTGCTCGTCCTCGGCCTGCTGCTGCTCCTGTTCGCGGCGGGCGGCCATCGCAGGATCGCGGCGCTCGGGGACGCCGCGATCGTCACGTCCGGCTTCGTCCTGCTGCAGTGGGTGTTCGTGCTCGATGCGATCGTCGACATGCCCGGTCTCGGAGTCGGCGAGCGCGTGGTGACCGCGGCATATCCGCTGATGGACATCGTCTTGCTCGCGGGGCTTGCGGGCTTCTTCGTCACCGCCGCCTGGCGAACGCCGGCCTTCCTGCTGCTCGTGACGAGCATCTTCTTCCTGCTCGTCGCCGACGAGGCGTACGGCGTCGGGCCGAACTCGTATCGCAGCGGCGACTGGGTCGACGCCGGCTGGTTGGTGTCGTACCTGCTCTGGGCCGCGACCGCGCTGCATCCGTCGATGCGCGAGCTCTCGAGCCCGGCGCGCCGCCCCCAGCGGCGGCTGAACGTCGGCAGCGGCCGAATCGCGATGCTGATGGGCACGCTGCTCGCGCCCGCGGCCGTGCTGTTGATCCAGGACCTGCGCGGGATCGGGGCGCCGGTTGCAGCGGTCGTGTCGGCCTCCGCGGTGATCTCGGTGATGGTCGTCCTGCGGCTGGCCGGCATCCTGCGCGCGCTCGAGCGCATCCGCACCCGTGAGCGGCTCGCCCGCGCAGACTCGGAACAGGCGCAACGGCTGCTCGAGGCACAGAACGTGCGACTCGTCGAGGCGGACCGGATGAAGGACGAGTTCGTCGCCCTGATCTCGCACGACCTGCGCACACCGTTGACGTCGATCATGGGTTATGTCGAGCTCTCGCTCGACGAGGAGCTGGGCGACGATGCACGTTCGTTCCTCGAGGTGGTGTCGCGCAGCTCGAACCGGCTGCTGCGCCTCGTCGACGACCTGCTGTTCGTCGCCCGCCTGCAGTCCGGCCGCCTCGACCTGACGCCGTCGCGGCTCGACCTGAACGAGGTGGCGCGGCAGGCGGCGGAGGAGGCGCGAGGCCGGGCGGACGCGAAGGACCTCGAGCTCGTCGTGGATGCGAACGGCCCCGTTCCGGTCGACGCCGATCGTGGCCGCATGTTCCAGCTGCTCGACAACCTGATCTCGAACGCCGTCAAGTTCACACCCGACGGCGGCACGATCGAGATCAGGGTGCGCGCCAACGGCGACGCGTGCCTTGAGGTGTGCGACACGGGCATCGGCTTCACCGCGGCCGAGGCGGCGCGCGTCTTCGAGCGGTTCTACCGCACCGATCGCGCGGTCGAGCGGCAGGTGCCGGGCACCGGTCTGGGGCTGTTCATCGCTGCCGCGATCGCCGATGCGCACGGCGGCCGAATCTCGGCGCATCCGCGCGAGGGCGGCGGCGCCGTGTTCAAAGTCGAGCTGCCGTTGGCGACATGAGCGACGTCGTGCTCGTCGCCGACGACGACGACGACATCCTCCTGCTCGTCACGACGCGGCTGACGCGCGACGGCTACGACGTCGTGTCGGCGCGGAACGGTGTCGAGGCGCTCGCGCTCGCGCAAGAGCACGAGCCGCGCGTCGCGGTGCTCGACGTCGGCATGCCGGGGCTCGACGGGATCGAGGTGCTGACCGCGATCCGCGGTACCGCCGCGTTGAAGCGCACGCGCGTCGTGCTGTTGACGGCGAAGGCGCAGGAGTCGGACGTCCGCCGTGGCTACGACGCGGGCGCCGACGCGTACGTGAAGAAGCCGTTCTCGCCGGCGGAGCTCGCCGGCCGCGTACGCGAGCTCTACGAGCTCGCCGGCGGTTGATACTTGTAGCCGAAGCCGCGCACCGTTTCGATCGGTGCGTCGTCTCCGAGCTTGCGCCGCAGGTAGCCGACGTAGAGCTTCACCTGGTCGCCGCCGACGCCGAACGCGTCGCCCCAGACGAGCTCGAGCAGCTGGTCGCGGCTCAACACCTGACGAGGGTTGCGGACGAAGGTCGATAGGAGCCTGAACTCGAGCGGCGTCAGCTGCACCTCGGTCCCTTTGACCTCGACGCGCGCCTGCGTCCAGTCGATCGTCAGGTACGCGTCGGCGTACGAGCCGCTCTCCTCCGCCGTTGCACCGCGCTGCGCACGACGGATCAGCGCCTGGACGCGCGCGACGAGCTCCTGCTTGCCGAACGGCTTGACGACGTAGTCGTCGGCGCCCGCCTGGAGGCCGCGGACGCGCTCGAGCTCGTCGCCGCGCGCGGTGAGCATCAGCACGGGGACTTCGGACATGTCCCGCAGGCGCTCGAGCACGTTCCAGCCGTCCAGCTCCGGCATCGAGACGTCCAGAACGACGAGGTCGGGGCGCCAGCTGTGGAACTCGCGGAGGCCGTCCCGACCGTTCTTCGCCTCCTTGACCTCCGCCCCGGTGCGCTCGAGGAGCGTTCGGACGAGGCCGCGAATGTCGTCGTCGTCGTCGACGACGAGGATCCGGGGCGCACTCATACGTCTTTCATACCACCGGCATCCGTCGTTCCCCTCCCGGCGGACGAGATTCCTTCCGTGGCAACCGTGCTGATCGTGGACCCCGACCCGTCGACGCGGTCGCTGCTCGAGCTCCTCCTCCTGCGGCTCGGTCATAGACCGATCGGCCCCCGTGAGTGGGTCGAGGGAGAGGAGCCCGATGTTCTTCTGCTCGAACCGGCGTCGAGGCCAGGCTTGCGCCTGGCGCGCGGCGTTCGCCGCCGGTTCAAGACATTGCCGATCCTCTGCGTGAGCATCGACGGGCCGAGCCGGGAGACTCGTGAGCTCGACCCAGTTGCGCACGTGATGAAGCCGTTCCGCCGAAACCAGCTCGAGGCGGCCCTCGATCTGGCACTCCCCGCGGCGAAGACGGTTCGGCAAACCGCCTAGGCGGGCGCGCCTCCCCGACGCGCCCGCCCAGGGCAGAAAGCGCAGCGGTGCCTATGCGGCGGCGCCGCTGCGCTTTGTGCTCTTGCCGGTCTTCATCGTCGCCTTGAGCACCTCGCCGAGCGTGTGCTGCTCCTGCTCGAGGTTCTCCTGGAAGAGCGGGACGATGTCCTCGTGGCCGAGCGCGTTCGCGTGGATGATGAGGTTCTCGTAGACCGCGATCTCGTGGTGCTCGGTCTCGGCGCAGCCGGCGAGGATGACGTCGTCGTGGAGCGACTCGTCGGCCATCTTCAGGTTGGCCTCGCCTTCCTTCTCGATCCCTTCGATCGCCGGGCACGGGCTCGTCTGCGGCTCCATCCCGAGTGACTGGAAGACCTGGTGGAGGTTGCGGATCTGCGCCTGGGTCTCCTCGCGGTGGTGCCGGAGCTGTTTCTTGAGCTCTGCGCTCTTGGCCTTCTCGACCAGCTTGCCGAGCATCTTCTCGACGGTGGTCTCCATCGTCAGCGTCGCGCCGAGATTGTGGACGAAGAGCTCCTTCGGGTTCTCGAGCCTCCCCTTGCTGCCGGAGAACTCCGTCGCCTTGTCCTTCAGATCGTCGAGCATGCCTGACCCCCTTGGTCGTCGTTAGCGTTTCGTTTGGCGGGTCGTTACCCGGGGAGGCGGAAACCAATGCTGAAGATCACCGAACAGGCACAGGAAGCTATTTCTTCGATCGTGGCCGACGGCGGGCTCGGCGAGGGCAGTGGCCTTCGCATCTCCGGGTCCGGCTCGAACGGGGAGACGGCGCTCGACTTCGAGCTCGCGGAGGGCGCTGTGGACGGCGACTCGACGGTTACTTCGGGGGAGGCGCGGTTGTTTCTCGACGAGACGGCGGCTGCGGTTCTCGACGACAAGGTGCTCGACGTGCACGCACACGGCGACCACTTTCACTTCTCGATCGACGAGCAGTAGGCCTAGCTGATCGTCCAGGTCTCGCCGCTGTGCAACAGCGCTGCGAGATCACCGGCACCGCGCTTCTCGACGGCCGTCGTGAGCTGCTCCGACATCAGGTCGTCGTAGACCGGACGCTGCACGTTCCGGAACACTCCGACCGGCGTGCCGTTGTCGCGCTCCTGCGTCACGCGCGACAGAGCAAAAGCCAGAGAAGGCGTCGGATGCGATGCGTTGTGCACGAGCACGTTCGGATCACTCGCCTCGCACACCTCGATCGAGCCGTCCGCACGCTGCCGCAGGCCCTTCTCGTGATCGGCGCCCCACAGGATGGGCTCACCGTCGCGGAGCGCGATGCGATTCACGCCTTCCTTGTCGTCGCGCACGAAGTCCCACGCGTCGTCGTTGAAGATCGGGCAGTTCTGGAAGATCTCGACGAACGCCGCCCCGCGATGCGCGGCGGCGGCACGCAGGACGTCCGTCATGCCGCTCTTGTCCGTGTCGATCGCGCGCGCCACCAACGTCGCCTCCGCGCCGATCGCCAGCGACAACGGATTGAACGGCCAGTCCAGCGAGCCCATCGGCGTCGACTTCGTCACCTTGCCGAGCTCGGACGTCGGCGAGTACTGCCCCTTCGTCAACCCGTAGATCTTGTTGTTGAAGAGCAGGATCTTGATGTTCACGTTGCGGCGCAGGGCATGGATCAGGTGGTTACCGCCGATCGACAGCGCATCGCCGTCACCGGTCACGACCCACACCGACAGATCCGGCCGCGACGTCGCGAGCCCGGTCGCGATCGCCGGCGCACGCCCGTGGATCGAATGCATGCCGTACGTGTTCATGTAGTACGGGAAGCGCGCAGCGCAGCCGATCCCGCTCACGAACACCGTGTTCTCGCGCTCGATGCCGAGCTCCGGCATGAACGACTGCATGGCCGCCAGGATCGCGTAGTCGCCGCAGCCCGGGCACCAGCGGACCTCTTGATCGGTCTTGAAGTCCTTCATCGTGCTCATTGATCCACCATCGCTTCGATCGCCTCCGCAACTTCGGACGCGCGCAGCGGCACGCCGCGCACACGGTTGTAGCCGACCGCGTCGACGAGGAACTCCGCGCGTACGAGCTTCAGCAGCTGTCCGAGATTCATCTCGGGGATCAGCACCTTCTCGTATCGCCGCAGCACCTCGCTCGTGTTGCGCGGGAACGGATTCAGATAGCGCAGATGCGCGTGCGCGACGGGCCGTCCGTTGCGACGCGCGCGGCGCACACCCGCGGCGATCGGGCCGAACGTGCCGCCCCACCCTAGGACGAGCACCTTCGCGTCGCCGTCGGGATCGTCGACCTCGAGCTCCGGAATGTCGCTCGCGATGCCGGCCACCTTCTGCGCGCGCAGCCGCGTCATCAGATCGTGGTTCTCGGGGTCGTACGAGATGTTGCCCGTGCGGTCCGCCTTCTCGAGCCCGCCGATGCGATGCTCGAGGCCCTTCGTGCCCGGCAGCGCCCACGGCCGCGCCAGCGTCTGCTCGTCGCGCAGGTAGGGCAGGAACGCTCCGTCCTCGCCGTTCGCCTCCGTCGCGAACGCCGTCGAGATGTCGGGCAGCTCGGCGACATCCGGCAGCAGCCACGGCTCCGAGCCGTTCGCGAGGTACGCGTCCGACAGCAGGTAGACGGGCGTGCGGTACTTGAGCGCGATGCGGCACGCCTCGATCGCCGCGTCGAAACAGTCGGAGGGCGACGACGCGGCGATCACCGGCACGGGCGACTCGCCGTTGCGCCCGAACAAGACCATCAAGAGGTCGCCCTGCTCGGGCTTCGTCGGCATGCCGGTCGACGGGCCTGCGCGCTGGATGTCGCAGATCACGAGCGGCAGCTCGAGCTGGATCGCGAGCCCGATCGTCTCGGCCTTCAACACGACGCCGGGACCGGCCGACGTCGTGATGCCGAGCATGCCGCCGAACGCCGCGCCGACGGCGGCACCCGCCGCGGCGATCTCGTCCTCCGCCTGGAACGTGCGCACGCCGAAGTGCTTGTAGCCCGCAAGCTCCTCGAGGATCGACGACGCCGGCGTGATCGGATACGCGCCGAGGAAGAGTGGGAGCCCCGACAGCTTCGACGCGGCGACGAGCCCCATCGACAGCGCCTGGTTGCCGGTGATGTTGCGGTACGTGCCGGGCTCGAGCTTCGCCGGCTTGATCTCGTATGTGACCGCGAACGTCTCCGTCGTCTCGCCGAACGCGAAGCCGGCCTGCAAGGCCTTGATGTTCGCCTCCGCGATCTCCGGCCGCTTCACCGCGAACTTCGCGTTCAAGAACTCGATCGTCGGCTCGATCGGACGGCCGTACAGCCACGACATCAGCCCGAGCGCGAACATGTTCTTCGAGCGCTCGGCCTCGCGCGACGTCACGCCCTCGACGTCCTTCAGCGCACCGACGGTCAAGGTCGTCAGCGGCACCGCATGCACCTGGTACTCCTCGAGCGACCCGTCCTCGAGCGGGTTCGTCGCATAGCCCGCCTTCTGCAGGTTGCGTTCCTTGAACGCGTCCGCGTCGACGATCAGCGTCCCGCCCTTCGGCAGGTCCTTGACGTTCGTCTTCAGCGCCGCCGGGTTCATCGCAACGAGGACGTTCGGCGCATCGCCCGGCGTGAGGATGTCGTGGTCGGCGAAATGGAGCTGGAAGCCGGAGACGCCGGGCAGCGAGCCGGCGGGCGCCCGGATCTCGGCCGGGAAGTCCGGCAGCGTCGAGATGTCGTTGCCGAGCAGCGCCGTTTCCGACGTGAACTGGGAGCCGGTCAGCTGCATGCCGTCGCCGGAGTCGCCCGCGAAGCGGACGATCACCTGGGACAGTTGCTCGACTGGCTTGCTCGGCACGCTTCCCTCTTTGTAGCTGATGGTCAGACCATTAGGGACAGGGAATTCCCTGAGGGATCCTGCACGGCGAGGCGGCCGTCGCCGGCGTCGGCGTCGAGCCGGGCGGCGACGTGCTCGAGCTCGCGCTCGTCGTCGGCGAGGATCGTCGCCTCGAGCAGCCGTGCCGTCCCCGCCGGGGCCTGCGGCCGGCCGCGGCTCTCCCAGACGTTCGCGCCGATGTGGTGGTGGTAGCCGCCCGAGGAGAGGAAGGCGGCCATCGGCCCGAGCTGCGCCATCACGTCCATGCCGAGCACGCCGCGGTAGAAGTGGACCGTCGGCTCGATCTCGCTGACGCAGAGGTGCGTGTGGCCGACGACCGTCCCCTCGGGCAGCGGCGTGCGCGGCTCCTCGAGCTCCCCGAGCAGGTTCTCGACGTCGAGCGGCCGCGTCGTCATCAGCTCCATCACACGGCCCTCCCACTGCTCGCGAGGCCGGTCGGCGTAGATCTCGATCCCGTGCTCGTCGGGGTCGCGCAGGTAGATCGCCTCGCTGACGGCGTGGTCGGACAATCCTTCGAGGCCGACCTGGTCGCGGCCGGCATGGGCGAGCCAGTTCGCGAGGTGGCGGCGCGCGGGGAGCAGAAGGGCAACGTGGTACAGCCCTGCATAGCCGCGGGCCGAGCGCGCGCCCGGCTCCTCGACGAAGCGTACGAGCTCGCGGTCCACGCCCAGTGAGGCTCGCCCATCTTCACGCGACAGGACCTGCAGGCCGACCTCGTTCTGCCAGTACTCGAGCGAGCGCTCGAGATCGGAGACCGACAGCTCGACGGGGCCCATGTGCATGCAGTCGATTATCCCTGCGTGTGCTTGAGCTGCGCCTCCTTCAGCTGCGCCTCCGCGAGCGTGAGCGAGCCCGAGCAGACCTGTGCGTTCAGCTCGTTCTCGATCTTGTCGACGTCGCCCGCGCGCGGATAGGGCTCGGGCCAGAGGTTTCGCGGGTCGGTCGGATCGCCGCCGAGCTCGAGCGAGATGAGGTGATCCTCCTGATACGCCGACATCGGCCCGCGTTCGCCGTACACGCGCATCTGCTTGCGCTTGAGCGCATTCGTGTAGTCGGTCGGCGGGCGAACGGTGCGCGTCCAGCCCGAGCGGCACACGGTCGCGCGGATGTTCGCCTGCGTCACGGCGGCGTTGAGCACGCCCGGCGTGCGGACCGGGTCGGCGACGAAGGCAGGCTGACGCGCACCGCGCAGGCGGATGAAGAGCGCAAGGATCAGCAGAGCGATCGCCACCGCGACGAGAACGCGGTGCGTTGTCATTTCGGTAAACGACTCTAGGCAGGTACAGGCTCGGCCGCAAGACGCTCTTGCAGCCGCGTCCGCAGCAGGCCTGCGCCGGCGAGACCCCACACGCAGTACGCGACCCACGGGTCGCCGATCACGTCGGTCTGGACGGCGAGTGCGAGCACGGCCGCGAAGGCGGCCGCAATCCGGAACGAACGCGCGCGGACGAGGGCGACGAAGACTGCGAGCCCCCACGCGATCCACAGGAGCGACCCCAAGAGGCCGAGCTCGACGCCGAGCTCGGTGTAATTCGACTCGCCCGCCTTCGGCGGCGTCGCCGTGCGCGAGGCGACCTGGCCCACGTTGCCGAGGCCGTAGCCCTGCGGGTGGTGAGCGACCGTGCGCACGCCCTGCTTGAGCGCGAGCCAATGCTCGTGGAGGGACGGCTCGTTCGAGCACACGGCACAGAAGGCCGTCTTGGGCCCCTTGTGTGCCTGGCTGTGCTGGAAGCGGAGATCCGCCTGCGTGAAGCGGCCGGTCGGCGCAATGTGCGGAAACAGATGCGCCCAGCCGACGGCGACCGCGATCACGAGCGCAGCGCCGCCGAGAAGCGCGAGACGACCACGGCGCACGCATGCGAGCACGACGAGCCCGACCGCGAGCGCGACGAGCGACGAGCGCGAGAACGTCCAGAGCAATCCCGCGAACACGACGACCGACAACGCGATCGCGACGCGACGCCAGCGCGACGCGACGAGCAGCGCGACGACGAACAGGTAGCCGCTCGCGAGCGGCGAGAGATACGTCGACACGAGCCGCCGCAGGAACGGCTTGTCGCCGCCGACGTTGTAGATGAAGTTCTCGGGCAGGTGGCCGGTGCCGTTGTAGTGGTAACCGAGGTGTGAGCGGAAGTACGGCACGACCGCGCTCGAGCGCCACCAGGAGATCGGGATCGCGTAGACGTCGATCAACCCCCACGCGGCGACCGCCGCGGCCGTCGCGAGCAGGGTCCACGCGAGTGCGCGCCACTGTTCGCGCGTCAACGCGAGCGCCCGGCCGAGGAAGTACGCACCGACGGGGACGACGTCGTGCCGAAGGCCGAGCGCGACCGCGCGACGGCCGGCGTCGCCGCCGAGCGCCGACTGTGGGATCAGCGCGTACACGACGCACAGCCCGGCGAAGGCGAGCGCGAGCCAGTCGACGACCGACCACTCGAACGGAAACCGCCGCGCGCGGAGCGCATCCGCCGCAACACGCACGAGGGCGACGACGAGCAGCACTTCCTTCCACGCGGTGATCGCGGTCAGCGTCGAGCCGCGCACACCCGCGCCGTAGAGCGCCGCCATGACCGCGTTGTGCAGCGCGAGCCCGACGACGAACAGGAAGAGCGCCGCGGCGGGCCGACGCCAGACGACGAGCCCCGTGACGAGCAGGAACAGCGCGTAGAGAACGAGCTCGAGCGCCGCCACGTGGCGAGGGTACAGCGGGCGGGAGCCGGAGCTCCCGCCCGCTCAGCCGCGTACCGGCCTACCAGGGGCCCCACGGCTCGGTGCCGAGCGCAACGGACGCCACGGCGAGAATCGCGAGCAACATGGTGAAGCGGACGTAGAACGAGTAGCGGGACACTGTCCCCACCTTTCTGTCGTGGTTGATGAGCCGCAGCTCACAGTCCGGGAAGCCGGATCGGCCTACCAGGGGCCCCAGGGCTCGGTGCCGAGGAGCACGGATGCCGCCGCGAGGAGCGCGACGAGCAGCGCGAGGCGCACGGAGAACGTGTTGCGGGACAACTTCCCCCACCTTTCTGTCGTGAGCCCCTCGGACGAGGGACTCGGTTGTCGCCAAGGACGCAAACAAGGCTGACAACTGTTGTCAAGTGACCATTGACGCCGTCCGCCCTACCGGGTAATGATTCGAGGCATATGAGCCCCGAGGGATCGCCGGCCGCAGGCGAGACGATCGGGCAGCGGCTCAAGCGCCTGCGGCTGGAGCGAGGGTTCTCTCAGCGTGAGCTTGCCGCGCCCGGCGTCTCGTACGCCTACATTTCCCGCATCGAGGCGGGGACGCGCCAGCCGTCGGTCAAGGCGCTGCGGCGGCTCGCCGCGAAGCTCGGCGTCACCGCCGACTATCTCGAGACCGGATCGGACCTCGATGCGGAGTCCTCGCGCGAGCTGCGGCTGACCGACCTCGAGCTCGCGATCCGGCTCGGCGAGTCGGACGGCGCCGAGGCAGGCCTCGAGGAGCTCGCCGCCGAGGCTCTGGCATCGGGCGACCGGCGGACGCTGCTCCGGTCGAACGTCGCGCTCGCAGCGCTCGCCGCGGATCGCGGCGAGCACGGAAGCGCCGCCAAGCTGCTCGAGTCCGCCCTCGCCGGAGAGGCATTCGATCCGTACGGGCTCTCCGACATCTACGCCCAGCTCGCACACGCGTACGCGTTCTCCGGACGGACGAGCGCCGCAGTCGAGCTGTTCGAGCGCTGCCTCGACGAGGTCCGCGACGGGGAGGATCCGGCGCTCGAGGCGCGGTACGCCACCGCGCTCAGCTACGCGCTGACGCAGATCGGCGACATGGCGCGCGCCGAGGACGTCGTCCGGCACGCGCTCGACCGCGCGTCCGAGATCGAGGATCCCTACATGCGGGTCCGCCTGTACTGGTCGATGGCGCGCCTCGCGCATCACGAAGGCCGCAGCACCGCAGCGCTCGAGAACGTCCGCAAGGCGATCGCCCTGCTGCACCTGACCGACGACACCCTGCACCTCGCGCGCGCCAATCTGCTCGCCGCGAGCATCTCCCTGTCCCGCGACGACATCGCGAGCGGGGCCGCGTATCTCGACCAGGCCGAGCTGCTCTTCGGCTCCTCACCCTCGGCCGACGACCTCTTCGAGCTTCGGCTGCGGCGGGCGCGGGTCGCGGCGGGACGCGGCGACGCACACGCCGCGATCGCCCTCGCACGCGAGGCGGTCGACCTCGCAGCCAGGTCGCATCCGGCGGACGAAGGCCTGGCGCTGAGCGCGCTCGGCGACGGCCTCACCCTCGTCGGCGACACGGAGGCAGCCGACGATGCATACCGGCGGGGCGTCGACCTGCTCGAGTCGGAGGGCCGTTGGCGGGACGCGACGACAGCGTGCCGGGCCTGGGCTCGTATGCTGCGGCAGGTGGGCCGCGAGCAACAGGCACTCGACGTTCTCGACCGCGCAGCCGAGCTGGCGATGCGCGCGGCGCCTGCGGACGCTCGCGTCGAGGGTTGATCGAGCGGCGGCTCGAGCCGCGCGGCCCGTACTCGCTCGCCGTCTCCGCACGCCTCTCGAGCGACGCAACGCGAACGTTCCGCGAAGGCGTGTTCACGGCAGCCCTCGACGGCGAGGTCGTGCGCGCGTGGCAATCGCCTGACGGAGCCATCACCGTCCGCGCGCACAGCGACGCGGGCGTCGAGCGTCTCCGCTGGATCCTCGCGCTCGACGACGACCACTCGGACTTCCTGCGCGCGGTCCGCGACGACCGCTTCCTCGGGCCGGCTTCGCGGGCGCTGCGGGGGCTGCGGCCCGTGCGCGTCTCGACAGTCGCCCAGGCCCTGCTGCGTGCGTTTTGCGGCCAGCTGATCGAAGCGAAGCGCGCGCGGCGGCTCGAGCAGACGATCATCCGCACGGTGTGCGCGCCCGTCGCCGACGGGCTCCACGCCGCGCCGACAACTCGCGATCTCGGGGCTCTCGCGCCGTCGCAGCTCCGCGGCTTCGGCTTGCACGCGCGGCGTGCGGCCGCGCTCGTCCGGCTCTGCCGGACGGTCGAGCTCGAGCGGTTGCACGGAGTCGCGACGCCGGTCGTCGCAGCGCGGCTCGAACGCGAGCGCGGCCTCGGGCCGTGGTCGATCGGCGTCGTCTGCCTCGAAGGCCTCGGCCGCTACGACTACGGGCTCGTCGGCGACCTCGGGCTCGTCAAGCTGCTCCGAGAGTTGCGCGGCCGAGCCGTGGAAGGCTGGGAGACCGCCGAGCTGCTCGCGCCGTACGGCGAATGGGCCGGGCTCGCGAGCATGTACATGCTCGCCGGCTACTCGCGCGGCATGCTTCCGTTGGCCGCATGAAACGAATCGCCATCCTCGGCGCCGGGCGCATCGGCGAAGCACTGCTCACCGGGCTGCGCAGCTCCGGCTGGACGAACATCGTCGCGACGACGCGCGCCGAGGGCGCGACGACGAACCCCGAGGCGGTGCGCGGCGCCGACGTCGTCGTCATCTCCGTGAAACCGCAGGACATGGACACGCTGCTCGCGCAGATTCACGACGCCGTCACGCCGGAGCAGATGGTGCTCACGGTTGCCGCGGCGATCCCCACGTCGTACGTCGAGGAACGGCTGCCGCCGGGCGTTCCCGTCGTGCGCGCGATGCCGAACGCCCCATCGGTCGTGCACGAGGGGATGGCCGGGATCGCGGGCGGCGCGCACGCGACCGACGAGCACCTGACGATCGCCGAGGACGTGCTGGCAAAGCTCGGCCGTGTCGTCCGCGTCCCCGAGTCCGCGCTCGATGCGGTGACCGCGATCTCGGGATCGGGCCCGGCGTATTTCGCGCTGCTCGCCGAGGCGATGATCGAGGGAGGCCTCCTGCTCGGGCTGTCGCGCGAGATCTCGACGACGCTCGTCGTGCAGACGATGCTCGGCACGGCGAAGGAGCTGCGCGACGAAGGGATGCATCCAGTCGAGCTGCGCGAGTCCGTCACCTCGCCGGGCGGCACGACGATCGCCGCGATTCGCGAGCTCGAGCAGGCGGGCGTGCGCGCCGCGTTCCTCAACGCGATTCAGGCGGCCATGACCCGGGCACGTGAACTCGCATCCGGTGGCTAGGAACATCGACATCGTCTGTGCGCCCGACCCGGCGCAGGTCGTCGCCGAAC
>JAICWC010000133.1 GCA_025934995.1 Thermoleophilia bacterium | reverse complement strand
TCTTTCCCGCGACGCAGTACGTGACGTCGAAGCCGACGATCGAGCGCGCGCTGGACGAGATCAAGCACGAGCTGAACGAGCAGGTGAAGCAGTTCGAGGCGGAGGGGAAGCTGCTCGAAGCGCACCGCATCCGCCAGCGCACCGAGTACGACATGGAGATGATGAAGGAGCTCGGGTTCTGCAACGGCATAGAGAACTACTCGCGGATCCTCGACGGACGTCCGCCGGGCTCGGCGCCGCACACGCTGCTCGACTATTTCCCGAAGGACTTCGTCGTCTTCGTCGACGAGTCCCACCAGACTGTCCCGCAGATCGGCGGCATGTACGAAGGGGACCGCTCGCGCAAGCAGACGCTCGTCGACTTCGGCTTCCGTCTCCCGAGCGCGCTCGACAACCGCCCGCTGCGCTTCGACGAGTTTCTCGCGAAGGTGCCGCAGCTCGTGTTCGTCTCGGCGACGCCCGGCTCGTTCGAGCTGCGCAACTCGAAGCGCGTCGCGGAGCAGCTGATCCGGCCGACCGGTCTCGTCGATCCGGAAGTAGAGCTCCGGCCGACGAAGAATCAGATCGACGACCTGCTGGGTGAGATCCGCAAGCGCGAGCAGGCGGGAGAGCGCACCCTCGTCACGACGCTGACGAAGAAGATGTCCGAGGACTTGACCGACTATCTGCTCGAGTCCGGCATCAAGGCGCGGTACCTGCACTCTGAGATCGACACGCTCGAGCGGATCCAGATCATCCGCGAGCTGCGGCTCGGCGAGTACGACGTGCTCGTCGGCGTCAACCTCCTGCGGGAAGGGCTCGACCTGCCGGAGGTGTCGCTCGTCGCCATCCTCGACGCGGACAAGGAAGGGTTCCTGCGCGGCCGGACGTCCCTGATCCAGACGATCGGGCGCGCCGCGCGCAATGTGAACGGCCGCGTGCTCATGTACGCGGACAAGCAGACCGAGGCGATCAAGGAAGCGCTCGACGAGACAAACCGCCGCCGCGCGATCCAGATCGCGCACAACGAAGAGCACAGCATCACTCCGCTGTCGGTGACGAAGGGCGTGTCGGACATCGCGGAGTTCCTCGCGCTCGAGGCGCCGCACGTGCCGGCACGTCGCCGTCGCGGCTCGAAGAAGGTCGAAGGCATGTCGCGCGAGGAGCTCGAGAAGCTCGTCATCACGCTCGAGGAGGAGATGTACGTCGCGGCCGAGGAGCTGCGCTTCGAGTACGCGGCGAAGCTGCGCGACGAAGTGAAGGATCTCCGCCGTGAATTGAACGCGTTACAGGAGGTGGCCTAGCCATGTGCAGAAGCATCCAGACGCTCTACAACGTCCAACCCGCGGCGTCGCGTGAAGAAGCACGTGCGGCCGCCCTGCAGTACGTGCGCAAGATCAGCGGCTACCGCAAGCCGTCCGTCGCGAACGAGGCCGCGTTCGAGCGCGCGGTCGACGAGATCGCGGACGTGACCTGGCAGCTCCTCGGCCGGCTCGAGACGGCGGCCGCGCCGCGCGTCCGCGAGCACGTGCACGCGTAGCAGTCAGTCGTCGTCGCTGAAGAGGTGGCGGAGAAACCGTTCGCGGTCGTCGAGGAACGACCGCGTCAGTTCGTACTGCTCGGTCTCTTCATACGGTGTCGTCTCGATTCCGGTCTCCGTAAGGGCGTAGATGAGCGCGTTTGGATACCCGAGGAGCACCGGCGAGTGCGTCGACACGATGAACTGCGACTCGTCGCCGACGAGCTCGTGCATACGCCGCATGAGCGCCAGCTGGCCCCGCAGGGATAGCGCCGCCTCCGGCTCGTCGAGGATGTAGAGACCGCGCCCGCCGAACCGATTGAGCACGAGCGCCAGGAACGATTCGCCGTGCGACTGCTCATGGAGCGACACACCGCCGTACGACTCGATGATCGACCGCGCCGCGGCCGGCTCTGCATCCAACTCTTCGATGTGCGTGGCGACGTTGAAGAAGCTTTCCGCTCGTAGGAAGTAACCGTCGCGCGGAGATTTCGGCTCTCGCACCAAGCGGAGGTGGTCGTGCAGGTCGGAGTGAGAAGCCCGGGTCGAGACGGTCATGTTGCGCGTCCCGCCTTCGGCGTTGAAGCCTGCCGCAACCGCGATCGCCTCGATCAGCGTCGACTTACCGCTGCCGTTCTCGCCGACGAGGAAGGTGACGCTTTCGTCCAGTACGAGCGTCTTCAGTCCGCGTAGGGCCGGGATCGAGAACGGGTAGCGCTCGGTGTCGACGGCCGCACGGTCGAAAGTCACGGACCGGATGAAGCCGGTCATGCCAGCAGGTGGCGGAGAAACCGCTGCGGATCGTCGAGGAACGCGCGGGTCAATTCGACCTGCGGGGCCTCGTCGAACGAGATCGTGCGGATGCCGTCGTCGCTCAGCTCGAGAATCGACGCATCCGGATAGCCGAGCAGGATCGGCGAGTGGGTGGCGACGACGAACTGCGAATGCTCGACGACGAGCTCGTGCATGCGTCGCATCAGGGCGAGCTGGCCGCGCACCGAGAGCGCCGCCTCGGGCTCGTCGAACACGTAGAGGCCGCGCGGGCCGAGGCGGTTGATCGCGATGTCGAGGAAGGACTCGCCGTGCGACTGCTCGTGCAACGGCTGTTGGAAGACGTCCTGCAGTGCCCTGATCGGTTCCGGAGCCTGTTCGATCGCGGTCGCGAGGTTGAACACGCTCTCCGCCCGGAGAAAGAACGCGTTGCGCGGCGGCAGCGGCGCGCGCTCGAGGTGCAGCCGCCGGTGCAGCTGCGAGTGCGACGAGCGGGTCGCGAACGCGAACTGCTGCAGGCGCGTGCCGCCCTCCGGATTCAGCTTCAGCGCAACTGCGAGCGCCTCCACGAGCGTCGACTTCCCGCTTCCGTTCTCGCCGACGAGGAATGTGACGCGCGGGTGGAGCTCGACGCGCTCGACGTCGCGTAGCGCGGGCAGCTCGTCCGTGTAGTCGCCGGCCTCGCCCTTCAGCTGGAGCGCGAAGAGATAGGGCGCAGAGGGTACGGCGGTATTACGCTGCATCAATGGCAAGTCTCATCGTCTCCGCCATCTTCACCGGCCTCGTCACCGGGATGCTCGCACGGTTCGCCATCCCCGGGCCCGATCCGATGCCGCTGTGGCTGACGATCGTCATCGGCCTCGCCGGCACGGCGATCGGAGGCGCGATCGCCGTGGCGATTGTCGGCCGCGACCCGTCGGCGGTCTCGATCGGCGGCTTCCTCGCCGCGATCGTCCTCGTCGGGCTGTACAGGAAGTACGTCCAGAAGCGGGCGCTCTGGGGGCCCGACGCGTACAAGTTCCCGCAGAAGGGCGTGGGCGTCCCGCAATACCGCGAGCGGCTCGAGCGCGCCGGCATCGACCCCGACTCGATCGGCAGCCCGTTCGCCGTGCCACAGCCGCACGCCCGTCCGACGGCGGCACGACCCGGCGCCGCCGAGGATCCGACCGAGAACCCGGCGCACTTCCTCGGCCGCCTCGAGGAGCTCCACGACGCCGGTGTCCTCAGCGACGACGAATACGAGGCTTCGCGACTGCGCCTGCTGGAGAGATTGCGCCAGTGATCACGCTGATCGTCTTCCTCGCGGTCTGGGGCCTCGTCGTCGGCGCCCTCGCGCGCCTTGCGCTCCCGGGCCCCGATCCGATGAGCATCTGGATGACGATCGCGATCGGGCTCGCCGGCTCCTTCCTCGGCGGGCTGCTCGCCGGGCTCCTCTGGCATCGCGCGGCCGGCTTCGTCTTCTCGGTGCTGGTCTCGACCGGCCTCGTCTACCTGTACCGCCGGCGCCAGGGGCGAACGCTCACGAGGTGATCGCGAGCGGGCCGAGGCCGCGCGGGAACACCCGCCGCGCCGTGTGGCCCCAGTCGCCGCCGCGCCAGATGTACGTGTCGGCGGTGAGCGTCCGCTCCCCGACCTCGTAGACGTGCAGTCCGCGTGCCTCGCCGAGCCGACGCGGCCGCGGCTGTCCGAGCCCCGGGGCGATCGAGACGACCGCAGCGCGCACATCGCCCTCGATCACCTCGAACTCGTGCCGCTCGCTGAGCGCCGCCTGGTGGATGTGCCCGGCGAGGATCAGGTCGGAGCCCGCCTCGACGAGCGCACGGAGCACGTGGTTGCGGTGCGACACGGGGTGCTTGCGCGCCGCGCGCCAGGGCGCGCCGACCATGTGGTGATGGAGGACGACGACGCGATACGCGCCGTCCTGCGCTTCCTGCAAGCGCCGCGCCGCGTTCTCGAGTTGCTCCGTGTGCAGCGCGCCGCCCTGCTGGCGGAAGCGGCGAGAAGAGTTGAGCCCGATCACGTGCAGCGCGGGGGAGGCGTGGGTCTGTTCGAGCTCGCCCCACTGCCGCTCGAACTCGGTGTAGGTCTGCGTCAGCCGTGCGGGAAACGAGTACGGCATGTCGTGGTTGCCCGGCACGGTCAGCACGGGCAGCCCGAACGACGTGAGGAAACGGTGCGCCCGCTCATGCTGGTCGCGGCGCCCGCGGTGCGTCAGGTCGCCCGAGGCGACGATCAGCTCGGCGTCCACCCGGTCGAGCAAACTGTGGAGCGCGGCCTCCACCTCCGGGTCCTCGCGTGTACCCGCGTGGAGATCGGATACATGGAGGATGCGAGCCGCCACGACCGAATGAGGCTATAGATTCGAGAATGAACGCAATGGCCGACGACTCTTCCGAGATCTTCGACGACCTGTATCTCGGTCTGCGCGCCGGCGGCGCGATGCGAAAGCAGCGCCGCGGCGAGTCCCTGACCGAGGAGGAGCAGGAGGCGCTCGGGCGCTGGCAGCGGCTCTCACCCGCGCGCAAGGCGATCGCGATCGGCGGCTTCGCCGTCGGCACCTTCGGCCTCGGCTTCACCCTCGGCGGCCTCGTCTTCGGCCGCTGGCGCAAGGCCTAGCCGCCGTCTTCCTTCGCGCCCGCGAACAACACCGCGGGCACGTCCTGCTCCGCCGGGTCGACGTCGCGCACGACCACGTCGACGAGCGTCGCGAGCACGGCTGCGATCGGGATCGCGAGGAGGACGTACGCGGCGCCGAGCAGGATGCCGATCGCGGTCACGGAGGAGAGCACGACGAGCGGTGACAACCCCGTTGCGTGGCCGAGCACCTTCGGAACGACGATGTTGTCCTCGAACTGGCGCACGCCGAGGACGATCAACCCCGCGAACAGCCCCATGTGCCAGCTCTGCGTCAACCCGACGCCGACGGCCAGCGCGCCGGCGGCAAGCGGTCCGATGATCGGGACGAGCTCGACGAGGCCGGCGAACGAGCCGATCAGCAACCAGTAGGGAAGGCTGATTGCATAGAACCCGGTCGAGAGCAGCACGGCCACGAAGATGATGAGGAGGATCTCGCCGCGGACGAAGGCGCCGAGCTTCTGGTCGATCAAGACCCACGTGTCGCGGATGACGCGGCGGTGCTTGCGCGAGGCCATCGATTGAACGAGGCTGATCGTTTTGTCGCGCTCGAAGATCCAGTACGCGCCGACGGCAAAGACGAAGAAGATCCCGACCAGCACCTCGAACGCCGTCTTCGTGATCTCGACCGCTGGATGGATGAGCTTCGAGCCGGAGGGCAGTCTGCGGAGACGTTTGTCGATGCTCGTCAGGATCTGGTGCTTGATCCCGCTCGAGTGCGTCGCCGCGTGGTGGAGTGAGTTGCCGCTCGTTGCCTGCTGCACCTGTGTGATCGCGCGCGGCACGAGCAGCCAGAGAGCGAGGGCAATCAGGCCGCCGACGACCAGATAGTGGATGAGGACGCCGAGCGGTTTCGGGATGCGGGCCCGGCGCTCGAGCCACTCGATGCTCGGCCGCATCGCCGCAGCGACGATGAAGCCGGAGAAGAGCAAGGCGATGACGACCTTGATCTTCCAGAGTGCGAGGGCGGCGACGATGACGCTCAGGCCGACGAGCGTCGCGACTGCCGCGCGGCGTGCTGTCAGGCCCATGGCGAGGGATTGTTGCCCACTTGTCGAACGCAGCAATCCCAATGGCCGAACAGGTTTTCGTCGACGAGCGGCGTCACGGGATCGTACTCGTGCGGCCGCTGGGCCGCGCATTGCTGCTCGCGCTGGCCGGCGGGACCGGCGTCCTGCTGAACTGGCCGGCGTCGTTCGCGGGCGCCTTCCTGCTCTTCGCGGCCGCCGCCTATGCGCTCGCGGCGGTGCTGCGCTGGGATCGGACACACGTGATCGTCACGACCGAGAAGCTCTCCGTGGTGCACGGAGTGGTGCGGAAGCGGGCTGCCACGGTGCGGCTTGCGAAGGTCGGGACGGTCGAGCTCGACCAGTCGCTCCTCGGCCGGATGCTGGGCTATGGGACGCTCGTCGCCGGCGATCTCGAGATCGACTGCGTGCCGCGGGCGCGCGAGGTTTCCGCGGTCGTGCAGCGCCTGGCCGGTTAACGGCTTCTCACAAAACGCCGATACCTTGCCCGGCGTGTTGAAGCTGGAGCGGCATGAGCTGGGCCCGCGTGTGTACGTGCTTGGGCAACGGATTCACGAGTTCGCGCTCGGTTTCGCCGTACTGGCGCTGCTCGTCGCTCTCGCCCTGACCGACCACACCGAGGTCACCGGGCGCTTCGACGCGGGTATCGCCGTGGGCTCGTGGCTCGTGATCAAAGACTGGCGCGACCTCTTCCCCTCGAAGCGCAACACCGCCTCGTGGTCGGTGCTCCCGCACCGCGTCAAGAAGCGCTAGCACGAACATACGTTCCCCCGGTACAATGGGCGTCGCATGGCTGCCGACGAGCTCGTTGTCCACGGCGCCCGCGAGCACAACCTCAAGGACATCACCGTCCGGCTGCCGCGGAACCGCCTGATCTGCATCACCGGCCTTTCCGGGTCCGGCAAGTCGTCGCTCGCCTTCGACACGATCTACGCCGAAGGGCAGCGCCGCTACGTCGAGTCGCTCTCCGCGTACGCCCGCCAGTTCCTGCAGATGATGGAGAAGCCGGACGTCGACCACATCGACGGCCTCAGCCCGGCGATCTCGATCGACCAGAAGACGACGTCGCGGAACCCGCGCTCGACCGTCGGCAC
>JAICWC010000117.1 GCA_025934995.1 Thermoleophilia bacterium | reverse complement strand
GAGCGGCTCCGCCCGCTGCTCGACCTGCCGATCGAGCTCGTCCTGCCCGCGCACGGCGAGCCCATGGGCCGCCCCGAGCTCGAGCGGGCGCTCACCCGAGACGAGTAGGGCCCCGCCGATGCGGGGCCCTAGCTACCACAGTGCGGTTCGAACAGGGGACTAGCCGACGAGCCGAACGTTCGTCGCCTGCGGGCCCTTCTGACCCTCGGTCGCCTCGAACTCGACACGCGCGCCCTCGGCGAGCGACTTGAAGCCGTCACCCGAGATGCCGCTGAAGTGCACGAACAGATCCTTGGACCCGTCCTCCGGCGTAATGAAGCCGTAGCCCTTCTCGTCGCTGAACCACTTAACAGTGCCTGTAGCCATATCTATTTCACCTCCCCTGCCTTACCAGCGCGAGCGCCGGCCGCGACGACTCGTGTACACGAGCTTCGGGCGGGCAGTGCGCATACCAGTGCTCTCGAAATTCTCCCGATGGCCGGCCATCGCCGCAACGCGGCTGACGTCGGCCTGCTGATCGGGCAGCACGAGCGTGCTGCCGCGACCGCTCCGGCCCGCGCGGCCGGTGCGTCCGACCCGGTGGACGTAACCCTTGTCGTCCTCCGGCGGATCGAAATTGATCACGTGCTCGATGTCGTCGAGATCGAGCCCGCGCGCGGCCACATCGGTGGCGACGAGCGTCGTCACCTTGCCGCTGCGGAAGCGCTCAAGCGCGCGCTCGCGCTGCGACTGTCCCATGTCTCCGTGCATTGCTGCAGCGGGGATGTTACGCCGCTTGAGCTTGTCCGTGAGGCGATCCGCCCCGCGCTTCGTCCGCACGAAGACGAGCGATAGTCCCGGCTCGGCCTCGAGCAGCTCGACGAGCGTGTCGAGCTTGCCGTCGGGCGTGACGGGGACGAAATGGTGCTCGATCTCGCCGTCGTCCTCGGTCTCTTCACGGCGCGCCTCGAAGCGCGACGGATCGTTCGTGTACGCCTGCGCGAGATCGCCGACCTCGCCGTCGAGCGTCGCGGAGAAGAGCATCGTCTGCCGGTCGCGGGGAACGCGGCGGACGATCTTCTCGACCTGCGGGCGGAAACCCATGTCGAGCATCCGGTCGGCCTCGTCGAGGACCAGGATGCGGATGCCGTCGAGCGAGATCAGGCGGCGGTCGACGAGATCCTGCAGACGGCCCGGAGTCGCGACGACGATGTGCGCGCCGCGAAGCTTCTTGGCCTGCGCGCCGACCAGCGTCCCGCCGTAGGCGAGGCCCACCTGCAGCTTCCTCGCGCGGGCGAACGTCTCGAGTGCCTCCGCGACTTGCAGCGCGAGCTCGCGCGTCGGGACGAGGATGAGGGCCTCGGGCGTCGCGGAGCGCTCGGCGCGCTCGACGATCGGAATCCCGAAGGCGATCGTCTTACCGGAGCCCGTGGGCGCCTTGGCGAGGATGTCGCGGCCGGCGAGGGCGTCGGGAAGGACGAGGGTCTGGATGCGGAACGGCGCGACGATGTCGCGCGCGGCAAGTGCCTGCGCGACAGGCGCGCTCACCCCGAGCGCTTCAAACGTTTCCATATGTGTTCGACTCCTGTTCAGTGCTTGTGGTTCGAGATCACACGACTCGAAACCACGCAAGGAGGAACGAGAAGCTGAAATCTCACGGGACGGCCCTGTGCCATCCGTGCAATCAGCGTAGCAGCATTAGCCGGACGGCAGGGCTTTTCGCCCGGCCGGGGTCATCAGCCCTGCCTCCTCGAGCCTCCGTACCCGCTCGAGATTGCCCTCCGTCCAATTGCTCTTGGGCCTCCTCGGCGCGAAGTAGAGCGACGTCCGCTCGTCGTCGACCGCCTTCGACTTGCTGTCGATCCAGCCGAAGCAGAGCGCTTCTTCGACCGCCGCCTCGTAGTCGATGCGGGGCTTGCCGGCCGACTTCTTGAACGTGACGAGCCACACGCAGCTCGCCGACGCGTGGTTCCGCTCGAGCCACGCGCGCCAGTCGGCGCGGTCGTTCAGCTCGACGCGCTCAGGCTCGCTCAGGGGTGAAGTCCTCGTGCGACGCAGACGACGTGAACTCCTCGCCGTCCATCGGACGCACCGTCGCGCGCAACGGCGACTCGCGCAGCAGCCAGGTCAGCAGGAACGCGAAGACGGAGATGAAGGCCGCAACCACGAACACCGGGTGGAGCGACGCCGAGATCGCACCGGCGTACGCGTGCTGCGCGGCCACGGGCAGCCGTCGGATCGCCGCCGGGCTCGGCGTCCGCGACGCCGCGTGGACGCCGCGCGACACGAGCTCGGAATGGAGACGGTTCGCGAAGACGGCCCCGAACATCGCGATGCCGACCGAGCCGCCGATCTGCCTGAACAAAATCGTCCCCGACGTCGCCGAGCCCATGTGCCGCGGGTCGACCGCGTTCTGCACCGCCAGCACGAGCACCTGCATGACCATGCCGAGGCCGAGGCCGAGCACGAGCATGTACAGGGCGGCGTCCATGCCGGTCGAGTGGATGCTCAACCGCGAGAGCAGATACATGCCGACCGTCATCACCGCCGTCCCGACGATCGGAAACGGCTTGTACCTGCCCCAGCGGCTGATCGTCCTGCCGGAGCCGATCGACGTGACGAGCAGGCCGGCCATCATCGGCGTCAGCTGCAGGCCGGAGCGCGTCGGGCTCATTCCCTTCACGATCTGCAGGAACACCGGCAGGTACGTGATCGACCCGAACATTGCGAGGCCGATGATGAAGCCGATCGCCGCGCACGCGGAGAAGATGCGGTTGCGGAACAGCTCCATCGGCAGGATCGCCTCGCTCGCGCGCCGCTCCGCGAACACGAAGACGAGGAGCAGCACGAACGAGATCACGGCGAGCGCGATCGACTGGCCGGAGCCCCACGCGAACGTCGTTCCGCCGAGGCTCGTGAACAACACGACGCAGGAGAGACCGGCAGCGAGCGTCGCAGCACCGAGGTAGTCGATTGCGTGCTCGACGCGACTCGTGCGTGCATGGAAGACGGCGCCGATCACGAACAGCGCGAGCGCGCCGAGCGGCAGATTGACGTAGAAGATCCAGCGCCACGAGAGGTTGTCCACGAAAAAGCCGCCGAGCAGCGGGCCGATCACGGTCGACACCCCGAACACGGCACCGAACACGCCCTGGTAGCGACCCCGGTCGCGCGGCGGGATGATGTCGCCGACGACGGCGATCGTCGTCACGAGCAGGCCGCCCGCGCCGAGCCCCTGAAGAGCCCGGAATCCGATCAGCTCCGGCATGTTTTGCGCGATGCCACAGAGCGCCGAGCCGATGAGGAAGATGACGATCGCGACCTGCAGCGTTCCCTTCCGGCCATAGAGGTCGCCGAGCTTGCCGTACAGCGGTCCCGTCACGGTCGATGCGAGGAGATACGCCGTCACGACCCACGAGAGGTGCTGCAGCCCGCCGAGGTCGCCGACGATCGTCGGCAGCGCGGTCGCGACGATCGTCTGGTCGAGCGACGCGAGCAGGATGACGAGCATCAGCGCGCCGAAGATCAGGCGGATCCGTGGGCGCTCGACTTGGCTCACCCCCCATTCGTACCATTCGCGGTCATGAGCCGAATCGAGAAGACCGAAGCGGAGTGGCAGGCGGAGCTGACGCCGGAGCAATATCGCGTCCTTCGTGAGAAGGGCACCGAGGCGCCCTTCAGCGGCGAGTACGACCACACCTTCGAACCCGGCACGTACGTCTGCGCCGGCTGCGGCGCTACGTTGTTCGAATCGGAGACGAAATACGACTCCGGCTGCGGCTGGCCCGCGTTTTACGCACCCGCGAACGGCGACGCGATCGACGAGGAGACCGACACGTCGTACGGGATGGTGCGCACCGAGGTGATGTGCTCGAACTGCGGCGGCCATCTCGGCCACCTCTTCCCCGACGGGCCGCACCCGACGGGTATCCGCTACTGCATCAACAGCGCCGCGCTCAAGCTGGAAGAGAAGTAGCCGCCGCACAGGCCGGGCAGACCCCGCGGAACGTCAGCTCCTCCTCCGCGAGCGCGTAGCCGGACTCGCGCGCGACCTTCTGCAACGCGTTGCGCACCGTCTCGTCGTGCACGTGGTGCACCGCGCCGCACGACGTGCAGACGACGTGGTGGTGAAGATGCTCGGCCGCGATCTCGTAGAGCGAGCGGCCGTCGATCTCGGTGCGCCGCGCGAGGCCTTCGGCGACGAGCACGTCGAGTGCGCGGTACACCGTCGCCTGGTGGAGCTCCGGCAGCTCGGCGGCCACTTCGCGCGCCGAGAGATGGCTGCCTTCGGCCCGCATCAGCACGTCCCAGATCAGCGCACGCTGGCGGGTGACGCGCCGCCCAGCAGACCGGATCGCGGTCACGTCTGCGAGCACGTGCGGCGCGTGCGTGTGTGCCTTCACGGGCGTTCGAGCTGTGCCGTCCAGCGGCGCTCGATCCCGCGTACCTTCCAGACGACCGCGGACACGAGCCAGGTCACCGCGAACAGACCGACGACGACGTAGCCGAGCTTCGAGATGTCCGGCCCGCGATGGGCCAGGACCTTCACGACCTCGGCGCCGCCGATCACCAGGGCCACGAGGACCGACAGCGTCGTGACGGTCATGTTGTAGTAGACCTTGCGCACCGGGCTCGAGAACGCCCAGCCGTAGGCGCGGCTCATGAACGCGCCGTCGATCGTGTCCATCAGCGACATCCCGGCGGCGAAGAGGATCGGCAGCGAGAGGACCGCGAGGAACGGGACGTGGTGCGTCGCGACGCCGGCGGCGACCGCGAGCAGCGCGACCTCCGATGCCGTGTCGAAGCCCAGACCGAAGAGGATGCCGAGGGGGTACATCTTCCAGCTCTTGTCGATGCGATCGCCGATCCGCTTCAGGAACATCCGCGACATCAAGCCCTGCTCGAGCAGCCGCTGCTGAAGCTTGCTCTCGTCATAGCGGCCACGCTTCATCGCCCGGAAGACGCCGAGCACGTCGAGCAGGACGGCGAGGTTGAGCAGGCCGATCAAGAGCAGGAAGACGCCCGACACGGAGGTACCGACGACGCCGCCGTACGACTGAAGCGTAGGCATGTGGGCTCCGACCGCCCTCGTGGCCAGCGCGAGCGACGCGGTCAGCCCGAGCACGATCGACGAATGTCCGAGCGAGAAGAAGAAGCCGACGCCCATCGAGCGGCGGCCGTCCTGCAGGAGCTTGCGCGCGGTGTTGTCGATCGCGGCGATGTGGTCGGCGTCGAAGGCGTGCCTGAGGCCGAACGTGTACGCGAGCGTCCCGAGGCCGGCGAGCGCCGGGTTCGACCGCGCATACCAGACGAAGAGCGACCAGCCGACGAGGTGCAGGCAGCCGACGGCGGAGCCGAGGATCCCGAGCCGCTGCAGCTCGCTGCGGGAGAAACGCTTGTCGCGAGTCGTTCGCAAGAGTAGAAAGGTTATAC
Organism: Thermoleophilia bacterium; assembly: GCA_025934995.1. GTDB lineage: Bacteria > Actinomycetota > Thermoleophilia > Gaiellales > Gaiellaceae > Palsa-739. The sequence goes on along the minus strand of JAICWC010000117.1, from coordinate 3,065 downwards.
CAAACTGATAATCTTCGCCTCGTGAGCACGGAGATGGGTTCCTGGGAGTCGGCGGAATACGTCGGCCAGTGGCTCGGCGAGGACGTGATCGCCGACATGCTCGTCCTGCCCCGCCGCATCTCGCTCGCGCTCGTCGAGGACGCCGGGATCGAGGTCTCGCACGTCGTCGACCTCGGGTCCGGGCACGGGCCGTATCTCGCAGAGTGGCTCGACGCCTTCCCGGCTGCGCGCGGCACGTGGGTCGACGTCTCGGCGCCGATGCAGGACGAGGCGCGCGAGCAGCTCGCACGCTTCGGCGACCGCGTGACCTACGTCCTCACCGACGTCGAGGACCTCGCGTCCGCCGCGATCGAACCGGCATCGGTCGTCTGCAGCTCCCGTGCGCTCCACCACCTGTCGCCCGAGGCGCTCGCCGAGGTGTACCGAGTCGTCGGTGCGATCGTCGAGCCGGGCGGCTTCGTCTTCAACCTCGACCACGTCGGCGCGACCGGCGAGCTCGAGCAGGCGTACCGCCGCATCCGGGGCCGGTTCACGGGCGAGCGGAAGAAGGAGCTGAAGCCGCATCGCCACGACTACCCGCTCGCGCGCGCCGATCAGCACGCGGCGTGGATGGAAGCCGGCGGCTTCGAGCACGCCGACATCCCGTGGCGGATGCTCTACACCGCGTTGATCGCTGCACGGCGGCGCGCGGGCAGCCCCAGCGCCAGGTAGAGCAGCAGCAGGCCGAGTGGGACCACGCGCAGCATCGTCGCGATCGACCACACGTTTGCGACGACGCCGCCCACGACGGGCAGCACGATCTTCCCGAGATCGAGCCCTCCGTAGAGCAACGCGGAGGTGAGCCCGTGGCCGCGGTCGCCGACGGCATCGAACGCGTCCGCGCTGCCGGTGACGCGGAGCAGGCCGCGCGACAGCCCGGTGAAGAGGAAGAGCGGGATCTGCAGGAGGAACGAGTCGATCACGGACGGGATCGCGACGGTCGCGAGCGTCCCGAGCACGATCAGGGGCAGCGTCAGACCGGCGGGATCGAACCGCTGGAACAGCGGCCCGCTGCCGAACCGCGACGACGACGAGGCCCAGGAGCGAATGCTCGACGCGGCGCCGATCTGCGTCAGCGACAGGCCGGCCGCAACGGCGAGCACGGGATAGAAGGTGTTCTGGAGGGCATTGAGGCCGTTGATGAAGAACATGACGAGCACGCCCGCCCACAGGGCGAGCGGCATCTGTCCGAGCAGCCGCCACGACGGGCGTTCCGCCTCTTCGGCCGGCTGCTCGAGCACCTGTGACGTCCGCACCATCAGCAGCGCGCCGACGAGCGGAGTGACTGCGAGCACGTAGAAGGTCGGGCCGAGCCCGATCTGGTCGGCGATGAATCCACCCAGGACTCCGGCCGCCATGTTCCCGAGCCCGGTGGCGCCCGAGAACCACCCCATCGCCGCGGCAGTGCTGACGCCGCCCGGCGGACGCGCGACGAGGAGCGCGAGCTGCGCCGTGGTCGCAATCGACCAGCCGATCCCGTTCAGCGCCATCAACAGCGCGAAGAGCGGCGCGCCGTGCACGACCGGCAGCAGTGCATACGCCGCCGCGTTGAGCACCGCGCCGGCGACGAGGAATGCGTTCCCGCGGCGCGCCGTGTACGCGAGCCCGACCGGTAGCCGCGCGACGAGCGAGGAGAGGCCGAAGGCGCCGACGACGAGGCCGATCGCCGCCGTCGACAGATGCCCGTTCCGCGCCAGGTGAACGGGAATGAGCACGGTGAGCGCCGAGTTGCCGGCGACGAACAGGAAGACCGAGACGTAGACGGGCGCGAGCGCCCGGAACCTACTCACCCGCGGGGATGAGCGAGAACGCCTCCTCGTGGAACCGCACCGTCACGTCGGTGTCCGGCGGAATCGAGACCTTCGAGTTGCAGCGTGCGCGCAACTCGCGCGATCCGACGGAAACGACGTGGTCGACGACCTCGCCGAGGAACGAGCGCACGGCGACGCGCCCGTGCCATGCGTTCGGCGCGCTGCCGTTCGTCGCGCCCGTCGTCAGCTCGATGTGCTCGGGCCGCGCGGCGACGACGACCTTGTCGCCGACGTGGAACGTCGCATCGGACGGGACGAGGAGCACTCCGTCGTCGGTGCGGACGCGATACGACGAGCCCTCCGCCGCCTCGATCGTTCCGTCGATGAAGTTCGACGTGCCGATGAAGTCGGCGACGAAGCGCGAGCTCGGCTTCTCGTAGACGTCGCGTGGGCGGCCGACCTGCTCGATCTTGCCGTCGCGCATGACGGCGACGACGTTCGACATCGCGAGTGCTTCGACCTGGTCGTGCGTGACGTAGACGCCCGTGATCCCGAGCTCGCGCTGCAGCCGCTTCAGCTCGAACCGCATGTCGTCGCGCAGCTTCGCGTCGAGGTTCGAGAGCGGCTCGTCGAGCAGGAGCAACGGCGGTTCCATCACGAGCGCACGCGCGAGCGCGAGCCGTTGCTGCTGGCCGCCCGAGAGATCCGTCGCTTGGCGCGACGCGAGCTGGTCGAGCTTCACGACCGTGAGCGCGCGCTCGACGCGCTCCTTGACCTGCGAGCGCGACGGCCGCTTGCCGCGCGGCATGACCTGCAGCGGGAACGCGACGTTCTCGCGCACGTTCATGTGCGGCCAGATGGCGTACGACTGGAAGACCATGCCGAGACCGCGTTCGTTCGCCGGGACGCGGATCCGGTCGGCCCGCGAGAACAGCGTGCGGCCGGCGACGGTGATGACGCCGTCGTCCGGCGTCTCGAGGCCGGCGATGCAGCGCAGCGTCGTCGTCTTGCCGCAGCCCGACGGCCCGAGCAGCGTGAACAGCTCACCCTCCTCGACGTGCAGCGCGATGCCGTCGACGGCGTGGACGCGTCCGCGCTTCTCCCCCTTCGAGCCGGCGAACGTCTTGACGAGATTCTGGACGTCGAGCATCAGGTCTCTCTCACTCCAATCCGCGCGCCGAGCTTGTTCGCGATCTCGACGATGACGACGAGGAAGCTGAAGAGCTTGACGCCCAGGGCTGAGAGCTGGGGCAGCAGTCCGTCCTGAGATTGCTG
>JAICWC010000053.1 GCA_025934995.1 Thermoleophilia bacterium | reverse complement strand
CGTTCGGCCGGCCTTCACGCTCGGCGGCCACGGCGGCGGCTTCGCCGCGACGCCGGACGAGGTGCGGGAGCGCGTCGAGATAGGGTTGCGCGAGTCGCCCATCCACCAGGTGCTCGTCGAGGAATCCGTGCGCGGTTGGGACGAGTTCGAGCTCGAGGTCGTCCGCGACCGCATCGACAACGTCGTCATCGTCTGCTCGATCGAGAACCTCGATCCGATGGGCACGCACACGGGCGACTCCGTCACCGTCGCGCCGCAGATGACGCTCCCCGACGAGGCGTACCAGGAGCTTCGCGACGCTGCCGCGGCCGTCATTCGCGCGGTGGGCGTCGACACCGGCGGTTCGAACATCCAGTTCGCGCGCAGCCGCGAGACCGGTGAGGTGCGCGTGATCGAGATGAACCCGCGCGTCTCCCGCTCGTCGGCGCTCGCGTCGAAGGCCACGGGGTATCCGATCGCGAAGGTCGCTGCGAAGCTCGCGGTCGGCTACACGCTCGACGAGATCCCGAACGACCTCACGGGAACGACTCCTGCGAGCTTCGAGCCGACGCTCGACTACGTCGTCGTCAAGTTCCCGCGCTTCGCGTTCGAGAAGTTCCCCGGCGCCGATCGCACGCTCGGCACGCAGATGAAATCGGTCGGCGAGACGATGGGCATCGGTCGCACGTTCTCCGAGGCATTCCTCAAGGCGATGCGGTCGCGCGAGCTCGACACGGGTGCAGCGACGCCGTGGCAGACCCTCGCTGACGTTCCGGACGACCTGCATCCGTTCTTCGTCGCAGAGATCGAGCGCATCACGTCGACGCTGCGGTCGCTCGCCGGCGCCGACGTTCGGGCGCTCGTCGCGGACGACTGGCTGCGGTTGAAGCGACTCGGCCTCGGTGACGGGGAGATCGCCGCTGCTGCCGGCGTTCCGGAAGCGACGGTGCGCGGACGGCGCAAGGAATGCGGAGTCCGGCCGGCGTATCGTCGCGTCGATTCCGTGGCGGGCGAGGTCGAGGCGTCGTCGAACTACTACTACTCGACCTGGGGTGAAGCGGACGAAGCCGCGCCGACCGGACGCAAGCCGCGCGTCGTCATCCTCGGCTCCGGCCCGAATCGCATCGGCCAGGGCGTCGAGTTCGACTACTGCTGCGTGCACGCCGTGTGGACGTTCCGCGAGCTCGGCTACGAGGCCGTGATGGTCAACTGCAACCCGGAGACCGTTTCCACCGACTACGACACATCCGATCGGCTCTACTTCGAGCCGCTCGACATCGAGGCGGTGCTCGCGATCTGCGACCGCGAACGGCCGGAGGGCGTCGTCATCCAGTTTGGCGGCCAGACCCCGCTCAAGCTTGCACGCGCGATCGAGGACGCGGGTTACACGATTCTCGGGACGCCGTACGACGCCGTCGATCTCGCGGAGAACCGCGAGCGGTTCGGCGGCCTGCTGCGCGCGCACGACATCGCTTCGCCGGGTTGGGGGATGGCATCGTCGTCGGAAGAGGCAGTCCAGGTGGCGGACGAGCTCGGCTATCCGGTTCTGATCCGCCCCTCGTACGTGCTCGGCGGTCGTGCGATGCGAATCTGTTTCGACGCGGACGACGTGCGCGAGATGCCCGTCGTCGGCCGTGTCCTCGTCGACCGCTTCCTCGAGTCGGCGATGGAGGTCGACGTCGACGCATTGTGCGACGGCGCCGACGTCTACGTCGCGGCGGTCATGCAGCACGTCGAGGAGGCGGGCGTCCATTCGGGCGACTCGACGTGCGTTCTGCCCGCGCCGTGGCTGACGCCGGCGCAGACGCAGGAGATCCACCGCATCGTGCGCGTGCTCGGACGTTCGCTCGGCGTCGTCGGTCTGCTGAACGTCCAGCTCGCATTGACGCCTGAGGGAACGGTGCGTGTCATCGAGGCGAATCCGCGCGCATCGCGGACCGTTCCGTTCGTGAGCAAAGCGACGGGCGTCCAGCTGGTCGACGCAGCATGTCGACTGTCGACCGGCATGCGACTTGCCGATCTCGGCCTGCCCCAGGAGCGTCCGCCGAAGTTGTGGAGCGTGAAGGCCGCCGTCCTGCCGTTCCACCGTTTCCCCGGCAGCGATCCGGTGCTGACGCCCGAGATGCGTTCGACGGGCGAGGTGATGGCGAGCGCCGCGGATCTGCCGACCGCACTCGCAAAGGCGGAGCGTGCAGCCGGCCGTCGCCTGCCCACATCGGGCGCGGTCTTCCTGTCGATCCGACCCGAGGAGCAAAAGGCGGCCGTGCCGATCGCAGCGACGCTCGCGGGGCTCGGCTTCAAGTTGTTCGCCACCGAGGGAACGGCGGCGACGCTCGAAGGCGCGCGGATCGACGTCGAAGCCGTCAAGAAGCTGAGCGAGGCGGAGCCCGGCGAGCCGACCGTGCTCGACCTGATCCGCCGCGGCCGCTGCGATCTCGTCATCAACACGCCGCAGGGTCGCAACGCGCGGTCGGACGGGTATGCGATCCGGGAAGCGGCGCTCTCACGCCGCGTGCCGTGCATCACGACCATGGCGGGTGCAGCTGCCGCCGTGCACGCGATCGCGAACGCGCGCGCCGAACAGGCGGTCTCTCTCCAGGAACGGATCGATGCCGAGACGCGAACGGCTTAACGTCGTCGGCGTCGAGCCGGTCGGGCCGTACGCGCTGCTGCGGCTCGTGCGAAACGGCATCGATCCCGGGGCGCCGGGGCAGTTCTTCATGCTCGAGGCGCCGGGTCGCGTCCTGCCGCGCGCGCTCTCGCTCTGCCTCGCGCCGCCCTCCGAGCTGCATTTCCTGATCGATCCGATCGGCCCCGGGACGCAGGCGCTCGCCGAGCTCGAGCGCGGAGAGGCGATCCACGTCTACGGCCCGCTCGGCAACGGCTTCGATCTGACCGTCGAGCGGCCGCTGCTCGTCGGCGGCGGCATCGGCATGGCGCCGCTCCCGTACCTCGCCGAGGCGCTCCGCTTCCCGCCGACGATTCTCGGCTTCCGGTCCGAGCTGCACGCGGAAGCTGCCGTGCTGATGCCGGGCGCCGAGGTCGTGATCGACCCGGTGCTCGTGACCGACGTCCTCCCCGAGGGCTTCGACATCCTCGCCTGCGGGCCCGAGCCGATGCTGCGTGCCCTTCCGTCCGGACAGCTCGCGTGGGAGGCGCCGATGGCCTGCGGCTACGGCGCCTGCTACGGCTGCGCGGTCGAGATCGACGGCGAGCTCAAGCGATTGTGCGTGGAGGGGCCGGTGCTCAGTGCAGCTGCTTAACGCGAGCGGCTGCCTCGACGCGCTCGTCGCGCCCGACGTGGCGAGACAGCTCGACGGCTTCGTGACGAAGACGATCACGCCGCTGCCGCGCGAGGGCAATGCGCCCCCGCGCATCGCCGAGACCGCCCACGGGATGCTGAACGCGATCGGCCTCGCCAACCCCGGGCGCGACCGCTTCATCGCCGAGCACCTACCCCGGCTGCGCGAGCTCGGCCTGCCGCTCTGGATCTCCGTCGGCGGGTTCAGCGCCGACGATTACGCCGAGACGTGTGCCCTTTTGAGCGACATCCACGCGATCGAGCTCAACCTCTCGTGCCCCAACGTCGACGAGGCTGCGGATTCCGCAGCGGAGATCGTCGCCGCCTGCCGGCTCGCGACGTCGCTCCCGTTGTACGCGAAGCTCTCAGCTGCGCATCCCGATCTCGCCGAAGTCGCGCGCGCGGTTGCAGCCGCCGGCGCGGACGGGCTCTCGTTGATCAACACGCTCCGCGGCCTTGCGCTCGATGCGTCCACGCACGAGACCGTGCTTGCGCGCGGGAGCGGAGGCTTGTCGGGCCCGTCGCTGAAACCGATCGCGCTGCACGCCGTGCACACGTGCTACGCCGCGACGCGGTTACCGATCATCGGCATGGGTGGTGTCGCAACCGCGCAGGATGTGGTCGACATGGTCGCATGCGGTGCGAAGCACGTCGCGATCGGTACTGCGCTCTTCTCCGACCCGGGTGCGCCGAGTCGGATTCGAGACGCGCTCGCCGTTGTCGATCTGGACGACATTTTCGCCTGTGCGCACGCCGCGACGAAGTCGCGTGTCTACGCAGCTTGATCCGCGCAGGCACGTTGGTAGTATCGGGCGCCCGACCATGCCCGCTGCCAAGACGCCGACACACGCACCCGAACGCTCTCTCGATCAGAGGATGGATGCGCTCCGGCGGGCGAACGACGTTCGGGTTCGGCGCGCCCAGCTGAAGAAGGATCTCAAGGACGGCAAGGTCCGGATCCAGACGATCCTCGGTGCACCGCCCGAGTACGTCGAGACGGCGAAGGTGATCGACATCCTCATGGCCGTCCCGAAGTTCGGCCGTGTGAAGGCCGCGCGCTTCCTCAACACGTGCCGGATCAGTCAGTCGAAGACGGTGGGCGGTCTCTCCGACCGGCAGCGCGCGGAGCTGATCGACCTCTTCAATCGGTGAGTCGTCCGACGGTCCTCGTCGTCACCGGCCCGTCCGGTGCCGGCAAGGGGACGCTGATCCGTGAGCTGCTGAGACGGATCCCGGATCTCGAGGTGACGGTCTCCGCCACGACGCGCGACCGCCGGCCGGGTGAGGTCGAGGGACGGGAGTACTGGTTCCTCTCGCCCGAGGATTTCCTTGCTCGGATCGAGGCGGGCGACTTCCTCGAGCACGTCGAGTACGTCTCGGGCCACCGCTACGGGACGCTCCGGTCGGAGCTCGAGCGGATCCGGTCGAACGGGCACGTGCCGCTGCTCGAGCTCGAGACGAAAGGCGCCCTGCGCGTGAGGTCGGACGTCGCCGGCGCCGTGACGATCTTCATCTCGGCGACGGTCGACGAGTTGGAGCGGCGCCTGAGGGAGCGGGCAACGGAGGAGTCGGGGGAGATCGGCGAGCGGATCGCCCTGGCTCGGGAGCAGCTGGAGCAGGCGGGCGATTTCGACTACATCGTGCGAAACGAGGAGCTCGAGCCCGCCGTCGAGGAGCTCGTGGAGCTGGTCCGCGGCCTGTTGACGCCTGCCGGTACCATGTCCCGTCCATGATCCATCCGAGAGTCGACGACCTGCTGAACAACGTGGATTCGCGCTATGCGCTCGTCATCGTGTCCGCGAAGCGCGCCCGGCAGATCAACAACTACCACCACCAGCTCGGTGAGGGCACCTTCGACGACAATCCGCCGCCGCTCGTGGAGTCGCGCTCGAAGAACTACCTCACCATGGCCCTCGAAGAAGTCGCCGAGGGCATGCTGACGTACGATTACGCGAGCTGACGCTCGCGTAATCGAGAAACGGTGTTCCGCGCTCGGGAGCGCGCGGTCTCCCGAGCGCTCCACGCGGTCAGGACTCGTTCGGTGGACGAGCCCATCGAATGAGCTCGGCCGTCGCTAGCGCGGTGCGCTAGCTCCGTCTTGGGGGGTTTTCCAGGCACAATCCTGGACCTATGGCCCGCGTTCTCTTGGGGGTGTCCGGCGGGATTGCGGCCTACAAGGCGTGCGAGGTCTGCCGCCTGCTCGTCAAGGCCGGGCACGAGGTCGTTCCCCTGGTCACACCCGGCGCGGAGCGCTTCGTCACCGCCGAGACCTTTCGCGCGCTCGCGCGGCGGCCCGCGGCCGAAGACGTCTACCTCCACCTGACTCGCGCCGACCTGCTGCTCGTCGCGCCCTGCACCGCGAACACGCTGGCGAAGCTCGCACACGGGCTCGCCGACAACGTCCTGACCGAGGCCGCGCTCGCGCACCGCGGGCCGACCCTCGTCGCCCCGGCGATGAATCCGCGCATGTGGGCGCACCCGGCGACGCGCGCGAACGCGGAGGCCCTGCGGGCCCGCGGCATCACGCTCGTCGGGCCGGACGAGGGTGAGACGGCGGAGGGCGAGCTCGGCGTGGGCCGGATGTCGGAGCCGGACGAGATCCTCCGCGCGGCCGAGGAGCTCCTGACCGTGAAGAGCGCCCTGCGCGGGAAGCACGTGCTCGTCTCGGCAGGCGGAACGCGCGAGCCGCTCGACGCCGTCCGCTTCCTTGGCAACCGTTCGTCCGGGCGAATGGGCGTCGCGGTCGCCGCCGAAGCGCGCCGGCGCGGCGCGCGCGTCACGCTTCTCGCCTCGAACCTCTCGGTGCCCGCCCCCGTAGGAGTCGACGTGATCGAGACGCCGTCCGCCGCCGACCTGGAACGCGAGGCGCTCGAGCGAGGCCCCGCCGCGGACGTCGTCGTCATGGCCGCGGCCGTCGCCGACTATCGCCCGGCGCAGGCGCTTGCGGCGAAGCGGCCGAAGGACGCCGCGACGTGGACCGTCGAGCTCGAGCCGACGACCGACGTCCTCCAGGCGCTCGGCGGCTCGCGGCACGCCGGACAGGTGCTGGTCGGCTTCGCCGCCGACCAGGGCGACGGGGGTCTCGAGCGGGCGCGCGAGAAGCTCCACCGCAAAAACGTCGATCTCGTCGTCTACAACGATGTGTCGCGCACGGACATCGGCTTCGACACAACCGACAACGCGGTGACGCTGGTGTCGGGGGGCATCCCCGAGCGCGCGCTCGCCAAGGCCCCGAAAGAGGAGATCGCGGCGGCGATCCTCGACGAAGTGGAGCGCCTTCTTGGCTGAGCCGGCCGCGGCCGCTGGAAGCGCCGCCGACAAAGCCGCCGGCGCCCGGGAAGACCCCGCCTTCGGCGGAGGGCCCGCTGCGAACGACCTCGTTGCGGCAGTGGTCGGCAACCTGCGTCGCGTCGTCCACGCATCGGACGACACGCTGCGGCTCGTCGTCCTCTGCCTCGTGGCCGAGGGCCATCTGATCATCGAGGACTTCCCCGGGGTCGGAAAGACGATGCTCGCGAAAGCGCTCGCACGCACGCTCGACTGCTCGTTCTCGCGCCTCCAGTTCACGCCCGACCTCCTCCCGTCCGACGTCACCGGGGTCAACGTCTTCGACCAGCGAACGAACGAGTTCGAGTTCCGTCCGGGCCCGGTCTTCACGAACCTGCTGCTCGTCGACGAGGTGAACCGGGCGTCTCCCAAGACGCAAGCCGCACTGCTCGAGTGCATGCAGGAGAGCCAGGTCACCGTCGACGGCTTCTCGTACGAGCTGCAGCGGCCGTTCATGGTGATCGCGACCCAGAACCCGATCGAGTACGAGGGCACGTATCCGCTTCCCGAGGCGCAACTCGACCGCTTCACGATGCGCGTTCAGCTCGGCTATCCGACGCTCGCCGAAGAGGCCCGGATGCTCGACGAGCAGACGCATGTGCCGCCGCTCGACGCGCTCGAGCCGGTCGCCGACAGCGAGGACGTCTCACGGCTCGCGGCGCAGGCGCGGGACATCTACGTCGAGGAGAGCCTCGGACGCTACGTCGTCGCCGTCCTCCGTGCGACGCGCGCCGACGAGCGCCTGTACCTCGGCGCGAGCCCCCGCGCGGGCATCGCGTTGCTCCGTGTCGCAAAGGCGCGCGCGCTCGCGGACGGGCGCGAGTACCTCGTGCCGGACGACGTGAAGGCGATGGCCGTGCCGGTCCTCTCGCACCGTCTGATCCTCGGGCCGGAGGCGCGCGCCGCCGGCCTCGCCGGCGCGGACATCGTCACGGACGCGCTCGAGAAGACGCCCGTCCCCGTATGACGCGCCGCGGGCGCGCGACCCTCGCCCTCGGCGTCGCCGTGTACGTCGTCGCCTGGGTGTTCGGCTCGCAGGCGCTCTATCCGGTGGCGACGGGGCTCCTCGTCGCGGTCCTGCTCGCGATCGCATGGGTTCGCGCGAGCGCACGGGCGCCGTCGATTCGCCGCCACGGCCTGGGCAACGTCGTCGAGGACACCGACGTGCGAATCCGTCTCGAAGTCGCGATGCAGTCGCTCGTCCCGCCGCCGACGCTCGTTGTCGTCGAGCGTGCGGGTCGCATCCCCGAGCGCACCGTCGAGATCAAGAACGGCGGCGGCCGCTACGTGTTGCAGAACGTCCGACGCGGCCGATACGTCTTCGATCCGGTACGGCTCTCGATCGAAGACCCGTTCGGGCTGGCGCGAATCGAGATCGTGAAGGGCGAGCCGGAAGCGCTCGTCGTCTATCCGCGGCTCGTCGATCTGCCTGCGCTCTTTTCGGAGGGCGGCTCGCACGCGCAGGACGGGCGGCGGCTGCTCATGCGCCGGCCCACGGGCTACGAGCTGCACAGCGTGCGCGAGCACATGCAGGGCGAGTCCCTGCGCGCCGTGCATTGGCCCTCGACGGCACGACGAGGCCGTTTGATGGTCAGGGAGCTCGAGGACGCGCCGCGCGACGAAGTCGTCGTGCTGCTCGACGCAACCGATCCCGTGACGTTCGACGTTGCAGTGCGTGCAGGAGGATCGATCCTGCGGACGCACGTGCGGCGGGGGCGCCGCTGCGCGCTCGCGATCAATTCGGCCGGGCGCCCCGTTCAAGCCGTCAACTCGCCCGGCGACTGGCATCGCGCGCTCGAGCTGCTCGCCGCCGCCGAGCCCGACGGCAAGACGCCGCTGTACGCGCTCCTGCAATCGGAGGCCGGCGTCGCCGCGCGCTCTCTCGAGCTCGTCGTCGTCACGTCGCGCGTCGACGGCGCGCTCGCCGACCGCCTCGTCCAGCGCGCGCTGTCGCGGCGCGGCGTCTCGCTCGTCTTCGTCGGCAACACGAAGGAGCCACAGCTACTGCGTCTCCAGACCGTCGGCATCCCCGTGGCGGTCGTGCGTCCGGGAGGCGACCTCGCCGAGCAGCTCGCGCCGCGGGAGGAACGCGTTGCGTAGACGGCTCGCCACGTCCGTGCTGCCGGCGCTCGTGATCGCGCTCGCCTGGCTTCGCCTCGAATCGCCGCACGACACGTCCGGCGCCGTGCTTGCGATCCTGGTTCTCGCGCTCGCGCCGCTCGTCTGGCAACCGCTGGCAGTCGTGTCCGTCGTCCTCGCGACGCGCATCGCCTTCGGCGAGTGGCCGCGACACCTCGGCAGCGCCGGCGGCGACTTCCGCCGCGGCTTCCTCGATTTCTACGACGTGAAGACGCCCTTCGACCCGCGTGTGCACTCCGAGATGCGAGGCGTCGTCCTGACGGCCGTCTTCGGGTTCGTGCTGCTGCTCGCGTTCGCGCTCGCCCGCCGGTGGACGCCGGCGGCCGTCGGCGCCGTGCTCGTCGGAGCGGGGTGGCCGGCGACGCTCGGCCCCGCGGCGCACGCGGGACGGCTCGGTATCGCCATCCTCCTTGCAGCGCTCGTCGTGCTCGCGGGCATGACGGGGCGGCGCCTGCCGCGCGCCGCGGTGCCTGCGCTCGCACTCGTCCTGTTGGCGGCGGTTGCCGCGACGGCATCATCCGCCGTTTCGCCGGGCGGCCTCGTCGCTTGGCAGAAGTGGGACTTCTACAACGCGCCGGTGAAGCCGGTCAGCGTCGCGTTCGTCTGGGACGCCGATTACTCGGGCATAACCTTCCCGCGCAAGCGCACCACCGTCCTGCAGATCGATGCGCCGCCGCGCTCGCTCTTCTGGCGTGCCGCGGTGCTCGACGTCTTCGAGGACGACCATTGGGTCGAATCGACTCCGCGACCCGGGGACGCGCTCGAACCGGTTTCGAAGCGCACGCAGCTCGTGCGGCAGCGCGTGCACGTCGTCGGCCTGCGGGACACGCGACTCGTCGGTGCGAGCGACCCGGTCCGCTTCGACGTCGGCGATGCCCCGGTCGTCGACATCGCGCCGGGCTTCGCGCGGCTGCCGTCCGGTTTGACCCAGGGGTTCACGTACGACGTCGAGAGCTACGCGCCGCGGCCGACGGCGGCGCAGCTCGAGCGCGTCCCTGCCCGGTATCCGCGAGCCCTGGCGGAGTTCCGGCGCGTCGGCTCGACCGCTGTGGCCCCGTTGTGGGGCGCGCGGCGCGGGCCGCTCATCGACGACCATCCGGCGCTCGCCGCATACGCGCCGCTGCTGCACGCGGCGGTCGCCGTGACGGCCCATGCGCACTCGCCCTACGCGGCCGTGACCGCCCTCGTGCGGTGGTTCCGCGTCGGCGGGGGCTTCCGGTACACGAACCGCCCGGCGGAGACATCGGCGCCGCCGCTCGTCGGCTTCGTCGCGCAGACGCGGGCGGGCTACTGCCAGCAATTCGCCGGCGCGATGGCACTGATGCTGCGCTATCTCGGCGTGCCGGCGCGTGTCGCGGTCGGCTTCTCGAGCGGGCGGTACGACGCGAAGCACCATCGCTGGATCGTCACGGATCACGACGCGCACGCCTGGGTGGAAGCGTGGTTCCGCGGCTACGGATGGTTGCCGTTCGACCCGACGCCCTCGGCCGGCAGACCCGAACGCGGCGAGCTGAGCGCCCCGTACGCGCGCAGTTCGATCGGCCCGATCCCAGGTAGCGCCGGCGCTGCCGCGCTGCACGCCGGCCCGAATGACCGGTCCGATCCGAAACGCCACGGCGAATCGAACCCGAGCACTGCGAGGACAGGACAGAGCGCGCCCCGTTCGCACGGCAGCCATGCCAACCTGATCCTGCTGCTGCTGCTCGTATGTGCAGCGCTCGGCGCCGCCGTCGTCCTCGCAAAGCTCGTAGCCCGCCGTGTCCGCTATGCGACGCGGGATCCGAGACGATTCGCAGCCGCCTGCCGACGAGAGCTCGCGGACTTCCTGCTCGACCAGCGGATCGAGGGCGCGCGCAGCGCGACGCTGCACGAGCTCGGGGCGCTCGTCCGCGACGAGCTCTCCGTCGAGCCCGACGCGTTCGTCGCCGCGGCGACCGCCGCGCGCTTCGGGCCCCCGGCCGGAGCCGAAGCGGCCGCCCGCGATGCGCGTCGCGAGCTGCGCCGACTGCTGCGCCAGATCCGGTCTCGTCTCGAGCTGCACGAGCGCGTCCGCGGCGTCCTTTCGTTGCGCTCGCTCGGCTTGGCCGAATGAGACACGCAGTCGTGATGGCGGCGGGCGAGGGGTCGCGCCTCCGCCCGTTGACCGAGACGTGGCCGAAACCTGTGCTGCCGATCGACGGCCGGGCGGTGATCGCGACGCTCTTGCGTGACCTCGCGGGCGCGGGCGTCGAGCATGCCTACGTCGTCACCGGGCATCTGGCGGAGCAGGTCGAGGAGCTCGTCGGCGACGGCTCCGCGTTCGGCCTGCGCGTCACGTTTGCCCGACAGCCGTCCGTCCTCGGCTCGGCCGACACGGTGCAGCGCGGCATCGCCGCAGGGGCGGAGCCGCCGTTCCTCGTCGTCGCGGCCGACACCGTCTTCCAGCCCGGGGACGTGGAGCGCTTCGCGGTTGCTGCGCGCGGCGCAGCCGGCGCGCTTGCCTATCGGTACGAGCCGCCACCCGATCCGCCCCACCGGTTCGGAATGCGCGTCGTCGACGGCCTCGTCGTCAACGTGCTCGACCGAGATCCCGCGACCAAGACGTCCGGCGCGCCGCTGTGGGGGCTCGGCGCGGAGCTCGTTCCCTGCCTGGAAGGCCTCGGCGGCCCGCCGTACGAGCTCTCGCAGGCGTTCGAACGGGCGATCGCCGCGGGGCTCGCGATCACGGCGATCGAGGTGGGGAAGACCCGCGATTTGACGCATCCAGCAGACTTGGTGAGAGAGAACTTTCCCTATTTGGAGTCATGAGCGAAACCACGTACAGCCTCTTCCAGCAAGGACGGGCGCACCTCAAGAAGGGGATGGCGGCACAGGCGACGGTCGCCCTCGAGAAGGCGAAACGCCGCGAGCCGGACAAGGCGTCGATCCGTGAGGCGCTCGGAATCGCGTACTTCCGCATCGGCCGCTGGACGGAAGCGGAAGCGGAGTTCCGGAAGGTGCTCGAGCTGTCTCCGACCGACGACTACGCCCACTACGCGCTCGGCCGGGCGCTCCAGAAGCAGGGACGCGACCACGAGGCGAACGGCCACTACAAGCTCGCGAGCTCGCTCCGGCCGCGGTCGAAGCAGTACAAGGCGCGGATCAAAGAGCTCGACTGAGAGGCCATGCGGGCCGTTTGCCAGCGCGTCTCCGAGGCGCGGGTGCGGGTCGACGGCGAGGTCGTCGGGCAGATCGGACCGGGGCTCTGCGTCCTGCTCGGCGTCGCCAGAGGCGACTCCGACGAGGCAGCCCTCGCGCTGGCCGGCAAGATCGCGCGGCTGCGCGTCTTTCCCGACGATGCCGGCCGGTTCGATCGGTCGCTGCTGGAGGTCGGCGGCGAGGCGCTCGTCGTGTCGCAATTCACGCTCCTCGCCGACACCGCGAAGGGCAACCGGCCGTCGTTCACGGCCGCCGCGCCTCCGGAGGAGGCGGAGCCGGCGTACGAACGCTTCTGCGCGGAGCTGCGCGCGCTCGGGATCCACGTCGCTCAGGGCGTGTTCGGCGCGAAGATGGCGGTCGAGCTCGTCAACGACGGGCCCGTGACGATCGTGCTCTAGATTCACGGGATGCCAAGCCTCAATGCGCTCGGAATCGTCGTCCGCAACATGGCGGAGTCGATCCGCTTCTACCGGCTGCTCGGCATCGAGCTGCCGGAGACGCCGGACGAGGGACACATCGACACGTTCCTGCCGAACGGCGTCCGCTTCATGCTCGACAGCGAGGAGATCGTGAAGAGCTTTCGCTCCGACTGGACGCGCGAGACCGGCAACCAGCTCGGCCTTGCATTCGAGTGCGCGTCTCCGGCTGAGGTGGACGAGACGTACGCCCGTGTGACCGGCGCCGGGTTCACCGGTGAGAAGGAGCCCTGGGACGCGTTCTGGGGTCAGCGCTATGCACAGCTGCGCGACCCGAACGGAGTGCCCGTGGATCTGTACGCATCCCTGGAGTGACGCTTCTCGTCACCGGCGGCGCCGGCTATCTCGGCAGCGAGCTGCTGCGGCAGGAGCCGGCTGCGCTGTCGACCTTGCACGACACGCTCGACGTCAACGACGGCGACGCCGTCATGCGGTGCTTCCTCAAGCACGGCCCGGACGTGGTCATCCACACCGCGTACCAGATGGGCGACGCGGAGACGAACGTCCGCGGCGCCTACAACGTCGCGCTCGCCGCTCACCGTGCCGGCGCGCGCCTCATCCACCTGAGCAGCGACCTCGTCTTCGACGGGGTGCACGGCGCGCCGTACACCGAGGACGACGAGCCACGTCCCATCCTCGAGTACGGCCAGCAGAAGCTCGAAGCGGAACAGCTCGTCGCGCGCATCCATCCCGGGGCGGCGATCGTCCGGACGTCGCTTCTCTACGGCCCGCCCGACGGCCCTCAGGAGGCGCTCGCACGGCACGACGACGTCGAGTTCCACCGCGACGAGATCCGCTCGCCGATCCGCGTCCGCGACCTCGCGACGGCGCTGCTCGAGCTCGCAGGCCGCGATTTCGCCGGGATCCTGCACGTCGCCGGCCCCGAGGCGCTCTCGCGGACCGACTTCGCCGAGCGCCTGCGAGGCGCTCCAGTGCGGAGCCGGCTCACGCCGCCCGGCCGGCCCCGCAACGTGGCGCTCGACTCCTCGCGCGCCCGCCGATTGCTACACTTCCGACACCATTTTTGACCGGCAGTTCTGGCGAAATGGGCCCCATCGGGCCCATTTTTTTTCGACATGACGACCACACACGACAAGGAGAAGCAGCTGCAGCTCGAGATTGCACCGCGGGTGGAGCGCGATCTGCCCGGCGTCGAGGTCCTCGCCGTCGAGCTGCAGAGCCCGGACCACTTCACGGTCTACGTCGACCGCCCGGAGGGCGTCGACCTCGCGCTGTGCGAGCACATCTCCGGGCTGCTCCGCGACTACACGCGCGAATACAGCGTCGATGTCTCGTCACCGGGAATCGAGCGTCCGCTGCGCACCCCGTCGCACTTTGCGCACGTCATCGGCCGCCGCGTGAAGCTGCGCACGAGCGACAAGCAGCGGGTGAAGGGTGCGGTCGTCGCCGTAGACGAGACACATGTGACTGTCGACGAGAAAGCAATTCCGTATGCGACCATCGTGCGGGCAAATCTGATCGACGAGAGGTAGGTCATGAGCCAGGAGATCATCGACGCCGTTCGCGAGATCGAGCGCGACAAGGGAATCGAAGAGGGCGCACTCGTCATGGCGCTCGAGGACGCGCTGCTCGCCGCCTACAAGAAGACGCCGGGGGCGTCCCGTCATGCCGCCGTCGAGATGGACGACCGCGGCGACTTCCGCGTCTTCTCGATCGAGCTGCCGCCGGACATCGAGGAGCGCCTGCTCGACGATGCACGCGAGCGGAAGCTCGAAGAGCTCGAGCGGCTCGAGGAAGAGACCGGTGAGCGCCAGCACACGCTGATCAACGACGACGATCTCGACATCGACTGGGCGGACATCCCCGCGGATCAGATCAAGCGCGAGGACGTGACGCCGGAGGGCTTCGGCCGCATCGCGGCGCAGACCGCGAAGCAGGTCATCCTGCAGCGCATCCGCGAGGAAGAGCGCCGGATGATGTACGACGAGTACATCGACCGCGTCACCGAGGTCGTGACCGGCATCGTGCAGCAGGCCGGCGACCGCAACAACGTGCTCGTCGACCTCGGCAAGGTCGAGGCGCTGCTCCCGCGCTCCGAGCAGGTGGACGGCGAGCGATACGAGCAGGGCTCGCGCATCAAGGCCGTCATTACCGAGGTGCGCTCGGGCACGAAGGGCCCGCAGGTCATCCTCTCCCGCCGCGACCCGGAGCTGATCAAGACGCTGTTCGAGCTCGAGGTGCCGGAGATCGCAGACGGCCTCGTCACGATCGAGGGCGTCGCACGCGAGCCGGGCTACCGCTCGAAGATCGCCGTGCAGTCGCACACGCAGGGCGTGGATCCCGTCGGCGCGTGCGTCGGCCCGCGCGGCTCGCGCGTACGCATGGTCGTCTCCGAGCTGCGCGGCGAGAAGATCGACATCATCCCGTGGAACCCGGAGCCCGCCCGCTTCGTCGCGAAAGCGCTGTCGCCGGCGCGCGTGCGCGAGGTGTACCTCGACGACGACGGCAAGGAGGCGACGGTCGTCGTCCCCGACGACCAGCTCGCGCTCGCGATCGGCAAGGAGGGGATGAACGCACGCCTTGCGGCGCGTCTCACCGGCTGGAAGATCGACATCCAGAGCGACACCGAGTTCGCGCAGGCGGAGGCCGACGCGGCCTTCGGCGGCGGTGGCGGCGAGGAGGGTGAGGACATCTCCGGCCGGTGCTCGGCGATCCTGACGAACGGCAAGCGGTGCCCGAACGCGGCGCTGCCCGGCTCCCGCTTCTGCGGCGTGCCGGCGCACCAGGCGCTCGAGGGCACCGGCTCCGACCGCGTCGGCGGGGAGCCCGAGCCGGAAGAGGTCGAAGAGGCCGAAGACGCCGACGTCGAGGCCGTCGCCGAGGAGGCGCCGCTCGAGGAAGTGCCGGCCGGCATCCCGGTCGAAAGCGAAAGCGAGGCGTCGGAGTAACGGCGCCCGACAGGCGCTGCATCGGGTGCGGCCGAACGAGGCCGCAGGCCGAGCTCGTACGGTTCGCGGCGGAGGACGGCGTCCTCGTCGCGAGCCGGACGGCGCCCGGCCGCGGAGCGTGGACGTGCCGGGATGCCGCCTGTTTCGCGCGCGCGATCTCACAGCGCGCATTTCCACGAGCGCTGCGCCAGAACGTCCGAATCGAACCGACGCTTTACACTGAGGAGCCGCATGGCCAATAACGGAGGAAACAAGCCCAATCGTCCGCTCCGCCCGCGTGGCGGCGCCGGCCCCGGCAATCGCCGGCGCCGCGTCGTCATCGACACGGGCGCGGCGCGTCCGCGCCAGGACGGCCGCCAGGCGCGCGGCGGGCAGCAGGACGGCCCGCGCCGCGAGGCGCGCCAGCCGGCTGCGCCGCCGACCGGGCCCGTCTCCGTCGAGTCCGGCGTCAGCGTCCGCGACTTCTCGCAGGCGCTCGGCGTCCCGATGCAGAACATCATCAAGTCGCTGATGACGCTCGGCGTCATGAAGACCGCGACGCAGTCGCTCTCCGACGAGGAGGTCGAGCTGATCGCGACCGAGCTCGAGCGGGAGATCACGATCAAGCACGCGTCCGACGAGGACGAGGCGCCGGAGGAGTTCGAGGACACCGACGAGTCGCTCGTCACGCGGCCGCCGGTCGTGACGATCATGGGGCACGTCGACCACGGGAAGACCTCGCTGCTCGATGCGATCCGCAACGCGAAGGTCGTCGCGACCGAGGCCGGCGGCATCACGCAGCACATCGGCGCATATCAGGTCGACGTCGACGGACGGAAGGTGACGTTCCTCGACACGCCGGGCCACGAGGCGTTCACCGCCATGCGCGCCCGCGGCGCGAAGGTGACCGACATCGCCGTCCTCGTCGTCGCAGCCGACGACTCCGTCATGCCGCAGACGCGCGAGTCGATCTCACACGCGCGCGCAGCCGACGTCCCGATAGTCGTCGCGGTCAACAAGATCGACCTGCCCGACGCGAATCCCGACCGCGTGCTCGCGGACCTCGCGACCGAGGGGCTGCAGCCCGAGGAGTGGGGTGGACAGACGCAGATCGCGCGCGTCTCGGCGAAGCAGCAGACGGGGCTCGACGACCTGCTCGAGAAGATCCTGCTCGTCGCCGACCTCGAGCTCGACCCGAAGGCGAACCCGAACACCGAGGCATCCGGGCCGATCATCGAGTCCCGCCTCGACGTCGGCCGCGGCCCGGTCGCGACGATGCTCGTGCACCGCGGCACCCTGAAGGTCGGCGATGCGATCGTCGCCGGCGACGCGTGGGGTCGCGTGCGCGCACTCTTCAACTACAAGGGCGAGAAGCTCGAAGACGCGAAGCCGGGCGACCCGGTCGAGATCCTCGGGTTCGACCGTCCGCCGCCCGCAGGCGAGGTGGCTCGGGTCGTCGAGAGCGAGCGCACCGCACGCGACGCTGCGCAGAAGCGCGGTGAGCGTCTGCGGCGCGAGCAGCTCGCGCAGGTCCGCCCGTCCGGCGGCGTCTCGCTCGAGAGCCTCTACGAGGCGATGCAGGCGGGCATGGTCAAGGACCTCAACCTCGTCATCAAGGGCGACGTTCAGGGGTCCGTCGAGGCGATCGTCTCCGAGCTTGGCAAGATCCAGCACGCCGAGGTGCGCGTCAACGTCATCCACCAGGGCGTCGGCGGCATCACCGACAACGACGTGATGCTTGCGTCCGCGTCGGGCGGCATGGTCATCGGCTTCAATGTGCGCCCGAACGCCGAGACGCGCGCGGTCGCCGAGCGCGAGGGCGTCGAGATCCGGACGTACAACGTCATCTACAAGCTGACCGAGGACATCGAGCAGGCGCGCGGCGGCAAGGCCCGCGTCGTGCGCGACGGGACCGTCATCTACGACACCACGATCGCGACGCTGCGACGCTTCAACGACGACGTCCGCGAGGTCACCCAGGGCTTCGAGTGCGGCATCACGCTCACGAACTT
>JAICWC010000056.1 GCA_025934995.1 Thermoleophilia bacterium | reverse complement strand
TCGAGGCGGTGCGGATCATCTGCGAGCCGTCGCTGTGCTGCGTCCAGCCGACCGCGTAGCAGAACGCGCTCGTCTTCTCGCGCCCCGAGCTCTGCGTCAGCGCCTCGCACACGTAGAGGAAGTCCTCGACCGACACGCCGCACGTCTCCGCCACCCACTCGGGCGTGTAGCGCTGGTAGTGGCGCTTGAGGATCTGGAAGACGCAGCGCGGGTGCGTGAGGTCCATGTCCTCCGACGGCGGCTCGCCGTGCTGCAACCCGCCGCCGTGGCCGCCGTGGCCGGACTGCTCGCCCTTCGACGAGAACCCTTCCTCGCGCTGGCCGGCCGCCGCGTGCGTCTCCATCCCCTCGTAGGACCACGTCGTGACGTCGTATTGCCCCTTCTCGGGATCCCAGCCCGAGAAGAGCCCGTCCGCGTCCTCGGTGTCGATGTACTGCTCGTCGATGATCACCGGCGCGTTCGTGTAGTTCTTGACGTACTCCTCGAACCAGAGGTCGTTCTGGAGGATGTAGTTGACGACGCCGCCGAGGAACGCGATGTCGCTGCCGGCGCGGATGCCGACCCACTTCGTCGCCATCGCGCTCGTGCGCGTGAAGCGCGGATCGATGTGGATGACCTTCGCGCCCCGCTCCCGGGCCTCCAGCACCCACTGGAACCCGACCGGGTGGTTCTCGGCCATGTTCGAGCCCATGATCACGATGCAGTCGGAGTTCTGCAGGTCCTGCTGGAAGTCCGTGGCGCCGCCTCGTCCGAACGACGTCCCCAGACTGGGGACGGTGGAGCTGTGTCATATGCGGGCCTGGTTCTCGACGCAGACGACGCCGAGAGCCGTGTACAGCTTCTTCATCAGGTAGTTCTCTTCGTTGTCGAGCGTCGCGCCGCCGAGGTGCGCGATCGCGGTCGTGCGATTTGCCGGCTTGCCGTCCGGCGTCTCGTACTCCCACGTCACGTCGCGCGTCTCGAGGATGCGCTGCGCGATCATCTCCATCGCGTCGTCGAGCGACAGCTCTTCCCACTGCGTGCCGTACGGCCGCCGGTACTTGACCTTGTACTCGCGCAGCGTCGACTGCACGTAGCTCTTCGACGCCTGCCCCTTCGGGCAGAGCCGGCCGCGTGAGATCGGCGACGCCGGGTCGCCCTCGATGTGCGTCACCTCGCCGTCCTTCACGTAGACGAGCTGCCCGCACCCGACTGCGCAGTACGGGCAGACCGACTGCACGACGTGGTCGGCCTCGTCGATCCGGGGCGTCAGGGACTTCGAGCGCGGCGACTGCACCGAGGGCCCCAGGCCGAGCGGGTCGCCCTCCTTGAGCTGACGGACGACCGGCCATTGCTCGAGCAGCTTCGACAGACCCACGGCGGTGGTGTTTCTCAGGATCGGCTGGAAGAAACCTTGAGGTTTCCAGGGATTTTCAGGAGGGAATGAGCCAAGCGTCACTGATCGTAATGCGAAGGGGTTGATTCGATTGAGCACAATCGACGAACGGCGGGAGCGCGCCTCTGCGGGGGTCGCGCTCAACCACGATCCTGACGGGTGGTACGGCGACTTCGCCCGGCCGCGGGTGTATCTGCAGCCGATCGCGGCGCCGTCTGTCCTCGGGCTGTTCGGCTTCGCCGGTGCGACGTTCATCGTCGCCGCGAACATGGCGGGCTGGTACGGGAACGCAGCGACGCCCGGCTATCTCTGGCCGTTTGCTTTGACGTTCGGCGGCATCGCCCAGTTCCTCGCCGGCATGTGGGCGTACAAGGCACGCGACGCAGTCGCCACGGCGATGCACGGGATGTGGGGTGCGTTCTGGATGGGGTACGGCCTCCTCCAGGTGCTGCTGTCGACGCACGTCCTGCACACGGGCGGCACGCTCGACCACGCGCTCGGGTTCTGGTTCATCGCGCTCGCCGCGATGACGTTCTCGGGGACGCTCGGCGCGCTGCTCGAAGGGAACGGCGGTGTCACCGCGGTGCTCGGCACGCTGGCCGCGGGCTCCGCAGTCGCGGCGATCGCGTTCCTCACATCGCCGAATGTCGGCACCGAGCACTGGGCGGGATGGATCTTCGTCATCTCCGCCGCGCTCGCGTGGTACACGGCGACCGCGATGATGCTGAAGTCCGCGGCCGGCCGCGTCGTGCTGCCGCTCTTCAAGAAGGACATGGAGGCGAACAAGCCCGGCGGCATGCCGTCCCGCGCGATCCAGCTCGAGTGGGGCGAGCCGGGGGTTAAGCAAGGCCAATAGGGAAAAACGCCGCGGCGTGAAGCACGTCGCGGCGTTCTTCCTCTTCTTCGTGACGCTGTGGTGGCTCTGGCTGCTGCTCGTCGGTGAGTGGAACCATCAGGAGTGGATCGCGGCGACCGTGGTCGCCGCGGTCGCCGCGACAGTCGGCGAGGTAGCGCGCACCCGCGCTGAGGCGCATCCGACCGAAGGGATCGCGAAGGTCGCAACGCTCTATTCGCTCATACCGATCATCGTCGTCGACTTCGCCCTCCTGATGTGGGCGCTGTTCACACGGCCGCGTCGGGACGGCTCGTTTCGTCCCGCCGACGCGACCGACCCGTGGACCGCCTACCTCGCCACCCTCAGTCCCAACGCGTACGTGGTCTCCGAGCACGAGCTGCACCGGCTCCTTCCGTTCGACCGGTCGGAGACGCCGGCGTGAACGCGTTCCTCGTCGCCGCGACCGCGCTGCTCGTCGGGCTCGTTCCGCTCGGCTCCGTCGCCGTGCGACGCCGCGCGATCGACGGGCTCGTCGCGCTCGAGTGTGCCGGCGCTGTGACGGTGCTCGCCCTGCTCTGCCTCGCCGAGGGGTTCCACCGCAGCACGTACTACGACGTCGCGGTCGTCGGCGCACTGATGTCGTGGATGGGCGGCATCGTCTTCACGCGGTTCCTCGCTCGCTGGCGATGAGCAACGCCGCCGTCGATGTCCTCCTCGCGCTAGGGGTCACGACCGAGCTCCTCTGCGTCGCCGGCGTCGTGCTGATGCGGACCGTGTACGCGCGCCTCCACTACGCCGCGGCTGCAACGACAGTCCCGGCCTGGCTCGTCCTCGCTGCCGTGATCGTGCGCGAGCACGTTTCGTCGGCGGGCCTGCAGGCGATCGGTGCCGTCGCGATCCTCTTCGTGCTGAATCCCGTTCTCGTCATGTCGACAGCGGCGGCGGCGCGCCGCTTCGAGGAGGAGTCGGAGTGACGATCGCGTCGATCGTGCCGCTCCAAGCAACGGTCTTCGTGCTCGTCGCGCTCGGCGCGCCTGTCGTCGTGCTCACGCGGGACCCGCTCAAGCAGATCGTCGTCAGCGGGATCTTCGGCTACACGCTCGTCGCGGCGTTCATGGTGTTGCAGGCGCCCGACGTCGCGCTCTCCATGCTCGTCGTCTCGAGCGTCGCCTATCCGATCGTCGTGCTCAGCGCGATCGCGCGCGTCCGTGGGAAGCGCAAGTGAGCCGGCGGGCACGCACGAGCATGTTCCTCGTCTCGGCCGCGGGCCTCGCCTCGTTGTTCGGGTGGGCGTTCGCCGGGCTGCCGGCGTTCGGCGACTACAGAGGTCCCTACGGCTTCCTGCTGAACCACGTCGTCACGCCCGAGCGTCACGCGACGAACGTCGTCGGCGCCGTCGTGTTCGACTACCGAGGCTTCGACACCCTCGGCGAGGAGTTCATCCTCTTCACGGCGGTCACCGGTGTCGTGATGCTCCTGCGCGAGGGCGAGCTCGCGGAGAAGGCCGCCAAGGCCTCCCGCGCACCCGGCGTCCCGGGCCTGCGGCTGTTCGGGACGCTGATGGTCGGCGCTGCGCTCCTCGTCGGAGCGTGGCTCGCGGCCTTCGGTTATGTCACGCCCGGTGGCGGCTTCCAGGGCGGCGTCGTCATGGCGGGCGGCATCGTCCTCCTCTACTTCGCAACGAGCTACGGCGTTTACCACCCTTACGGCAAGGAGCACGTCCTCGACCCGATCGAGGCGGTCGGCGCGGGCGGGTACGCGGTGATCGGCGTCGTCGCGCTCCTCTCGGGCCTGCCGTACCTGACCAACCTCCTCGGCCCCGGCACACCCGGGACGCTCGTCTCGTCCGGCAGCATCCCCTTCCTCAACTGGGCGTCGGCGCTCGAGGTGACGGCTGCGAACCTCGTGCTCTTCTCCGAGTTCCTGCAGGAGTACATCGCATGAGCTGGCTGCCGTACTTCGTCGCCGGCTGGGTCTGCCTCGTCGGGCTCTACGGAGTCGTCACGAGCAGGAACCTCATCCATCTCGCGCTCTGCCTCACCGTCACCCAGTCGTCGACGTACCTGCTGCTGCTCATGGTCGGCTACGTGAAGGGTGGCGGTGCACCGATCTTCAAGGGCGTCAAGCTCGGCACCACCGCAGTCGACCCGGTCGTGCAGGCGCTGTCGCTCACCGACATCGTCGTCAGCGTCACCGTGTTGGCGCTGATCCTCGTGCTGGGAATCGACGTCTACAAGGAGGGCGGCACGATCGATCCCGACGGGCTGGCGGAGCTCGAGGGATGAACTGGCTGCCGGCGCTCGTCGTCGCCGTTCCGCTGCTCGTCGCGGCGTTGATCATGGGCGGCGACCACCTCGCACCACGCGCCCTGCAGAACGCCTTCGGGCTCGCCGGCGCCGCGGCGACGTGCGTGCTCGGCGTGCTCCTCATGTTCCAGGCCGAGAGACACGAAGTCGTGCTCTGGTTCGGCGGCTGGCGGCCGCGCAGCGGAGTCTCGCTCGGCATCGACTTCGCCGTCGACCCCCTCGGCGGAGCGCTCTGCGCCTTCGTCGGACTGATCGTCCTCGCGGCGATCGCGTACTCGGTCGTCTACATGCCGCAAACCGCGAAGCTCTACGACGCCCTGCTGCTCATCTGTGCGGCGGCAATGTGCGGCTTCGCGATCAGCGGCGACGTGTTCAATCTCTTCGTCTGGCTCGAACTGATGGGCGTCGCTGCATACGCGCTGACGGGCTTCGAGGTCAGCCGGATCGGCCCGCTGCAGGGCGCGATTAACTTCGCCGTCGTCAACACGATCGGCGGCTTCTTCGTCTTGCTCGGCATCGCGCTCGTCTACGCGCGGACCGGCGCGCTGAATCTCGCGCAGATCGGCCGCACGCTCTCCGGGCAGCACGGAGGCGGCGTCGTGATCGTCGCGATGGCGCTCATCGTGTGCGGGTTCATGTGCAAGGGGGCGATCGTCCCGTTCCATTTCTGGCTCGCGGACGCGTACGCGGTGGCGCCGGCGCCGGTCTGCCTCGTCTTCGCCGGAGCGATGACGGACATCGGGCTGGTCGGCGTCGCGCGGACGTGGTTCGTCGTCTTCGACGCCCCGTTCGGGACGCATCAGCGCTACGTGGGCGACGCGCTGCTCTGGCTCGGAATCGTCACGGCGCTGCTCGGCGGCCTGATGGCGTTCTTCCAGCGCCATCTCAAACGGATGCTCGCCTACTCCGTCATCTGTCACATCGGGATCATGCTCGCCGGCATCGGCCTGCTCTCGTCGACGGGTCTGGCGGGCGCCGGCGTGATGCTGCTCGCGCACGGCCTGCTGACGGGCGGCCTGTTTCTCGCCACCGGGATCATCTTCGTGCTGCTGCGGACGATCGACGAGCTCGAGCTCAGGCACCGGGCAGCTCGCCACCGCTGGCTGGCCGTGTTGTGGTTTGCCGGAGCAATCGGCCTCGCCGGGCCGCCGTACGTCGGCGTCTACCTCGGGCACGCGCTCATCGACGAGGCGGCGGCGAGCCTGGGGCGGCACTGGGTGCAGCCCCTGCTCTGGTTCGCCGGCGCCGTCGCGAGCGCGGCCCTCCTGCGTGCGGGCGCCCGCATCTTCCTCGGGTGGGGCGGCGACGACGACCGGATGCTTTGGCCGAAGGTGAAGGAGGAGCCGCTCACCGAGCATTCGCACGTACGCGTGCTTCCTCTCGCACTCGTGACCGCAGCGCTCGTCGTGCTCGGCCTCGTCGTCAGCGTCGTCCCCGGCATCGCACAACGCGCCGAGTACGGCGCCGACCGGTTCCGCGACCGGGCCGGGTATGCCGACCGGGTTCTGCACGGCATTCCGATGAAGACGACCGCGCAGCTGCCGTTCACCGTCGTGCACACGTCACTCGAGAGCGTGCTCTACGGCGTCGGCGCCACGCTGCTCGCACTCGCGATCGCGGCGTACGGCCTCCACCGCCATCGCCTGAACGTGCGGCTGCGTCCGCTCGAGCCTGCGCTCGTCGTGCTGAAGCGCGCGCACTCCGGCGTTGTCGGCGACTACGTGATGTGGGTCGTGCTCGGGACCGCGGTGCTGGGCGGCTTCTTCGCGATCGGGCTGAGATGAGCCTTACGGCGCGCTCGCTCGCGCAGCTCCCCGACCATGCGGTCCTCGTAGTTCTGCGCGCGCCCGCCTTTCTAGCTCGTTTCGCTGCGGCTGCCCGAGTTCGCGATTCGATTGCCGCGGGCGTGCGACGAGGAACCTCGAGATGAGCAGAGAGGCGGGCATCCACGAGCACTACCGGCGTGGGCTCGGCACTGCGCTCCGGCACAACCAGGTCGCGTACGCGTACTCCGCGACGACGACCGCATTGTTCGGCGTGATCAGCGACGAGAGCGGGGTGCCGAACGTCGGCCAGTGCTTCCTGTTCATCGTCGGCGCCGGCGTCGCGTTCGCCGTCGTGAACGCGACGATCACGGAGTGGTTCAGCGAGCGGCTCCCGCGCGAGCCGAGCGAGGTCGTCGCGCTCGGCACGGCAATCTCGGTCTTCTCGATGGCCGCCGGGCTCGGGCTCGGCACGCTCGTCTCGTGGTTCGCCGGGCCGTGGATCGGTTGGCCGCTCGCGCCGCTCGCCACCTCGATCGGCTTCCTCCTGCTCGCCGGGCTCGAGATGGGCTTCGCGGGGTACACCCACGACGCCGGAGGGACCCTAGACTGAGGGCATGAAGGCCCTGGCGCTTGCGGCGGTCGCGCTCGTGTCGACGACGAGCCTCGACCTGCGAACGGTGATCCTGCGGCCCGCGCAGGTCGGCAAGGGCTACCAGCTGGTCGCGCGCAGCGACGGCTTCGGCGTCAAGGCGGCGCCCACACTCGACCTCTGCGGCCGCAACGGCTACGCGAGCGAGAAGCTGCGCGTCGACCGGCTCCAGGTCAACTACCTGAAGCAGAAGACGGAGCTCGGTCTCTCGAACGAGGTCGTGCGCTACAAGCCCGGCGGCGCGAAGCAGGCCCTGCGCGAGGTCGGGCTGCACGCGCTTTCGTGCCCGCACACGCCCATCGTCACCGGTGAGAAGGGCGTCGGCCCGCTGAGGTTCACGATCACGCCGATCAAGGACAAGAAGCTTCTTGCGGGGTACGTCGCGGTGCGCGTACGCGCGGTCGGCAAGCTCACGGACGGCACACACGTCGACGAGACGTCGTATGCGGTGTACCAGCGCCTCGGCGACGTGCTCTCGGGCGTCTACAGCTTCGGCCCGAACACGCCGGCGCAGGAGAAGTTTGCGCTCCATGCAGCGGAGCTGAGCGCGAATGTCCTGCGCCGGGTTCTGCACACATCGAAAGGCCCGCCGGCGTAGCTACCGTTTCGCGCGTGGAAGGGGAGGAGCTCCACCTCGGGCGCGCAGGAGTCGTCGAGCACGTCGATCCCGACGTCGACGAGGAGCTGTGGACAGGTGACGACGACGAATCGCATGCCGGTTGGTACTGCGTGCGCACCGACCCGTTCCCGTGCCCCGCTTCCGGCTGTGGTTTTGTCGCCGAGTTCATGACGGCAGCGCACCTCGTGCTCGTGTGGGAGGAGCGCGACGACCCGAACCTCCTCCGTCACGCACAGCGCGCGAAGGAAGTCGGTCGCAACCCGCGTGTCGTCACATACGAGGCGGGCTACGGCCCGAGCGCGTCGTACTACGCGTGGGAGGCGGCCGGCCGGCCTGTGCACGGCGTACGCCAGGCGTCATGACGCTCGGCGTCGAGGAGGAACTGATGATCCTCGACGCGGAGACCTACGAGCCGGTCGCGGCGTCGCACCTGATCGTCGGCGAGCTCGGGGCGGGGACGCTGAAGACCGAGCTGCACGCGTCGGTGATCGAGCTGACGACGCCGATCTGCAGAGACGTCGATGAGGTTCTCGCCTCCCTCCGTTCCTTGCGGAGCGCGGCGGCCGAGCGCGCCGCGCGACACGGCTACGTCGTTGCCGCGGCCGGCTCGCACCCGACGGCGATCCTCGACTCGCTGCCGGTCGTGCAGGAGGAGCGGTATCTCTCGATGATCCGCGACATCGGCCACGCGGCGCGGCGACAGGGCGTGAACGGATTGCACGTCCATGTCGGGATCGATGCCGACGCCTGGGAGCGGCTGGAGGCGGTGCTCGCCTGGCTGCCGGCAGTGCTCGCGCTCTCGTGCAACTCGCCGTTCCTCGACGGCGTCGAGACGGGGATGTTGTCGAACCGTGCCGCCGTCCTCGCCGAGCTGCCGCGGGGCGGCGCGCCGCCGGCGTTCGAGTCGTACTCGGCCTGGGAGGTGTGGGTCGAGCGCCTCGTCTCGCTCGGCGTCATGGCCGACTACACGCGGCTGTGGTGGGACGTGCGTCCTCAGCCGCGGTTCGGCACGCTCGAGATCCGCATCGCAGACCAGCCGACGTCGCTCGAGCGCACCGAGCTGATCGTGCGCATGATCCGCGACCTCGTCGCGGAGGCGCCGTCCCGGGTGACCTCGCGCGGCGACTACTTGCAGAACCGTTGGGCGGCGGCGCGCTTCGGCGTCGACGCGCAGCTGATCCATCCGGACGGCTCGCACCTCGTCGGCGTGGGCGAGCTGCTTGCCTTCGAGCCGCCGGCTCCTGAGGCGACGCTGCGTCGGAGCGCGGCGCAGCTCGTGGAGGAGACGCTACGGTTCTGACGTGGCCGTCCGGTCCGAGACGATCCAGGTCAGCGGCATCCGGTGCGAGCGGTGCGTCAACCGGCTCGCCGCCGCGCTGACGGGCCACGACGGGCTCGAGCAGGCGAACGCGAACCTGATGGGTCAGGTCATGCTCGCCTGGGACGACGAGAAGACGTCGCGGGACGACCTGCTCGCGACGATGGCCTCCGCGGGCTTCCGCGAAGTCGCGGCCGTCTAGCTCTCTTCCTCCGTCTCTTCACCCGGCTGCGGATCGCCCCAGCCGCGGTGCGTTCCCGTGGTCGCGGGCGCGTCGTTTCTTCCTTCGCCGGGCCGCGTCCCCTGCTGTGCCGGCGCCTCCTCTTCGGAGTGGTCGTCGCCGTAGTTTTCGCCAACGAGATTGCTCATTCCCGGCGTCTACCCGACCCGGCGGGAATCACACGGCGCCCGCTGACGTTCCCTGTACCGTGGCCGTCATGGCAGAGGACGCGACCCGGATCGCGACCGAGGCGCGCGATCGGGTGCGTTTCGAAGAGGAGGCGCTCGCGCTCGCGGACCAGGTCTACCGCGTCGCGCGGCACCTCTCGAACTCGCGTGAGGACTCCGAGGAGCTCGTGCAGGAGACGTATGCGCGCGCATTCCGCAGCTGGCGCTCTTACACGCCCGGGACGAACCTCCGCGCGTGGCTGCTGCGCATCCTCACGAACCTGAACATCGATCGCGGACGTCGGTCGCAGCGCGCGCCGCAGACGCAGGCGCTCGAGGCGAACGACTACTACCTGTACGACAAGCTGTCTGCGGACGCCGACGGTGGTCAGCCTGCCGACGAGGAACGCGTCGTCGAGCGGCTGTCGCAGGACGACATCGTCACGGCGCTCGCCACCGTGCCCCATGATTTCCGTGACGTGATCGTGCTCGTCGACATCGGCGACTTCAGCTATCAGGATGCGGCACAGATCCTCGACATCCCGATCGGCACCGTGATGTCGAGGCTGCATCGCGGCCGGCGCATCCTGAAGCGCGAGCTCGCCGACTCCGTTCTGGAGGACGCGACATGACAGATGCAGCGAAAGATCCCTGCGCGCACTGCGAAGAGATGATGCAGCCGTACCTCGACCACATCCTCACCGAGGCCGAGGTGATCGAGGCGGAGGCGCATCTCGACGAGTGCGACTGGTGCCGGCGCCGCTACCGCTTCGAGGAGAGCCTGCGCGTCTACGTTCGCCAGGTCGTCACGGAGCCGATGCCCGACGCGCTCAAGCAGAAGCTCGCGGCCCTGCGCATCCCGCTGAACTGACGACTTGTGCGCAACGCGCGCAATTCGTGACCCTTTTATGACGGGGACTGTCCCCGTTTTTAGCCGGTGACGTTCTTCGGGCCGACGATCACGACGAGTCGGCGCGGGTCCGTTCCGCCGGGGAGCGGCTGCACCGGGACGTCGAGTTGCTTCGCAAGGCGGACGCCGATCGCCTCGCCGCCCGGCGGGAAGTAGACCTCCGTCTGCGGATAGTTGAAGCTCGTCGCCTTGCCGACGTGTGTGATCCGGTAGCCGAGCGCCTGCACGTGCGACGCGATGGTGCGCGTGTGCACGATGTCGCCGCTCCCGTTCAGCACGACGACCTTGATCGCCCACGGCGCCGGCAGCGCCGCGGCGGTGGCCGCGGACGTGGACGCCGTCGCCGACGGCTTGGACTCGCTGCGCGCGAACGCGATCGCGAGCACGGCCGCGAGCACGAGCGCGGCGAACGCAGTGATCGCGCCGAAGCGGCGGAGCGGGTTCGCGACGAACGGCAACGGCGGCACCGGCATGCCGGCGAGCTCGAGCGCCTCGCGATGCTCGATCCCGAGCGCGGTCGCGTAGAGCAGCGTCGCGAGCAATGCGCGGTCGGCGGTCGGAAACCGGTAGAGGCGCCCCTCTTCGAGCCATTGCACTTCCTCCGGCGAGAGGTCGGCGCGCTTCGCCGCTTCCTCGACCGTCAGCTGACGGTGGACGCGCGCCCGCGCGAGCGGCGATTCGTCCGGCGACTGGACGGCCTCGAGGATCGGTGCCTGGTACACGGCTCTCGATTCGTCATGTACCCGCTATTTCATCCACGTCACCTGGCGGCCGCAGGTCGTCGCACCGTACGAGCCGTGCATCGATGCCCCGTGCTCCCTCGTCCGGAATCTGTGGCCAGACCTGTCGCGCGAGCAGGACGGGGTGGAGGCGGACGCCGCCGTAGGAGGCCGCGACGGCGTCGCCGCCGAGCTCTCGCCAGGACTCGACGACGCGGTCGACCGCGCGCGGATCGAGATCGGGCCCGTCCGCGAGCACGACCACCGCCGCCTCCGCGTCGAGCGCCGACAGCCCGCAGCGGAGCGAGGCGCCCGGCCCGCGGTCCCAGTCGTCGCAGCGGACGACGCGCGCGTCCGTGTCGAGCGGATGTGCGCCGGTGACGACGACCACATCGTCGACCGACGTCTGCGCCAGCGCGTCGAGCACGCGCGGCAGGAGCTCCTGCTGCTTCGGTGGGTCGACGCCGTAGCGCGAGGATGCGCCCGCCGCCAGGACGACGGCCGCGACCACTAGCCGAGAGCCGCGAGCGCGCGCGCGACGAGCGCGCGGGCGACCGGCACCTTCCACTCCGTACGGGGGAGCGGCGTGGCGGCATCGAGCGCGTCCGGCGAGTCGAGGAGCCATGGAACCGGCGCGACGCCCGCCAGCGCGATCCGCACGTCGCCGTCGACGCGTGCGGCGGCGACGCCGACCTGCGGGAACGACCATTTCTTCCGATCCATCGCCTTCAGGTAGACGCTCGCCTCGACCGCCGGCACGTGCACGTCGAGGATCAGCTCGCCCGGCTCCAACCTGACGACGTCGCGGTCGGTCTCGTCCGGGACTCGGTAGAGCTCGACGAGCGCAAGCTCCCGGCGCGTCGTGCGGAGGCGTGCGTCGAGCGCGAGCAGCGCCGCTGCGACGTCGGAGGGATGCGCCGACGCGCAGAAGTCGTTCGCGAAGATCGCATGCTCGCGATGCTCACCCTCGCGCGCGTGGCAGCGGTCGCCGCCGTGCAGCCGGCACGGATATTTCAGCCGCCAGTACCAGCAGCGCGTCGCCTGCAGCAGGTTGCCGCCGAGCGATCCCATGTTGCGCAGCTGCGGAGATACCGCGAGGCGGCACGCCTCGCGCAGCGCGTCCGGGATCTGGGGATCGACCTCGAGCTCGGCCAGCGTCGTGCCGGCGCCGATGACGCCGTTGTCGACACCGCGCGGCACCACCCGCCGCACGTCGACGAGCTTCTCGCCGGAAAGGATCCCGTCTCGCACGAGCGGCACGACCTCGGTGCCGCCGTGGACGAAGATCCCGCCGTCAAGCTCGGCGACGTCAGACGGCCGCGTGAGCTCCACGCCGCTCCCTCTCCTTCGCCGACTGCAGCGCGCGCAGCATCTCCTCGCGCGAGATCGGCAGCTCGTGCACGTCGGCGCCGGTCGCGTCACGGATCGCGTTCGCGATCGCGGCTGCGATCGGCACGATCGGCGGCTCCCCGAGCCCCTTCGAGCCCAGGTTCGTCAGGTGCTCGTCCGGCCGGTCGACGAAGGCGCACACGATCTCGGGAACGTCGGCGATCGTCGGCATCCGGTACGCGTCGAGCGTCGTCGTCAGGATGCGGCCGCTCTCCGGGTCGTGCAGCCGTACCTCGCTGAGCGTGTGGCCGATGCCCTGGATGATGCCGCCCTCGACCTGCGAGCGTGCGCCCAGCGGATTGATTATGCGCCCGACGTCGTGCGCTGCGTACACGCGCTCCACACGGATCTCGCCGGTCTCGACGTCGACGGCGACCTCGACGACGTGGATCCCGAACGTCAGCACGCTCATCCCCGTCGGGTTCGGGCCGCGCGCGCCCTTGCCGAGAATCTGGGCGTCCTCCAGCACCTCGACGAGCTTCTCGACCGCGGTGTTGACGTTCCCGTCGGCGGAGACGACGTTGCCGTCCTTGATGTCGAGGATGCGCTCCTCGACGTGGTAGCGCTGCGCCGCGATCTCGATCAGCTGCCGCTTCGCGTCGGCCGCGGCGGCGCGCACCGCCGGCCCGACCGACGGCGTCGTCGACGAGCCCGCGGACAACGTCGCGTAGGGGCCGCGCGAGGTGTCGCCGAGCGAGACCTCGACCTTGTCGAGCGGGAAGCCGAGCTCCTCCGCGGCGATCTGCGCCATCGCCGTGCGAGTACCGGTGCCGATGTCCTGCATCGCGGTGACGACCTGTGCGCGGGCGTCCGATCCGATCCGGATCCATGCATACGACGGCGGGCCGCCGCCGCCGAACCAGATCTGCGACGCCATGCCGACACCGTGCTTCCACGTGCCCGTCGAGCGGGCGCGCACCTCGTCGCGGCGGTCCCACTGGGCCTGTGCCAGCTCGTAGCACTCCATCAGGTTCTTCGAGGAGAACGGCTTGCCGTCGTTCGAGCTCGCGTAGTTCTTGCAGCGCAGCTCGAGCGGGTCGACGTCGAGCTTCGCCGCCAGCTCGTCGATCAGGCATTCGAGGCCGAATGTGCCCTCGACGAATCCCGGCGCGCGAAACGCCTTCATCGGCGGCGTGTTGATCTTCGCCCCGTAGCGGACCGTGCGTACGTTCTCGCACGCGTACAGCATCTGCATCGGGCCTTCGGTCATCGCCGACCAGCCGGTCCACCCGACGGCGTTGATGAACTCGCCGCCGAGCGCGCAGATCGTGCCGTCGCTGCGGGCGCCGACGATCAGCTTCTGGATCGTCGCGTTGCGGTTGCCCGCCGCAGTGTTCTCCTCGCGGCGCGTCAGCGCGCAGCGCACGGGACGGCCCGTGCGGCGCGCGAGCTCGGCGCCGACGAACGTGTACTCGCCCGGATCGTTCTTCGAGCCGAAGCCGCCGCCCATGTACTCGCAGACGACGCGTACCTTGTCGGCCGGAAGGTCGAACGCCTCGGCCATCGCGCTGCGGACGCCCCAGATGTACTGGGTCGAGATGTAGACGTTCAGCGTGTCGCCGACCCATTCGCAGACGGACTGGTGCGTCTCCATCGAGTTGTGCAGGACGACGGACGTGCGGTACGTCCCCTCGACCACCACGTCGGCGTCCGCGAGCGCGCGTTCGAAGTCGCCGCGCTCGTACGTCGTCGGCTCGGCCGTGTAGAGCTCGCGCTTCACCGCGTCTTCGGGGTCGAGGACGACCTCGAGCTCCTCCCACTCGACCTCGATCGCCCGCACCGCACGCTGCGCGTGCGCGAGCGTGTCCGCGGCGACCGCGGCGACGGCGGCGCCCGCATAGCCGGGCTCCTCCTCGAGACCCTTCGCGTCGCCCGGGCCGACGACCGCATGCACGCCCGGCGCGGCGAGCGCTTTCGACAGGTCGATCTTCGCGACCCGCGCGTGCGCGTGAGGCGAGCGCAGGATCGCCGCGTGCAGCATCCCCGGCAGCTGCAGGTCGGCCGTGTACTTCGCTTCGCCACGCACACGCTCGAGTGCGTCCTTGCGCGTCGCGTCGCGGCCGACGATCGCCTGTGGCCCGGCCGGCCACTGGTCGAGGGCGTCCTCCTCGACGACGAGCCACACCTCTTCGAAACGGCCTTCGACTTCCTTCTCGGTGCGGATCAGTCTCGCCAATGCAGGATCGCCTCCTCGATGCGTGGATACGTGCCGCAGCGACAGATGTTGCCGGCCATGTGATGTCGGATCTCGTCGACGGTGGGAGTCGGGTTCGCGGCGACGAGCGCGGCGGCGCTCACGACCTGACCCGGGGTGCAGAAGCCGCACTGCACCGCGTCGGCCTGGACGAATGCGTCGACGAGCGGGTGCTCGCGCAATCCCTCGATCGTCGTCACCTCGCCTTCGACCGCGTGCGCGAGCGTGATGCACGAGAGCGTCGGCACGCCGTCGATCTGCACCGTGCACGCGCCGCAGTGCCCTTCGTTGCACGCGATCTTCGTTCCCGTCATGCCGAGCTCCTCGCGCAGGACCTGCGCGAGCGAGATGCCGACGCGCGCTCCGCGCACGTCGTAGCTGTGGCCGTTGACCGTCAGCTCGAGATCACTCACCGCTCGTCACCGCCAACACGTCGGCGAGGTGGATGAGCCGTGAGCTCGTGCGCGCGATCGTGCGTGCGTCGTCCTCGTCCTCCGCCTCCGGCAGCGTGCGCCAGAGGTCGCGCGCCGCGACGAGCAGCTCGCGGATCTGGTCGAGCTCGGCGGCGTGCCCGTTGCGCTCGTTCGTCGCGTTGAGGGCGAGGCCGAGGGCGCCGAACGTGTCCTGTTGCCGCGCGAAGAGGTTCGCCATCGCCATCGAGAGATACTGGTGGATGCGTGCCATCGCCATCGGCTGCGCGAGCACGTCGGCGCCTTGCGGCCGCGAGGGCTCGAGCGGCGGCTCGCCGTTCGCGATCCGGTTGGCGTTCCCGGCGAGCAGCTCGCGGATCTGCGGCTCCGACAGGCCGGCGCTGCGCGCCGTGCGGAGCGTGTTCAGCAGCGACTGCGGCTGCAGGCCGTACGGGTAATCGGATGCGTAGACAATCTGCTCCGGCGGTACGAGACGGAAGAAGCTGAGCAGGTCGACCGCGCTCCACACCGACGTGTCGAAGTACACGCCCGGCTTGCCGGCGAAGTTCCCGGCGAGACCGGAGAGGTCGGCGATGCCGGCGTGCGCGATGATCAGCGTCGCCTCCGGATACCGCTCGACGAGCCGCGCGAGGTGGTCGGCGATCGGCGGCAGGCCGCGGCCGCCGTGGATGAGGATCGGCACACGCCGCTCGGCGGCGATCTCGAACACCGGCGCGAGCCGCTCGTCGTCGAGCAGGAACTTCTGGGCCCGCGGGTGGAGCTTGATGCCGCGGGCGCCGCGGTCGAGACAGCGCCTCGCCTCGTCGATCGGCCGTTCGCTGAGGTCGAGCCGGACGAAGGGGATGAGCCGGCCCCGAGAGCGCTCGGCGTGCTCGAGGGTCCGGTCGTTCGCGGCGCTGAAGGCCGGGTGCCGGTCGGGCTCGTCGAGGCAGAACATGTTCGCGCGCGAGATGCCGTAGCGGTCGAAGACGTCGATCAGCTCGTCGTAGCGGCCGACCATGCCGTCGATGTCGTTGCCGAGATGGGTGTGCGCGTCGAAGATCTCCGCATGCGCGGGCAGCTCCTCCTTCAGCTGCGCCTCGAAGGCGGCGAAGATCTCCCGGGCGCGCTCGAGTGGCTCGCTCACGCTCCGACCATACCCGCGCCGGCTAATCGAAAGACGGCGCCAGCACGCGGTCGACGAACACGCGCTCGGGCACGGAGCCGTCCCATTGCGGGACGCCGTCGACGACGATCCGCGGCACCGCGTAGACCTCCATCCGGTCGGCGAGCGCCGGGAATTCCGACGACTCGATCCCCGCGGCCCTGACGCGAGGTGAGGCGAACGCGAGCTTGTACGCCAGCAGCACGGCCGGCGGGCAGTGCGGTCAGGTCGGCGTCACGAAGACGTCGATCGCGAGCTCGCGATCGAGCGAGCTCAGCCTCTCGAGCGTCTCGGCCGAGAGCGACGACTCCCTGCGTCCCGCCTCGCGCACGGCGCCGATCAGGGAGCCGAGCTCGTAGCCCCACGGCAGCCCGTAGTAGCGGACGCCCACGTCACGGCCTTCCGGCTGCACCGAGACTGCGGGATACCGCTCGAACCTGTCCGGCTGCTCCTCGACGCGCACCGACACGAGCGGCGAAAGCTCTGCGAGCTCGCGCACGACGCGCTCGGTCTCCGCTGCGAAGTCGATGTCCCGCGCGCCGACGTGCGCCATCTCCTCTTCGGGGCCGTGGGCGACCAGGAGCTCGACGGGCCGCTCGAGCTTCGCGAACAGCTCGCGCACGCGTGCCTCGTCCTCGGGCCGGAAGATCGCCATCGCCTCCGTCGTTCTACCGCACATGGAGCGCCGGCCGCTTGGCGGCAGCGACCTCGAGATCACGCCGGTCGGCGTCGGCACGGCACCGATCGGCTCGGTTCCCGGCCGCTGGTGGGTGAACTGGGGCCGGCAGGACGAGCGCGACTCACTCGCCGCGATCCACGCCGCGCTCGACGGCGGGGTCAACTGGATCGACACCGCGCCGTTCTACGGCTGGGGCCGTGCGGAGGA
>JAICWC010000016.1 GCA_025934995.1 Thermoleophilia bacterium | reverse complement strand
CACCGTCTTGCGGATCCTCGTCTGGTAGACGACGCCGCCGAAATTCTCGCGCAGGATCTCGTCCGCCTCCCGCGAGTGCGTGACGCGCTTGTCGAACATGGTCGGGACGATGCCGATGATCGACACCTCCGGATTGAGGTTCTCGCGCACCATCCCCAGCGTGTTCTCGAGCTGCACGAGGCCGCGGAGCGACAGATACTCCGTCTGCACCGGCACGATCACGCCTGCGGAGGCGACGAAGGCGTTGATCGTCAGCAGCCCGAGCGACGGCGGCGTGTCGATGAGGATCCAGTCGTAGGCCTCGCGCACCGGCAGCAGCGCATTCGCCAGCGCGCGCTCGCGGCCGATCATCGCCGAGAGCGCCAGCTCGGCGCCCGCGAGGTCGATCGAGGAGACGGCGACGTCGATCTCGCTCGTCCGGATGATCTCGGTGATCGGCAGCTTGTGCACGAGCACGTCGAACATCGAGCGCTCGATCTCGTCCGGGTTCCAGCCCTGCGACATCGTCAGGTTGCCCTGCGGGTCGAGGTCGACGGCGAGGATCTTCTGGCCCTTCTCGGCCAGCGCCACGCCGAGATTCAGCGTGGTCGTCGTTTTGGCGACGCCGCCTTTTTGGTTCGCAAAGACAATGACCCGGGCCAAAGTGGGACCCCTATCTGCCGCAGCCCGAACATTCGGACGCGGAAGCAGCCGCGTGAGCGCCATAGCCGCTCACCTTTCGCAGCAACGTAGCAGAGTCCTTCCGTTTGATTAGCTTGCCGGTCATGGATCGCAAGTGGCGCGCCCTCATCGTCGTGTGTGTTGCCATCTTCATGCTCCTGCTGGACATCACGGTCGTCAACGTCGCGCTGCCGGACATCCAGAAGGAGCTCCATGCCTCCTTCACCGACGTCGAGTGGGTGGTCGACGCCTACGCCCTGATGCTCGCCACGGTGATGCTGAACGCCGGCTCGCTCGGCGACTGGCTCGGCCGGAAGCGCGTCTTCCTCGCCGGGATCGGCCTCTTCACGATCGCGTCCGCACTCTGCGGTGCGGCGACCTCGCCGCTCTTCCTCAACCTCGCGCGCGGCGCCCAGGGGATCGGCGGCGCGATCATGTTCGCCGTCTCGCTCGCGATCCTCGCGCAGGAGTTCCACGGCCGCGAGCGCGGCACCGCCTTCGGCATCTGGGGCGCCACGGTCGGTCTCGCGGTCGCGATCGGGCCGCTCGTCGGCGGCGCGCTGACGACATGGGCCGGCTGGCGCTGGATCTTCTTCGTCAACCTGCCGATCGGCGCGCTCTGCATCGTCGTCGGCTGGCTCGTGCTGCACGAGTCGCGCGACGAGCAGCACCGCGGCTTCGACCCGGTCGGCTTCGTCACGTTCACCGGCGGCTTGTTCGCGCTCGTGCTCTTCCTGCTGCGCGGTAACGATTGGCATTGGGGCAGCGGCCGCGAGATCGGGCTCCTCGTCGCGTCGGTCGTGCTCCTCGTCGTGTTCACGCTCTTCGAGTGGCGGCGGCACGAGCCGATGTTCGAGATCCGTCTCTTCCGCGTGCCGACGTTCACGGGCGCGCAGATCATCGCGTTCGTGCTCGCGGCGGGAATGTTCTCGATGTTCCTCTACCTCGCGCTGTACCTGCAGAACGTCCTGCACTACTCGCCGATCGCGACCGGCGTCCGGTTCCTGCCGCTGTCGGTCGTGTCGTTCTTCGCGGCGCCGATCGCGGGCCGCTTGATGTCGCGGGTGCCGATCCGTCTCCTCTTCGGCGTCGGGCTCGCGCTCGTCGGCGTCGCGCTGCTGCTGATGCACGGCGTGGCCGTGCACTCGAGCTGGACGACGCTCCTCGCGGGCTTCATCGTCGGCGGCGTCGGCGTCGGGATCGTCAATGCGCCCCTCGCCGCGACTGCCGTCAGCGTCGTGGAGCCTCGGCGCGCAGGCATGGCGTCGGGCATCAACAACACCTTCCGGCAGGTCGGGATCGCAACGGGAATCGCAGCCCTCGGCGCGCTACTGCAGTCGAAGGCCGGCAGTCAGGCGGCCGCGAGCGGCCGGGGCGATCCGCAGGCCTTCGTCAACGGCCTGAACGAGATCCTGCTCGTCGGAGCGATCATCCTCTTCGTCGGCGCGGCGCTCGCGTTCCTGCTCGTGCGGCGCGAGGACTTCGTCGCTAGCGGGCCGCAGCAGCAGGCACAGCCGGCTGCCGACGCAGCCTGAAGCGCAGCAGGATCTGCCACGCGGTGACGAGCAGGATGACGGCCGCGCCGGTCACGACGACGACCGCCTGCGCGGCGACCGAGAACGCGATCGCGTCCGCCTTCGGCACGCCGTTCAGCGCGAGCAGCGTCGCGCCCGCGCCCGCCTGCATCGCAGCGCCCGCCGGCCCGATCGGCAATGCGGCCGACGCAGCCGACGCGCACACGAAACCGAGCGCGAGGATGTAGCCGCCCTTCATCGAGAGCGCGTTCAGCAAGAGGAAGACCGCCGTGCCGCGCAGCGACCACGAGACCGAGATGAGCATCAGCGCCGCGATCGACTCGCGCCGGCACTGCGTGTGCTCGGAGAGCCAGCGGCCGATGCGATACTTCATGACGCGCCGCATGCCGCCGAACTTCGGCACCATCGCGACGACGACCGCTGCCGCAACACCGCCGGCTGCGACGACGAGGAAGCCCGCACGCACCGACCACGAGCTCGCGTCCGCAGCGGCGAGCGACGCCATCGGCGCGAGTGCTGCGTTGTCGAGCATGCCGAGGATGATCAGGCTGAGGCCGACGGTTCCGAGCCCGGCGCGCGTGCCGGGAAACTTCTTGACACACGCGATGCGCACCGCGTCGTCGAACCGGCCCGGCAGCGCGACGCCGCCGACGCACGCGGCGCCGCCGGCGAAGGCGAGCGCTCCCGCGGTCGGACGGACGTCCTCGTGGAAGAGGCGCTGCCAGCCCCAGGCCTTGAAGGCATAGGCGGCGAGGTAGAGAACCGCGGCGACGCCGACGAGCCACATGTTCGCGTGATGGAGCGGCCAGCCCTGGTGCATGAAATGGCGCGCGCTGACGAGCGAGACCCCGAGCAGCAGGAGACCGAGCGTCCCGTTGACGAGGAACTGCACCTTCTTATTTGCAAGATGACGACGCACCGCTGACCTAACGCGGCTATCGGCACGTGGGATGCGCGAGAGCGTCACTAGAAAGAGTGAGGCCCGACCCGAGGCCCTGCAGCCAGAGTAGCTACGAAATTTCGCCGTCGTGGTAATCGAGCAGCTCCAGCCGCCCGATGACGCCGAGACCCCGGAAGAAGATCTTGTTCGAGCGCGGATACCAGCAGATATCGTTCGGCTCGCGGGTGCCGTAGGCGAGATACGTCATCCCCGAAGGGCCCGCCCGCAGCGCATGCGCGATGCGGGTCGCCGCCGGTCTCGAGATCACGTGTCCGCGACGGACCGGATGCGTCTCGGCCGGCGCCGTTTGCAGTGGATTCGCCGGCTCCGGCTTCGCCCAGAGCTCGAGCACGCCCTCGCCGTCGAGGATCACGAACAGCTCCTCCTCGGCGCTGTGGCAGTGCGGCGGCGCGCCCTCCTCGCCGGCCGGGAGCGCAACCCAGTTGAGCCCGGCCAGCTTCGCGCCGGCCGCGCGGCCCGGGTCTTTCGCGATGCCGCCGTACTCGCCTTCGAGATCATCGAGGTGGACGATCCGCATCGGCCGCGGGCTCGGCTCCGGCCAGTCGAGGTTCTGGTCCCGGTCGAACGGGTTCTCGCCCTGGCCGACCTCGGCCCAGGACGGGTTCAGCCAGCGAATCCCGACCTGCGGCAGGTGCGCGCCGCCGACCCGGGTGCGGTTCCCGAAGGCGAGCACCTCGAGGCCGCCGTCGCCGCCGCGGAGCGTGTGCGCCTCGGCACCCGGGGCGTGGACGAGGCAATCGCCGGCGCGAATCTCGTAGGTGAGGCCGTTTTGCCACGACAGGCCGGAACCGGCGAGCACGAAGAAGATCTCCTCGTCGGCCCCGTGCACGTGCGCCGGCGTCGAGACCTCACCCGCGGCGAGCTGGATCCGGTTCACGCCCACCGTGACGCTGCCCGCGGCGCCGCCGAGGTTCGTCCACAGCCCGCCGAGGCCCCGGCGCTCCGACCGGCGGGGCTCGACGTCGTCCCAATGGGCAAGGGTCACGTGGGAATCATCGCAGCCTCCGCCCTGACCCAGACCTCGACCTCGCGCACGAGCTCGCGCAGCTCCGCGATCAGCTCGTCGCGGTCGGCCGCCTCCTCGATCCGCTCGAGCCGTTCGAGCACAGCGCGCGCTTCGTCCATGCCGAGGACGCTAGAGCGACATGTGTGCCGGAAGGCGCGCAGCTCTGCAACGGCGATCACATCTTGAACGCGGTCGCCTACGTAAATCGGATGTAAAAGATCCGCGAAATGGAGGGATTATCGTCTGTAGTCGTCCAAGCTTTGCTCGATAACGAGATATCCGGCTATGAGATAGAGAGACCGGATAGAGAGGAAATGCAATGAAGAAGGTCATGATGTTCGCCGCGCTCGGGCTCGTCTTGCCCGCGCTCGCATTCGCAGCGAAACCGCCTGCGCCAGGTTCTCCTGCGGCGAGCCAGTACCACAAGCCGCCGACGACCCACGCGTTCGGCTTCTACTGCCAGAACCAGAGCAAGACGCACGTCGCCGGCACGCCGGGCACCCCGTTCAGCCAGTGCGTGACCGCGATGGCGAAGTTGAACAAGGGCACGACGAATTCGCCGAAGGTCGCGTGCGCCGCGCTCTCGCACAAGCACGATGCCGGCCACACCGGCAGCCCGTTCAGCCGCTGCGTCTCTGCCGGCGCAAAGCTGCTGCAGGACAAGCACTGAGAACACCCGTAGCGCCACGCGAATAGCTCGACGAAAGGCCCCGACGCTCGGGGCCTTTCCTTCTTGTTGCGTCAGGAAGCGCGCAACTCTGCAACGCGTTCCCGACCTGCCTG
The DNA here is from genome assembly GCA_025934995.1 of Thermoleophilia bacterium. GTDB lineage: Bacteria > Actinomycetota > Thermoleophilia > Gaiellales > Gaiellaceae > Palsa-739. Next base: position 34,775 of record JAICWC010000016.1, on the reverse strand, counting down.
GAGGCCGAGCAGGGCGCCGTCGAGCTCGCGCAGCAACGTGCGGCGGTCGCCGTGCATGAGCACGGCCAACACCAATCGGCGAACGAGATCCGGCGTCGGCTCGCGGAACCGCTGCGCGAGCGCAGCACGCTCCTCCGCCGTCTCCCCGAGCAACGCAGCCGCCCGCATGCCCGCGGCGTACAGCCCCTCGCCGTTGCCGAGAGCAGCGTCCAACGCCTGCCGCAGCTGCTCGGCGCGGAACGGATCGCCCTGGAACAAGGACAGCTCCCAGCGGTCGAGCGCGTCGCCGAGTTGCGGGTCCTCGTCCGCGAGCGCGAGCAGCGGCCGCAGCTTCGCCGCCACCGTCGCGCGGAACGGATCGAGCCGCGTCGGCTCGCCGGGCGGCGCGGTCGCCGCGATCGGCAGCACGGGACGGATCCCGTAGGGCCGCCAGTCGAGCCGCTCGAACAGCACGGGCCCCGCCGCGAGCGGCGCCTCGGTCGCGAGCCGTAACGCGGTCACCGCGTCCGCGAGCTCGCCGGGCGCATCGGGCACGTCGACGTCCACCGAGCGCTGCAGCTCGAGCACGCACAAGCGGTCCGGCTCACGGCCGAAGTCGCGCGGCAGGAGACCGGCCGACTCGGGCCACATGGCGGCGAGCTCGCCGGAGACGACCTGCCGGACGCGGATGCCGTCGCCGAGCTCGATCTGCGCGGCGCCGATCGAGATGCCGACGAGCGGCGCGACTGCGCCGTACGAGTGGCCGTCGCCGTAGAGCGACTCCTCGAGCTCCGCGAACGCGCGGTCGAATGCGCTGTCGTCCCAGTCGAACCCGCCGCAGCCTTCGGCCGTGCGCACGAGCAGCGGGACGAGCAGCGTCCGATACAGGTCCTCGTAGATGCGCGCAGCCGGCTCGCGCTTCAGGTCGGCGATCGCCTGCTGCACGTCGTCGCGCTCGCGCAGCCGGTCGGCGTGCGCCTCGACGAAGCCGCGCACGAGCGGCCGGTACTCGTACAGCGTCGGACGCCCGTACGAACCGTGCTCCTCGAAGGCAAACGGAAGGTCGGCGCCGTGCCAGGCGGCGAACGCGCCGAGGCAGAACCGGCGCAACGTGTCGTACAGGTGAGGCGAACGCATCGCAACTCACCTACTACGCCGCCGGCTCGTGTCCCCCTCTCTGGCAGTTCGGGCACCAGTACGCGGTCCGCGCGTCGCCGCCCTGCGGGTAGGAACGGACGGGGGTGCCGCAACGCGGGCACGGTCGGCCGGCCCGGCGGTACGCGCGCCGCAGCGGCCGGGTTCCCTCGACCGACGCGCTCATCAGGCGGTGGGCGGCGTCGAGCACGTCGCGCAGCTCCACGTCGGCGACCTCGCCGAGCGGACGCCACGGCGAGACACGCGCATCCCACAGGGCCTCCGCCTTCCAAAGGTTGCCGATGCCGGCGACGGCGCGCTGGTCGAGCAGCGCGTCCCCCACCTCGCGCTCCGGCGGCTGCGCGCGCAGCCGCTCGACCATCGTGTCGAGGTCGGGCGGCTCGGCGAGGATGTCGGGCCCGAGATGCGAGACGGCGGTGTCGCCGCGGCGGAGCTCGAGCACCGGCCCGTTCCAGAGCACGCCCTCGTGCGTGTCGCCCCGCAGGATCAGCCACGGACGGCCCGTGAGTCGCGTCCCGCGCGGCTCGACCCGCCAGCGGCCGGTCATCCGCAGGTGGCTGTGCAGCACGAGCCCGCCCTCGAAGCGGAGCAGGAGGTTCTTGCCGACCGCGTCGACCGCATCGAGCGTCAGGCCGTCGAGCCGGTCGGCGATGTGCTTGATCGCGGCGCGTGGGTGCGGCGTCTCGACCTCCAACCGCTGGCCGACGAGCACCTGCAGCCGTTTCGCGGCGCGGAGCAGAGCGTCGCCCTCGGGCATATCCCGAGCGTACTTGGGCATTGCAGTTGACAGGGATGACCCCGGGCCTCAACATCGCCGCACTCTCGCGGCGCACCGGCGTCGCGCCGGACACACTCAGGAAGTGGGAGCAGCGCTACCAGATCCTGCAACCGACCCGGACCGCGGGCGGTCAGCGGCGCTACTCGGAGCGCGACGTCGCGCGCGTCGAATGGCTGTGCGAGCGGCTCCGCGAGGGCTACCGCATCGGCGAGGCCGCGAACCTGCTCGGGACCGCCGAGGTGACGCCGGCGCGCACCGCGCGCGATCACCTCGAGGCGATCCTCGACGCAGTCGACACCGGTGAGCCGGCGGCAATCGGCCTGCTCGTCGACCAGGCGTTCGCGCTGCACGACGTCGACGAGACGCTGGAGCAGATCCTCGCGCCGCTGCTCCGCGAGATCGGGGAGCGCTGGCAGCGCGGCGAGCTGACGGTCGCGGAGGAGCACGTCGTCAGCGAGGCCGTGCGCTCACGGCTCGGACATCTCCTGGCCGACGCCGGCTGGGGCGTGCGCGGCACCGTCGTCCTCGCGTGCGCGCCCGGCGAGCGGCACGAGCTCGGGCTGATGATGCTCGCGATCGCGCTGCGCCGCGACGGGTGGAAGGTGACCTACCTCGGCGCCGACACGCCGCTCGCCGACGCGGCGGAGCTCGCGCGGCGGCAGTCGGCGCAGGTGCTCGGGATCAGCGTCACAACCGTGCCCGTCGAGGAGCTGCCCTCGCTCGAAGACGTGCAGATCGTGCTCGGGGGGCCCGGCGCGGGCGCGTACACCGGCGGCCTTGCGGAAACCGTGAACGCCATGCGGAGCTTCGCGGCGTAGCCTTTCCCCCATGACGAGACGGTTCTTCGGCGTCCGCTGGTGGCTCGGGGCGGCCTTTGCCGTCGTCGCCGCCACCTCGACGGCCATCGTCGTCTCGCAGTACTCGTCGCGCTCCGAGCACGCGCTCCGCATCAACGCTCAGGACGCCGCCGCGCACAGCGCATCCGTCGCCGCCTCGCTCCTCGCCGGCAAGCCCGTGACCAACGGCATCGTCGCGTCGGTCGAGCGCCGCTCGGGCCTCCAGCTCACGATCTACGACGCGAGGGGCCGCCGCGTGGCCGGCACCCAGCCGGGGCAGGCCCGGGAAGGCGTCTTCATCGTCCGCCGCCCGTTCCGCGGCGGCATGCTCGTCGCCCGCGACGTTCGCCCCGACGTCGCAGCTGCGATCGGCATCCTCAACGACCAGGCGTTCAGGGCGGGCCTGGTCGCAGGCATCGCGTCGCTCCTCGTCGGCGTCATCCTCGCGCAGCTGATCGCGTTGCGCCTGCGGCGCATGTCGAGAGCCGCCGAAGCGATCGCACTCGGCGACTTCGAGACGCCGCTGCACTACCGCTTCCGCGACGAGTTCGGCGCGCTCGCGCACAGCTTCGAGCGGATGCGGCGACAGCTGCGCCGGTCGTTCCGGCGCCTCGAAGGCGAGCGCGACCGACTGCGCATGCTGCTCGAGCGCTTGCACGAGGGCGTCGTCACCGTCGACGACGAGCTGGTCGTCCGCTTCGCGAACGCGGAGGCGCGACGCATGCTCGGCGGCCGTCTCGCCGAGGGCGATCCGCTGCCCGACCCCTGGCCCGGCTTCTCGCTCCGCGACTTCGCCGCGCACCTGTTCGACTCCGACGGCACGCTCGCCCAGGCGCACGTGCGCCCGGACGAGGAGCACGCGGTCGCGGTCGTCGGCATCCCGACCCAGCCGGAGACGGACAACGTGATGATCGTCCTCGACGACCTGACCGAGGAGGAGCGCCGCGAGCTCGCCGAGCGCGAGTTCGTCACGAACGCCGCGCACGAGCTGCGCACGCCGCTGACGACGATCATCGGCGCGGTCGAGGTGCTGCAGACCGGCGCGAAGGACGACGAGGTGGAGCGGGACCGTTTCCTCGCCCACATCGCGCGCGAAGCCGAGCGGCTCGCCCGGCTCGCACGCGCGCTGCTGACGCTCGCGCGCGCGCACGCCGGTCAGGAGCGGCCGCGCGCGGAGCTCGTCGAGATCGGCGTGCTGCTGCAGGAGATCGCCGAGGACGTGCGCCCGCACGACGGCGTCGCGATCCAGGTCGAGGCGCCGGCGGTGCTCGATGCGTTCCTGAACCGCGACCTGCTCGAGCAGGCTGTGCGCAACCTTGCCGAGAACGCGGCCAAGCACACGCGCGAGGGCCGGATCGTGTTACGCGCGTACGAGGTGGGACAGAACCTCCGTGTGGAGGTCGAGGACACCGGCGTCGGCATGAGCGCCGAGACACAGCGGCACGTGTTCGACCGCTTCTACCGCGGCCAGGACCGCGACGCCGAAGGCTTCGGCCTCGGCCTCGCGATCGTCAGGCAGGCGGTGCGAACGCTCGACGGCCGCGTCGAGCTGGACTCGGCGCCCGGCAAGGGGACGCTCGTCCGCATCGAGCTCGAGCGGGTGCGCGTGCGCGTCGAGGTGCCGGCATGAGCTCGATCCTGCTCGTCGACGACGATCCTGGCGTCCTCGACGTGGTCGCGTTCATGCTCCGGCGCGAAGGGTTCGACGTCGACGAAGAGCGCGACGGCACGGCCGCGCTCGAACGCGCTCGCCAGAGTCCCTACGACATCGTCATCCTCGACGTGATGCTGCCCGGGATGTCCGGCACCGACGTCTGCCGAGCGCTCCGCGCGGAGAGCGACGTGCCGATCCTGATGCTGACCGCGCGCGACGCCGAGATCGACCGCGTGCTCGGGCTCGAGCTCGGCGCCGACGACTACGTGACGAAGCCGTTCTCGACCGCGGAGCTGTTGTCGCGCGTGCGTGCGATCCTGCGCCGGCGCGACCTCGACCGCGCCACCGGCGGCGCGACGGTGCGCCGGCTCGGCGGCCTGCAGATCGACCTCGGGCGACACGAGGTCTCCGTCGACGGCGACCGGGTGCATCTCACCCTGTCCGAGTTCAAGGTGCTGTCGCTGCTGGCGGAGCAGCCGGAGCGCGTCGTCTCGCGCCGCGAGCTGATGCAGCATCTCTGGGCGAGCGAGCACGTCGGCGACGAGCATGCGTGCGAGGTGCACATTTCGAATCTCCGCCGCAAGATCGAGAAGGACGCGACCCAGCCCGAGCGGCTCGTCACCGTGCGCGGGATGGGGTACAAGCTCGTTGCCGCGTGACGTGAAGCTCTTTCAGGCGCCGATGGCGAACAACCAGCCTCCCGGCTTCGCCGCGGCGGTGTGCGAAGCGGGCGCGATCGGCACGATCGCGGGGGCGGGCATGTCGGCAGACGGCTTGCGCGCGGAGATTCGCGCGATGCCCGATCTCCCGTTCTGCGTCAACCTCTTCGCGCCGCCGTACCTGCGCGACGACGCGCTCGCGGTCGTGCTGGAGGAGCGCCCCGCGTACTTCTCCTTCACGTTCGGCCTCGTCGATCCCGCACCGTTGCACGACGCAGGCATCGAAGTGCTCGGCACGGCGACGACGGCCGCGGAGGCGGATGTGCTGCGCGAGACCGGCGTCGACTACGTCATCGCGCAGGGCGCGGAGGCCGGCGGACACCGCGGCTCGTTTCTCGACGGCTTCCCACTCGTGCCGCTCGCCGAGCTCGTGCCGGCGATCTCGGGTGTGCCGGTGATCGCGGCCGGCGGCATCGCGACCCGCGACGACGTGCGCGCGGCGCTCGCGCTCGGGGCGGTCGGCGTGCAGGTCGGCACCGCGTTCCTGTTCACGCACGAATGCAGCCGCCCCCGCGAGCACCTCGAGGCGTTGCGCACGCACGACACGGTCGTGACGGACGCATATACGGGTCGCCCGATGCGCGCGGCTCGTGACGACGTGCTGCAGGACCTGATGCACGAGACGCCGCTGCCGTTCCCGCAGCAGCGTCAGGTCTCGCGCGAGCGAGGCCCGCTCTTCATGGGCGGCACCGGGGCGACGCGGTGCCGCGAGCAGTCGGTCGCCGAGCTCGTCGCCGAGCTAAAGGCCTGATGTGAAAATTGGCCGGGCTGCGGCCGCGTCAGACGCTGCGCCGGCCAGCGGGCGCTGCGCGCCCGCTTCCGCCACGCCCGTCCGCGAGTCGTAGCGCTGCTACGCCACGCCGCCGGCCGCGTCGACCGGCTTGGTCTGGCCGCGCCCGCAGCGGCGGCCGAATTTCACATCAACCCTCTAGCCGCGTAGCACCGCTCGGCGCGGCCCGGCCAGGAACCCGGCCTCGACGAGGAGCGGCATCGCCATCGTCTCGACCACCGGCTCGCCGTCGAAGCGCTCCACGGCGAGCCGCTTGCCGCCTCGCGTCCGGACGTGCGAGACGAGGGCGGCAAGCGCAATGCGCAGCCATTCCTCGTCGGGCTCGCGCAGCGGTACGAGCGAACGACCGCCGCGCTCGATGAAGAGCGCGGGCTCGCCGCCGAGCAGGACGACGTGTGCGCCGGCGACGCGCGCGGCGCGGCCGTTCGAGCGCTTCGGCCACGGCAACGCGGCGCCGTACGGCTGGGCGGGATCGGCAGCGGCGAGCACGAGCGGCTCGGCCTCCTCGCCTTCCTTCGGCCGCAGCTCGCGCAACCGCTCGACCGCGCCGCCGAGGGCGAACTGCGCACCGCCGAGCCCCTCGACGAAATAGCCGCGGCGGCAGGTGCCGAGCGTCTCGAGCGCGCGGAGCTCGGAGTAGACCGCCCCGTAGCCGCCGGGAATTCCTTCGCCCCGGACGCCGTCGCGCGTGACGATGCCCTGTCGTTCGAGCAGCAGCTCCGCGAGCGCGCGCCGGTCCGGCTGCTGCGCGCCGAAGAGCGGCTCCGCGAGCGACCAGCGGCCCTGCGTCGGCGACACCGCGGCCGAACGCTGGCGGGCGAAGCGACGCACACGGCGATCGGCGCGAGGCGCCTGATAGCGCCGCTCGGCGCGCAGCGGCGCGAACTGGTCGTTCGTCACCTCGCCGGACCACACGAGGTCCCAGAGCGCCGGCAGCGCGATCGCGTCCTCGAGCTCCGGGACGATCGGCCAGAAGAGCGCACCGCCGGCGAGCGCGCGGCGGATCGCGTCGTGGACGGGCCCCTCCGGCTCGGGCGCAGCAGACGGGCGGCCGAGGAGCGGCGCATCCTCGCGGAAGAACAGCGCGACACGGTCGAGGCCGGCGCCGACCCAGATCAGCTCACCCGATGCGCACAGCTGGTCGAGCTGCTCCCGGCGGTAGTCGGTCACGCGGCGCGGCAGCACTTCCGACTCCCACAACGACACCGGCAGCGGCAACGCCTGCAGCGGCACGAGCGCCTCGCGCAGGGACGCACGCCGGTCGACGCCGTGCCAGTGCGGCAGGAAGCGCCCGAGCGCCGCCTGCTCCGTCGGTTCCACCTCGCGCCGCAGAGCGGCGAGCGATGCACGCCGCAACCGGCGCAATACGTCGGGATCGCACCATTCGCGCTCGGTCCCGCCGGGGCGCAGCTCGCCGCGCACGAGCTTCTCCTCCCGCTCGAGCTCCCGCAGGATCGATTCGACATCGATACCGAACCAGCTCGAGATCGCTGCGGTCGTGAACGGGCCGCGGCCGCGCGCATAGCGGGCGACGAGCGAGCGCAGCGAGTCGGGGCCGCCGTCGAGATACGCGTCGGGGAGGCCGGACGGCGGCATGACGCCGAGCGCATCGCGATACCGCCCCGCGTCCTCGACCGCGATCAGACGCTCCGCGCCCGCGATGCGGACGCGAACCGCCCGGCGTTCCGCCTCGAGGATCGCCGCGTGCGCTTCGTCGAACTCGCCGACGGCAAGATCCCCGCGCAGCCGCAACATGTCGTGGAGATGCTCCGCGTCGCGCTGCGGCACCGGACGCAGGCTCGCTTCGACGTCGTGCAGCGCGTCCACCGAGAGCAGCTCGCGCAGCTCTTCCTGGCCGAGCAATTCCTTCAGCAGCTCACGGTCGAGCGAGAGCGCCTGCGCACGCCGCTCCGCCGGCGGCGTGTCGTCCTCGTACATGTAGGTCGCGATGTAGTCGAACAGCAGCGAGGCGGCGAACGGCGACGCCGAGCCGGTCTCGATGTCGACGAGGTCGAGCCGGCGCGTGCGGAGCCCGTGCAGGAGCTGCTTCAGCGCCGGCAGGTCGAAGACGTCCTGCAGGCACTCCCGGTACGTCTCGAGGACGATCGGGAAGCTCGCGTACTTGCGCGCGACCTGCAGCAGTCCCTGCGCCTTCAGGCGCTGCTGCCACAACGGCGTGCGCTCGCCCGGGCGGCGGCGCGGGATGAGCAGCGCGCGTGCCGCGTTCTCGCGGAAACGCGCGCCGAAGAGCGCCGTCTGCCCGACCTCGGCGAGCACGAGCTCGTCCAGCTCCTCCGCCGTCGGCAGCAAGAGCTGCGTGTCGGGCGGCGCGTCGGCATCGGGCAGATGGAACGCGATGCCGTCGTCGGACCAGATCGACTGCACGTCGACGCCGAGCGACTCGCGCAGTCGCGCAGCGACCGCCATCGCCCACGGCGCATGCACGCGCGCGCCGAACGGCGTCAGCACGCAGATCCGCCAATCGCCGATCTCGTCGCGGAAGCGCTCGACGACGACCGTGCGGTCCGACGGCACGACGCCGGTCGCTTTCTCCTGCTCGCGCAGGAAGGCGACGAGGTTGGCATTCGCGCGGGCATCGAGATACGGCACCTGCGGGTCGCGCTGCGCCAGCAGCTCGCGTGTGAACGTGCCGATCGCCGCACCGAGCTCGTACGGGCGCCCGATGCCTTCGCCCTTCCAGAACGGCACCGCACCCGGGACGCCCGGCGCGGGCGAGACGAGGACGCGGTCGCGCGTGATCTCCTCGATCCGCCACGACGACGCGCCGAGCATGATCACCTGCCCGGCACGCGCCTCGTACACCATCTCCTCGTCGAGCTCGCCCACCCGGCCGCCGCCGTCGACGATGAACACGCCGAAGAGGCCGCGGTCGGGAATCGTGCCGGCATTCGTCACCGCGAGCCTGCGCGCCCCGGGCCGGCCGCGGATGACGCCGGCCGTCCGGTCCCAGACGATGCGCGGGCGAAGCTCGGCGAACTCGTCGGACGGATAGCGCCCGGCGAGCATGTCGAGCACGTTCTCGAGCTGCGGGCGCGAGAGCTCTGCGAATGGGTACGCACCGCGGACGAGCGTGTGCAGCTCGCTCACCTCGATCTCGTCGTCGGCACAGATCGCGACGATCTGCTGAGCGAGCACGTCGAGCGGGTTGCGCGGGATCTGCGTCTCCTCGATCGCCCCCTCCTGCATCCGCTGCACGACGACCGCGCTCTCGAGCAGGTCGGCGCGGTACTTGGGGAAGATGCGGCCCTTGCTGACCTCGTCGAGCGAGTGACCGGCGCGGCCGATGCGCTGCAGCCCGCGCGCGACGGATTTCGGCGACTCGACCTGGATGACGAGGTCGACGGCGCCCATGTCGATACCGAGCTCGAGCGACGAGGTCGCGACGAGGCACGGGATGCGGCCCGCCTTCAGATCCTCCTCGATCTGCGTGCGCTGCTCGCGCGACAGCGAGCCGTGATGGGCGCGCGCCAGAACCTCTGGCCGAGCGCCTTCGGCGCCGGCGGCCTCCTCCGCGAGATCGTTCAATCTCAGGGCGAGGCGCTCCGCAAGCCGGCGGTTGTTGACGAAGACAATCGTCGAGCGGTGCGCGCGCACGAGCTCGAGCAGCGCCGGATACATCGACGGCCAGATCGAGTTGGAGCCGACCTCGAGGCCCGGCGTGATCCCCGCGTCCGCAGGCCCGCGGTCGTACTCGGGTTGCGAGAGCTGCGCGTTCGACGCGAGCTCGCGCATGTCTTCGACGGGGACGACGACCTCGACGTCGAGCTTCTTTGCGACGCCTGCGTCGACGAGCTGGATCGGCCGCGCGCCGCTGACGAAGCGGCCGATCTCCTCGAGGGGGCGCTGCGTCGCACTGAGGCCGATGCGCTGCGGCTCGCGGCCGGTCAGGCGCTGCAGACGCTCGAGCGACAGCGAGAGATGCGCGCCGCGCTTCGTCCCCGCGACCGCGTGCACCTCGTCGACGATCACCGTCTCGACGCTGCGCAGCACCTCGCGCGCCTGCGACGTCAGCATCAGGAAGAGCGACTCCGGCGTCGTGATCAGGATGTCCGGCGCAGCACGCACCATGTCGCGGCGCTCTTTCTGCGACGTGTCGCCGGTGCGCACCGCGACGCGCAGCTGCGACTGCAGTCCCGCCAGCGGGCCGCGCAGGTTGCGCTCGACGTCGTAGTTCAGCGCCTTCAACGGCGAGACGTACAACACCCGCAGACCTTCCCCCGGCTGCGCGGTCAAGCGGTCGATCGCGTAGAGGAACGCTGCAAGCGTCTTGCCCGACCCGGTCGGCGCCTGGATCAAGGTGTGCGCGCCGGTCGCGATCACCGGCCAGCCCTTCGTCTGCGCGGGTGTCGGCCCGTCGAACGTGCGCTCGAACCACGCGCGAGTCTCTGCCGAGAAGACGTCGAGCGGGCTCATGAGGATCAGCGTACAGTCGCCCTCGTGGGCGATCTGGCGTTTCGGATCCGCGGCGCGTACCTCGAGTCCTGCAACTGCGACGCGATCTGCCCTTGCCGGATGGTCGGCAACGTCAAGGGGGGCCGCTCGACGCACGGCGTCTGTTTCGGGCTCCTGACGTGGCGGATCGACGACGGCTGGATCGGGGACGTCGACGTCGCCGGCCTCTGCGTCGCGCTCGTCTTCCGCTACGACGACGACGAGCCGGGCTCGCCGTGGACGCTGACGCTGCACATCGACGATCGTGCGGCCGAAGACCAACACGCGGCGCTGGAGCGCCTCTTCCTCGACGGGCTCGGCGGCCCGCACACCGCGAAGCTGCCGTGGATCCGCAAGGCCCGGAATCTCGTCGGCGTCGAGTCGAGCGGATTCGTCGTTCAGTCCGGCGCAATCAGCGTCGGCGACGAGATCCGGCTGCGCGCGTCGCAGCGGGTGGAGACCGACGCGCCGATCGCGTGCGGGATTCCCGGGTACGACCACCCCGGCCGCGAGCTCTACGCGGACGAGCTCTCGCTCGCAGGGCTCGAGTTGTCCGGCAACTGCGCATTCGCGTCGGACTTCGATTACGTCTCCGCCTAGAAGACGTACTCTCGGCTTCGTGACCTACTCGATCGTCGCGCGAGACGCCGCCACCGGAGAGCTCGGCGTGGCCGTGCAGTCGCGGGCCTTCGGCGTCGGCATCTGCGCTCACGCGCGTCCGTGCGTCGGCGCGGTCGCCACGCAGTCGTTCACCGAGGAGGGCTACGGGCCGCGCGGGCTCGATCTGCTCGCGGCCGGCGCAAGCCCGGACGAGGCGCTCGCCGAGCTGCTCGCGGCGGACGACCGGCGCGACTTCCGCCAGGTCGCGTTCCTCGCCGCCGACGGGCGAGCCGCCGCGCACACCGGCGCCGCCTGCATCCCGGACTGCGGCGACCTGACCCGGGACGGCGCCTCAGCCCAGGGAAACATGCTCGCGTCGACGGGCGTGTGGCCGGCGATGCTCGAGGCTTTCGAACGCTCGCACGGCCTGCTCGCCGAGCGGTTGCTCGCGGCCCTCGACGCCGGCGAGGCGGCGGGCGGCGACTTCCGGGGCCGGCAGGCGGCGACGCTCGTCGTGGTGCCGGGCGACTCGGACGCCGAGCCGTGGAAGCGGTCGGTCGACCTGCGCGTCGACGACCATCCCGAACCGCTCGTGGAGCTGCGGCGTCTGCTCGCGATCCGGCTGGCGTTGTGGCGCCGCGCGTCGTTCGGGCCCGACACGTCGGTCGAGGAGGAGATCGAGCTCGCGCGGGCGGCCGGGCTGCGACCGGACGAGGTGGCGATGAGCGCGGCGCTCGCTGCTGCGGCGAAGGGCGACGCCGACGCGGTCGCAGACGCGCTCCGCCCGTTCGCCCCCGAGCCGCGCTGGCGCGAGGCGTTCGCGCGCTACGAGCGGCTCGGCTTCATCCCCGAGGGGATTCGCGACCGGCTCTGAGGGGGATTCCGTCCCCATGCTCGAGCTGTGGCAGGCGGAGTGGTGCCCGCACTCGCACGCAGTGCGGCAGCGGCTGACCGAGCTCGGCCTCGACTTCGTCGCACATCAGGTGGCCGCGGACAAGGACGACCGGCCGGACGGCATGGAGATTCCGCGGCTCCTCACCGAGCAGGGTGAGGTGCTGTCGGGCGAGGAGGAGATCCTGCCGTGGCTCGACGAGCACTTCGACGAGCGCGACGACGCCGCGCGGCATCGCGCGAAGGCGCGCGCCGAGGTCAAGGACTTCGCCGAGCTCCGCTAGTTCAGCGCGGACCAGAGCACGTACGCCGCCACGCCGACGAGCACGACGACGGCGGCGATCACGAGGAAGACCCGGCTGAAGGCGCGAAACGGCGCGTTCTCGTCCTGCCCGCGGAGAATCGGCTGGTTTCCGGTCATGGCAGCCCTCTACCCGGTCCGAGCGCTCCTACGCGTTTCATACGCCGCCCACCCCCTTTTGGCGGCCCCGGCGAGCGATACCTGGTCTATCCAGTCCACGAACGAAGGATGAGATCAGCCATGAAGCACGCGACTCTTATGAAGGTGTTCGGTTCAATCGCAGTTCTCGGCGCGGCGGCGAGCGTTGCCGGCCTCGGAACGTTCGCCAGCTTCACCAGCTCGACCTCGGCGAGCCAGGCGATCAGCTCCGGCAGCGTCTCCATCGCCCTCGGTGCGACCGGCCCTGCCAACCGCCTGACCGTGGCCGCCTCGGGCCTCGTGCCGGGCGACACCGTCCAGCGCGCCGTCGACCTGACGAGCAGCTCGACCGACCCGCTCGGCTCGGTCACCCTCCAGACCTCCGGCACGCCGAACAACGCGCTCCTCACCGACGCGAACGGCCTGACCGTCAAGGTCGACAAGTGCTCGGTCGCCTGGACGGAGTCCGGTACCGCGCCGGCCTACACGTACACGTGCAGCGGCACGAACACGAGCGTCCTCGGCGCGGGAGCGGTCGGCAACACGACCTCGCTCTCCGGCCTCGCGGCGCTCTCGAGCGGCTCCTCGACCGATCATCTCCTGGTGACGCTCGCGCTGCCCGCGGCGGCGACGAACGCGCTCCAGGGCCTGAGCACGTCGATCACCTACGCCTTCAACGGCACCCAGCGCACCGCGACCAGCAAGTAACGAGCGGCAACGTTGACCTCGACGTCCGTGGAACTGGGATCTGAGAACGGGGCGGCCGCCACGGCCGCCCCGATTCTCGGCTCGATCGTGCGGTTCGCCGTGGGCCTCGCCGGCTGGACTGCCACCCTCGCCGCGATCCTCGCGGTGGTCGCGCTCGGGGTCCTGCCCCACCTCGGCGTCTACCGGACGCTGACGGTGCTCTCCGCCAGCATGAAGCCGACGTTCTCGCCGGGCGATGTCGTGATCGTGCGGCCGGAGCCGATCGAGCGCCTGCGCGTCGGTCAGGTCATCTCCTACGCAGTTCCGGTCGGCGCCCATCAGGTCGAGACGCACCGCGTCGTCGCGATCCTGCGCGGACAGGGAACGAGGACACCCGTCATCCAGACGAAGGGCGACAACAACACCGTCGTCGACCCGTGGACGGCGCAGCTGAACGGGCCGACGGTGTGGCGCCTCGTCGCCGTCGCTCCGAAGGTCGGCTACGCGATCAACCTGATGCGCGATCGCACCTTCCATCTCTTTTCCGTCATCCTCATCCCGGGGTCGATGGCGATACTCGCCCTCGCCCGGATGTGGGGTATCGGCGGCCGTCGCAGGAGCGAAGATGCTCCGGCCTAGGCTCGCGATCGCCCTGGCGGTCGTCGTGTGTGCGGTCGGTGGAACCACGACCGCGGCGTACGCGATGTTCAACTCGAGCGGGAGCGCGGTCCAACCGGTCTCGACCCAGACGCTTCAGCCTCCGACGGGTGTCGCCGCAGCTCTGACGGCGCAGTGCAACAAGAACAAGACGCAGCAGGTCACCGTCACGTGGACAGCGAGCACGTCGGCATTCGCTGCGGGTTACACGATCGTGCGCGACTCGACCATCGTCGCGACCGTGAGCGCGGCGACGACATCCTGGATCGACAACACCGTCGCCCATTCGACGGCCTATACGTACACGGTGCTCGCCACGTACCAGCAGTGGTCGTCGGGCGCCTCCGCCGCCCCCGTCACCACCTGTTAGCGACGGCGTAGGATCGAGGGCGATGGCGGCGCCCGAGGCTCTCTGGTTCACGACTGACGTCGACGCGTGCCGGCTGCTGGCGAAGGATCCGTTCGCGCTGCTCGTGGGCTTCGCGCTCGATCAGCAAGTGACCGTTCCGACCGCCTTCGCAGGACCGCAGAAGATCAAGGAGCGCCTCGGCACGCTCGACCCGGCGACGCTCGCGCGCACCGACCTCGTCGACGTCTTCAAGCAGAAGCCGGCAGTTCACCGCTTCCCCGGCGCGATGGCGCAGCGCGTGCAAGACCTCGCTCAGCACGTCGTCGAGGAGTACGGCGGCGACGCGTCGAGGCTCTGGCGCGAGGCGAAGGACAGCGACGACCTGAAGAAGCGGCTCGCCGCGCTTCCCGGCTTCGGGGAGATGAAGATCAAGAGCATGGGCGCCGTGTTGTCGAAGCAGTTCGGGATCGAGAAGGCCGCGCCGCTCGCGCCGAACCATCCCACGCTCGGCGACGTCGACTCGGCCGCGAAGCTCGACGAGTACCAGACGTGGAAGCGCGAGTACAAGCGTTCACGCTCGTAGACGGCGGCCAGCCGGCCGAGCGCACCGCGCAGGCGCTCGCCGAGTTCGTCGCGGCCGCCGAGCACACGCTCGAGATCGCGATCTACGACGTGCGGCTGCCCGACCCGCTCGCGCAGACGGTACGGGACGCGCTCGAGGGCGCCGCGCAGCGGGGAGTCGCCGTGCGGCTCGCCTACAACAAGGACTGCCCCGGCGGCCAGACCGTTCCGCCGCCGCCGCGGACGGAGCCGGACCTGCTCGAGTCGCTGGCCTTCCCGACCGAGGGGATTCCCGGCGTGCCGGACCTGATGCACCACAAGTACGTGATCAGGGACCGCGCATCGGTCTGGACGGGATCGACGAACTGGACGGCGGACTCGTGGACGCGCGAGGAGAACGTCGTCGTCACCGTCGACTCGGCGGGCCTCGCGGAGCGGTACCTCGAGGACTTCGAGACGCTCTGGACGACACGCGACGTAGCGAAGACCGGCAAGGTCGATCAGTCGCCGGTCGACGGGATCCGCGCCTGGTTCTGCCCGGGTCGAGGCGGCAAGCTCGCCCACCGGATCGCCAAGGCGATCGGCACCGCACAGCGGCGGATCCGGATCGCCTCGCCGGTGATCAGCTCGGGCCCGATTCTCGGCACGCTCGCGCAGGTGGCGAGCGACGGCAAGGTCGACCTCGCCGGCGTCGTCGACCTGACGCAGGTGCAGGAGGTGCTGCGCCAGTGGCACGACAACGGCAACGCGCCGTGGAAGGACCCGCTCCTGCGTGCGTCGCTGACCCGGGCGCCGTTCTCGGGCAAGCACTCCACGCCGTACCGCCCGGGCTCGGTTCACGACTACATGCACGCGAAGGTGACGGTGGTCGACGACGTCGTCTTCGTCGGCAGCTTCAACCTCTCCCACTCCGGCGAGCTGAACGCGGAGAACGTCCTCGAGCTCTCCGACCACACGCTCGCCGACCAGCTGGCCGCCTACATCGACGACATTCGCGCGAAGTATCCCGCCGTCACCCTTTAGGCCGCCGCGCGGACTCCTACACTGCGGCGAGTGCTCTCGTTCGCACGGCGCCGGTACCTCCTCAGCTTTCTCGCCGTCGGCGGACTGCTCGCGACCTGGGGGACGATGCTCGCGTTCTCGTGGTCCGGGAAGCTCGGGACGATCGCGCTCGCGCCGTGGGTCGCCCTCCTCGGCTTCGACCTCGGGCTGATCGGCGGCGTGGCCGCTGCCGCGCTCGCCGTCGTCGCCTGGATCTTCGCCATGCACGTCGACGACGCCGCGTGGGACAACGTCCAGGTCGTCGTCCGTTCACTCGCGATGGTCGTGCTCGGCGTCATCTCCGCACTCGCAGGACTACGGCTGCGCGCGCAAGAGCGCGCGCTGCGCGGGACGGCGACGCTCCAGACGGCCCTGATCGACGCGACGCTCGACGGCATCGTGCTGACGGACGCCGACGGTCGGGTGCTGATCTCGAACAAGCCGTTGCGCCGCATGTCGATGGAGCTCGGCCTGCCGCTCGAGGGAACGGTCCCGGAGCGCCTCCTCGCGGTCGCGGACAAGGTGACCGAGCCCGAGCGCTATCGAGAGCGGATGATTCAGCTCGCGCGCGAGCCCGGTGCCGCGACGATCGACGAGTTCGAGGTCGCCGGCACCGGTCGCGTCTTCCGCGGCTACACCGCTCCGGTCGCCGAGGGGCGGATCTGGACACTGCGCGAAGTGACCGCCGACCGGGAGCTCGACCGGATGCGAGATGCGTTCGTCGCGACCGTCTCGCACGAGTTGCGAACGCCGCTGACGTCGATCTCCGGCTTCCTCGAGATGCTCGAGGACGAAGAGCACGCGCTCGGCGACGCAGGCCGCCAATACCTCGACGTGATTCGCCGCGCGACCGAGCGGCTGCACGCGCTCCTCGAAGACCTGCTGCTCGTCGCGCAGATCGAGGCGCATCGGATCGAGCTCGAGCTCGCGCCGGTCGATCTCGGCGAGCTCGCGCGTGTCTCCGCGGAGTCCGCACACCCCGCCGCGATCGAGAAGAAGATCGCGCTCGAGGTCGTGACCGACGACCCGCCGGCGGTGCTCGGGGACGCGACGCGACTGGCCCAGGTGCTCGACAACCTCGTCTCGAACGCAGTCAAGTTCACGCCGGAAGGCGGCACCGTCACGATCACGGTGGGCACGAACGGCAAGGGCGCGAAGCTCGTCGTCGCCGACAACGGCATCGGGGTCGGCCCGGACGAGCAGCGGCAGGTGTTCACGCGCTTCTTTCGCGCCACGAGCGCGACACGCCGCGCAATCCCGGGAACCGGCCTCGGCCTTGCGATCTGCCACGCCCTCGTCGAGCAGCACGGCGGCACGATCGAGTTTCGGAGCCGCGAGGGCGAGGGAACCGAAGTCGTGGTCACCCTGCCCGCCGCGTGAGGATCCTCCTGATCTCTAGCGTCGCCCTGCTCTGCGCATCCTCTGCAAGCGCATCGCGGCTGCCGACCGCGCCCAAGTGCCCGATCTTCCCGGCGAACAACCCGTGGAACCAGCGCGTCGACGCGCTGCCGGTCGCGGCGGACAGCGCGCAGATCATCTCGTCGATCGGCGTCGACGTCGGTCTGCATCCGGACTTCGGGTCCGGCCTGTACGACGGGCAGCCGATCGGCATCCCCTTCGACGTCGTGACGAAGAAGACGTCGCGCTACCGCCCGCATTTCGGTTACGCCGACGAGTCCGACAAGGGCCTGTATCCGATCCCGAAGACGGTGCACATCGAAGGCGGCGCGAAGTCCGACGGCGACCGACATGCGCTGCTCGTCGACAAGGACGCGTGCAAGCTCTACGAGCTGTACGACCTGCGCCGCACAGGCGCCGGCTGGAGCGCGGGCTCCGGCGCGATCTTCGACCTCCGCTCGAACAGGCTGCGGCCCGCGAGTTGGACGTCGGCCGACGCCGCCGGTCTCCCGATCTTCCCCGGTCTCGCGCGCTACGACGAGGTTGCCCGCGGCCGCATCGACCATGCGCTGCGCTTCACCGTCGAGCGCACCCGTCGCGCCTACGTCTACCCCGCGCGCCACTATGCGTCGTCGTCGGACGATCCCTCGCTGCCGCCGATGGGACTGCGCGTCCGGCTGAAGGCGGACGTCGACATCTCGCACTTCCCGAAGCAGGCGCGAATCGTCCTACAGGCGCTGAAGACCTACGGAATGATCGTCGCCGACAACGGCTCCAACTGGTACATCAGCGGCGCGCCGAATCCGAAGTGGTCGAACGACGATCTGCACTCGCTCGGACGGATCACGGGTGCGGACTTCGAGGTCGTCGACACGTCGTCGCTCCCCCACCCCGGCCTGCGATGACGCGCGCGCTCATTCTCCTCTCGGCGCTCGCGCTCGCGGGGTGCGGCGGCGCGCACAATACGAAGAAGCCGCGCGTCAAGCCGTCGCGGCCGGTGACGAAGCCGCTCGGCCGTCCGCTCGTCGTCCGGCTGCACGGCAGCGTCGCCGGGAAGGCGCAGGTCCGTTCGCTCGGGGGCACGAAGACGTCGGTGTCGGTGAAGCTCGCGCACGCCGCCTCGAAAGGATCGACGGCGGAGCTCGACAAGGGCTCGTGCGGCGCACCGAAAGGGCTCCGGCTTGCGAAGCCGCTCGGCCCGCTCGAAGCTGCGACGGCCGGCTGGTCGGTCCCGGTGCCGCTGACGCAGCTGACGGCGTCGCCGCTCGCCGTCGTAGTGCGATCCGGCGGCAAGCTCGTCGGCTGCGGCCAGGTGCGGCAGGGCTAGCGCAGGTCGCGCAGCGCGACCTTCGCGGCCGCAAAGCCGCACATCCCGTGCACGCCGCCGCCCGGCGGTGTCGCCGCGCTGCAGATGTAGACGCCCTTGCGCGGCGTGCGGTACGGGACGAGCTTCGCGACCGGCCGTGTGTAGAGCTGTCGCAGGTCCATCAGCCCGCCGTTCAAGTCGCCGCCGACGAGGTTGCGGTTGTGCGCCTCGAGCTCGCGCGGTCCGCGGGCGCTGCGCGCGAGCACCCGCTCGCGGAAGCCCGGGGCGAAGCGCTCGACCTGCGACTCGATCGCCTCGGTCATGTCCACGTCCGACGCATGCGGGACATGGCAGTACGCCCACGCCGTGTGCATTCCGGCCGGCGCGCGCGTCTCGTCCCAGAGCGACGGCTGAGCGAGCAGCACGAACGGGGGGACGGTCCCCGGCGCGTGCTCGGAACGGGCGATCTCGTCGTACGTGCACCCGAGATGGACCGTCGCCGCCTGCGCGCAGCGCGGGTCGCGCCACGGGATCGGGCCCGAGAGCGCCCAGTCGAGCTTGAACGCTCCGGGGCCGTAGCGGTAGCCGCGCGCATAGTCGGACAGGTGCGCGATGCGCGCGAGCTCGCGGGGCGCCGTGTCGAAGAGCACGACGTCGGCGCGCGGCAGATCGTCCACCGTCGACGACGTGACGATCTCGCCGCCGAGCTCGCGCAGCTTCGCTGCCAGCGCATCGGCAATCGCCTGCGAGCCGCCGCGCGGGAACGGCCAGCCGACCGAGTGCCCGAGCGTGAGCAGCACGAGCGCGAAGCCCGCACTCGGGCGCGTGTCGAGCGGGAGCATCGAGTGCGCCGCGTTGCCCGCCAGGAACGATCGCCCGCGCCGGCTCGTGAAGCTGCGCTGCGCGAGCCCCTCGGTCGTCGCGAGCGCAGCGTGCAGGGCGCGCAACGAGCCTGCCATGCCGAGCGCGCGCAGCAAGCGCCAAGGCACGCGCGGATCGAGCGGGAAAGGCCCGAGGACGAGCGGCTCGATCTCGCGCCAGGCCGTCGCGATCGGCCGCATCAGCTTCCGGTAGGCAGCCGCGTCGGCGCCCAGCGTCGCCGCCGTCTCGTCGACGCCGCGGTGGAGCAGCGCCGCCTCCTCGTCGTCGAACCGATGGGCGAGCGCCGCCGGCGAGTCGAGCCACTCCACGGCGAGATCGAGCTCTGCGAAGCAGGCGGACGAGCGGCCGAGCGGATGGATGGCGGAGCAGACGTCGTGGCGGAACCCCGGCAGCGTCAGCTCCGCCGTGCGCATGCCGCCGCCGATCGTGTCCCCGGCCTCGTGCACGACGACGTCGAGCCCTGCGTGCGCAAGCGTGATCGCGGCCGCGAGCCCGTTCGGGCCGGAGCCGACCACGACTGCGCGCTTACCGGCCAAGCACCTCGCGCACCCGCGCGACGCACATGCGGTACGAGCGCGCCTCGGACTCCGGGCTGTAGTAGGCCGCGTGCGGCGTCACGATCAGGTTCGGCGCGACGGGCCGCATCGGCGGCGGCTCGGTCGGCAACACGTCGAGCGCGGCGCCGGCGAGCCGGCCTTCGCGGAGCGCCGCGAGCAACGCGTCGACGTCGACGACCGCGCCACGCGCCGTGTTGATCAACAGCGCGCCGGGCTTCAGCAACGCGAGCTCGTCACGGCCGATCAGGCGACGGGTCTCCGGCGTCAGCGGCACGTGCAGCGAGACCACGTCCGACTCCGCGAGAAGGTCGACCAGAGAGACGTTGTCCGGGATGGGACGGATGTCATGCGCGAGCACGTCGGCTCCCAGGGCGCGCACGCGCTCCGCCACCGCCGAGCCGATGCGGCCGAGCCCGACGATCCCGACCCGCAGCCCACGCAGGACGCGCAGCGGCCCGGCCGACTTCGCGTCCCACGGCCCCGAGGAGAGCGGCACGATCCCCCGCAGCAGCGCGTAGATCAGCGCCAGCGTGTGGTCTGCGACCTCCTCCGTGCAGTAGTCCGCAACGCTGACGACGGCGACTCCTTCGGGGACGTCGACGTGGTCGAAGCCGACCGTCGCCGTGCCGACGACGCGCAACCCGGGCAGCTGGGCGCACAGCTCCGGGCCGACAGGGCGCTCGGGCATCGTCAACACCGCGACGACGTCCTCCTGCGGCGTCGACACGACCTCGAAACCTGCGAGCAGCCCGCGTGGGTAACGCTCGTCCAGAAGCAGCAACTTCACTCGACGAGCGCGAGGAACCGCTGCGTGCGCTCCTCCTTGGGCGAGGAGAAGAACTGGTCGGGAGGCGCTTCTTCGACGATGCGACCGTCGTCCATCATCAGCACCGAGCTTGCGACGTGGTGCGCGAACCGCATCTCGTGTGTGACGACGACCATCGTCATCCCGTCGCGTGCGAGCGCCTCCATCACGTCGAGCACCTCGCGGACGAGCTCGATGTCGAGCGCCGACGTCGGCTCGTCGAAGAGCATCGCCTTCGGCTTCATCACGAGTGCGCGCGCGATCGCGACTCGCTGCTGCTGGCCGCCTGACAACTCGTCCGGGAACTTCGAATGGTGGTCCGCGAGGCCGACGCGTTCCAGGAAGGCGAGCGCCTGCTCGCGCGCGTCGGCCTTCGGCAGCTTGCGCACCTCGACGAGGCCGCACATGACGTTGTCGAGTGCGCACATGTTGCTGAAGAGGTTGAAGCGCTGGAAGACCATGCCGACCTCGCCGGGCCCGGGCGCGCGGTCCTCGAGCGTGACGACACCGCTGTCCGGCGCCTCGAGACCCGCGAGCACGCGCAGCAGCGTCGACTTCCCGGACCCGGATGGGCCGACGATCACCTTCACCTGCCCGGGATCGACGGCGAACGTGACCCCGCGCAGCACCTCGAGGTCGCCGTAGTACTTGACGAGATCCTGTCCGCGCAGCTCGCTCATCGGGCGTCGTGCGACAGGCCGGACGGAACGGCGGTCGGCAGGTTCGGGACGCGACGTCGTGCGGAGGTGAACGTGAACCGCTTCTCGAGCCGGCTCTGGAAGAACATGAGGATCGAGACGATGAAGAGGTAATACAGCGCGGCGGCCGAGAACGCCTCCTGGTAGGAGAAGTTCGTCGAATAGAAGTTCTGCGACGCAGTCAGCAGCTCTGTCACCGAGATCACCGTCGCGAGGCTCGTCAGCTTCAGCAGCGTGATGAACTCGTTGCCCATCGGCGGGATGACGATTCGCACCGCCTGCGGCACGATCACGCGACGGAGGATGCGGCGGCGCGACATGCCGAGCGCGCGGCCGGCGAGCTCCTGACCCGGATCGACGGAGATGAGACCGGACCGGATGATCTCCGCCATGTACGCCGCCTCGTTCAGTGACAGCGCGATCGACGCGGCCATGAACGGCGTGAACCATCCCTCGGCGAACACGTGCGATATCTCCGGCAGCGCGTCCCAGATGAACAGCAGCTGCAACAGGGTCGGCGTCGCCCGGAAGATCCACGTGTAGAAGAAGACGAAGCCCCGCACGGCTCGGCGCGGGCTCGAGCGGCCGAGCGCGAGGAAGAAGCCGATGACGATCGCGATCGCGAACGAGACGAGTGTCAGCTCGATCGCGAGAAGCGCTCCCCTCCAGTACGGCCTGGAGGAGAGCGCTTCCCAGAACAGATGGGTGCTGAAGCTCGCGAGCAGCGTTACTTCACGTCGCCCGTCGGGATGTTGTACTTCTTGGCGATCGCGGTCAACGTGCCGTTCGCCTTCAGCGCCTTGATCGCCGTTGCGATCCTCGCGCCGATCGAATCGCCCTTGCGGTAGTAGACGCCGAACTTGTCGGTCTGCGGGAACAGGTACCCGATCGCGACCTTGCCGGGATGCTTGCTCATCGCGTACGCCGCCGACGTGTCCTGGCTCAGCACGACGTCGGCACGGCCGATCAGGATCTGACCGATCGCGTCGCTGTCACCGGGATAGCTGTGCAGCGTGAAGCCGAGCGACTTCTGCTTCGCCTTCAGGTACGCCTCGTACTTCGTCCCCTGCTGCACGGCGACGCTCTTCCCCTTGAGGCCGGCGGGCGAGGTGATGTGCTTCGGATTGCCGCCCGAGACGATCAGCGCGCGGTGCGAGTGCATATACGCGACCGCCGGGAACTGCTTCGTCCGGTCCGGCGTGACGAAGATGCCGCTGATCACGACGTCGCAGCGCTTTGCGCCGAGTGCGGGCAGCAGCCCGGAGAACGACGAGAAGACGTACTTCGCGGTGCCGCCCATCTGCTTGGCGAGCGCGTTCGCGAAATCGATGTCGAAGCCGGTCGGCTTGCCGCCGGTCGTCGCGTTCTCCATCGGCGGGAACGTCGGGTTGTCGCAGTACGAGAAAGCCGTCCCGGCTGCGTGGCGATGGCTTGCTCCGGCGCCGCCGGCGGCAACAAGGCCGAGCGCGGCGACGAGAGCGAGCAGTACGAGCTTGCGCATGTGCGTGTCCTCCCTTAAATGACCCGGAGGCTTGACCCTACGACGAAACGAGGTCGCGCAGCAACGGAATCGCCTGCGGGTCGATCCAGTGCTCGATCGGGTACTCGCGATACGTGACCTCCGCCCCGGCGCCGACCAGGAGGTCGCGCGCCTCGCGGCCGAACTCGACGGGAATGACGGGGTCGTACGTGCCGTGGACGATCGCGATCGGGGGGAACTGCGACTCCAGGTCGAGCTCGAACCCCTCGACGCGCGGGATGAAGCCGCTCAGCGCGAGCAGGGCCGCGGGCCGGGGCCGTCCTCGGCCGAGGGCGAGCGCGTACGACATGACGCAGCCCTGCGAGAAGCCGCCGAGGACGATGCGCTGGTACGGCAGCGAATCGAGGAACTCGGCGAGCGCGTCGAAGCTCGCGAAGAAGTGGTCGGGCGTCGGCGTCGGGATGCCGCCGAGCGCGTACCAGTGAGCACCGCGCGGCGGCAGCGACAGCGGCCCGCGCGGCGTGTACCCGTGCAACCGGCGCTCGGGGTCGAACGCGTCGAGCAGCGGATAGAGATCGTGCTGGTCGGCGCCGCGGCCGTGCAGCAGGACGAGCGCGCCTTCCGCCTCGCCCGCGGGCGGGCGTTCAAGAACGGTGAGCGGCACGCGGGTTCGGCAAGGGCGTCAGCATCGGCTCGACCTGTGCGCGCAGGTGCTCGAACGCCGGCGGCAGGATCAAAGCCTCGCCGAGGTGCGCAGGATCCTCGTCGGTCGAGAAGCCCGGCCCCTTCGTCGCGATCTCGTACAACACGCCGCTCGGCTCGCGGAAGTACACCGAGCGGAACCAGAAGCGGTCGATGATCTCCGTCGGCCGTCCGCCCGCGGCGAGCACGCGCTGCCGCCATTCCTCCTGCTCGTCCATTTCGCAGGACCATGCGACGTGGTGCACGGTGCCGGCGCCGGGGATCCCCGGCTCGGTGGGCGCCTCGTCGTACTCGATCCACCCGCCGCGGTCGGCGCCGCGCGTCGTCCACGTGTTGCCCTCGCGCTCGAAGCCGAGCGAGTCGAGGAAGTCGGCCGTCCGCTGCTCGACGTCGCGCGCGTAGGCGCGCACTCCCTCGAACCCCTGCAGCGCGAGCTCGTGCGGGATCTCCGGATGGTCGGCGATCAACGGCGCGTCGGGAACGCGCGCGACGACGAGATCGTGTCGCAGCCCCTCGGGATCCTCGAACGGCACGCCTCCCATCCGCTCGCGCCAGAAGTCGACCGCGTCCTCCGAGGCGACGCGCCAGACGACGGTGTGCACCATGCCGGCGCCCGCGCGCCCCGGTTGGGCACCGGGGTACTCGAAGAACGTGATGTCTGCGCCCGGGCTTCCCTGCTCGTCGGCGTAGAAGAGGTGGTAGACGGTCGGGTCGTCCTGGTTGACGGTCTTCTTCACCATCCGCAGGCCGAGCCGGTTGACGTAGTACTCGACGTTCTGCGGCGCGTCGCCGGTGATGTTCGTCACGTGGTGGATGCCGTCGAGCTTCACGAGGCAAGCATTGCGCACGAGCGCCCTCGTATGCCGGCTCGATGCTTCCAGCCGGTCGGGATCGTGTAGCGGTCGCGGAGGACGCCCGTCCGCGCCTCGACGCGCCAGCCGGCTCGCTCGAGTGCCTTGCGCATCCCGCGCGGATTGAAGACGAAGAGCTCGCCGCCGTCGCGGCGCGCGTCGAGCCGGGCGAGGGGCGCCGGGAGGAACAGCAACGGCACGCTGATCGTGTCGAGGAGGAGGAGTTGCTTCGCAACGCCCCGCACCGCTTTCAGCGCGCGGATCGGGTCGTCGAGCGTCTGCAGGACCCAGCCCATGAACGCGAGGTCGTACTCACCGTCCAGGTCGTAGACGCTGCGCTCCTCGTAGCGCGCATTGGACTCGACCGCGTCGAAGCGCTCGCGCGCGTGTCGCGCGAACGGCGTGCCGACGTCGGTCGCGAGGACGTCTGCGGCGCCGCGCCGTTCCATCTCGAGCGCCCAGAAGCCGTCGGCCGTGCCGATGTCGAGGCAGCGCTTCCCGGCGAGCGCGGGCCACGGCAGCTGCGCCGCGATCGGCCGCCTGTCCACCGCATCGAACCACGGAACGTCCAATACTCCAGCCATGCCGACCGATCAGTACCACGAACCCGCCGACGAGCTCAGCGCCGAGATCCGCACGTTCGCCCGGATGATCGCATCCCTCCAGGAGGAGGCCGAGGCGATCGGCTGGTACGAGCAGCGGATGTCACTCGAGCAGGACTCGCAGGCGAAGGCGATCATGGAGGATGCGCAGCAGGAGGAGTTCCTCCACTTCGCGATGTCGCTCGAATACCTCGCGCGCCGCAAGGACAAATGGCGGATCGCGCTGCAGAAGATCCTGTTCAAGGACGGCGACATCGTCGAGAACAAGGAGAAAGCCGAGGACGCCGTCGAGGACGGCTAAGCGACGCCGGCGAGCAGGAAGGCGCGCGATTCCTTCGCCATCTCGCGCGCGATCACGAGCCGCTGGATCTCCTGCGTCCCTTCGTAGATCTGCGTGATCTTCGCGTCGCGCATGAAGCGCTCGACGGGGTACTCCTTGATGTAGCCGTAGCCGCCGAGGATCTGCACGGCCTCGGTCGAGGCGTACATCGCGACGTCGCCGCACTTCAGCTTCGCCATCGCGGACGCCTTCGTCAGCTCCGCGCCGTCGACCCCGTCGTCGCACATCTCTCCGAAGCGATAGAGCAGTCCGCGCGCCGCCTCGCACTCCGTCTCCATGTCGGCGAGCTTCGCCTGGATCAGTTGGTGCTGGACGATCGGGCGCCCCATGGTTTCACGCGTCTTCGCGTATTCCAGCGCGTAGTCGGTCGCACCCTGCGCGATCCCGAGCGCCTGTGCGGCGACGCCGGGACGCGACCGGTCGAGGATGCGCATCGCGATCTTGAAGCCTTCCCCCTCCGAGCCGAGCAGGTTCGCGCGCGGGATGCGCACGTCGTCGAACGTCAACTCGCCCGTCGTCGACCCGGAGATGCCCATCTTCGGCTCGAGCCGCGCAACCCCGAAGCCTGGGGTGTCCGCCTCGACGACGAACGCCGAGATGCCCGCGTGGCCTTCGTTCGGATCCGTCTTCGCGAACACCGTGTAGAGGTGCGCAACGCCGGCGTTCGTGATGAAGCGCTTCGAGCCGTTGAGGACGTACTCGTCGCCGTCGAGCCGCGCCGTCGTACGCATCGCGGCGCTGTCGGAGCCCGAGCCGGATTCCGTCAGCGCGTACGCGCACAACCACTCCCCGCTTGCGAGCTTCGGCAGGAACCGCTCCTTCTGCTCGTCGGTGCCGGCGAGCTTGAGCCCGAGCGATCCGAGCTCCTGCACCGCGAGGATCAGGCCGCTCGTCGCACACACCTTCGACACCTCTTCGATCGCGATCAGGGCGAGCAGCGTGCCCGTGCCGAGGCCTCCGTAGCGCTCCTCGAAGAAGAGCCCGAAGAGGTCGTTCTCGCGATAGAGCTCGACGACGTCCCACGGGAACTCGTGCGACTCGTCGATCTCCGCCGCTCTGGGAGCGATCCGAGCACGTGCGAGCTCACGAACGCTGTCGCGAAGCTCGCGCTGCTCGGGACTGAGGCGGTCCCAGGCCACGCGCGGGATTCTACGGACTGGGGTTCAGGATCAGGCCTGATGCGGAGCGAACGCACGGCGCCGAGGATCACGGAATGAACGAGCTCATCTCCACACTCGTGCTCGCTGCGATGACCGCCGCGATCGCGGCGGCTTCAGCCGCCGCCGCCCCCGCCACGTCGGTCGTCATCCGGCATCAGCTCGTCGGGTGCCACTCGTGGTCAGTGGACGGCGGCGCCTTCAAGGCGTCGCAGAAGATCGTCGTCCGTCCCGCGACTCGGGTAACCGTCACCGACAACGACGTGATGCCGCACAGGCTGTACCAGCTGTCGGGCCCGAAGGTCTCGCTCGTCACGCCCGCGATGCACACACCCGGCTCGCATGGGTCGTTCCGGCTCCTGCAGAAGGGGACGTACGTCTTCGGGACAAGAGCCGGCGAGGACTACATGAAGGGCGTCGTCACGAAAGGCCCGGACAATGTCCTCAGATTGACGGTGATCGTCCGCTAGTAGGCTCGGCGCCGTGATCCTCGAGAACGGCGTCATCCGGACGCTCGACCCGTCGCTCCCGATCGCCCGCGCGCTCGCCGTCTCCGGCGAGCGCGTTGCGGGCGGCGTCGGCGTGCACGAGACGTCGCTCGCATCCCCGGAGGTCGTCGACCTGCGCGGACGCTGCGTCCTGCCCGGCTTCACCGACTCGCACGTCCACTTTCCGACGTGGGCGATGACGAAGCGCGAGGTCAAGCTCGAAGACGCGATCTCGGTAGCGGACGCGGTGGAGCGCATTCGCGCGAGCGGCCTGCACCGCGGCTACGGGTGGCGCGATGCAGAGTGGCCGGACGGCCCGCCGACGCGCGCGCACCTCGACGCGATCTCGCGCGATGAGCCGTTGGCGTTCATCTCGAAGGACTTCCACTCGCTGTGGCTCAACAGCGCTGCGCTCGCGCTCGCGGGCGGAGACCTCGACGTCCCGGGCGGTGTCGTCGAGCGCGACGCGAAGGGCGAGCCGACGGGCGTGCTGCGCGAGGAGTCGGCATGGCGCTTCAAGGAGCGCCATCTGGAATACACGCCCGACGAGTATGTCGAGGCGATGCGCGCCGGGATGAGGCTCGCGAACGAGCGCGGCGTCGTCGCATACCACGACAAGGACGGCTGGATCGGCGCCGTTGGCCTCTGGCAGCGCTTGGAGCAGTCGACGCCGCTGACGCTCCGCGTCTGGCAGTCGACGCCGTGGGAGAACATCCCCCACCTCCGCGAGCTCGGGCTGCGCAGCGGCGCCGGCTCGCCGATGCTGCGCCTCGGATACCTGAAGGCGTTCATGGACGGCACGCTCGGCTCGCAGACGGCGTGGATGCTCGACGGCAGCGGCGTCTGCATCACGAGCGGCGACCAGCTCACCGAGATCGTCCGTGACGCGGCGGCGATCGGCTGGCCGGTCGGCGTGCACGCGATCGGCGACAAGGCAAACCGTGAGGCGCTCGACGCGTTCGAGCGGACGCGCGACGTCTGGCAGCCGCTCGGACTGCGACAGCGCATCGAGCACGCGCAGTGCGTGCACCCTGACGACCTGCCGCGGTTCGCCCGACTCGGCGTGGTGGTGTCGGCGCAGTTCACGCATGCCCCGTCCGACGAGCATCTCGCAGCGCGCTTCTGGCCGGACAAGCTCGACCAGGCGTACTCGTTCCGCTCGCTGCTCGATTCGGGCGCCCTTGTCGCGAACGGCTCCGACGCGCCGGTCGAGGAGCTCGATCCCTGGGCAGGAGTCGTGGCCGCGGTCGGGCGGCATTGGCGCGAGGACCAGCGGCTGACGCTCGAGCAGGCGCTGCACGCGACGTGCGTCGCACCGGCCTGGCTCTCGCACGACGAACGCGTCCGCGGCACGCTCGTCCCCGGGCGCTACGCCGATCTCGTCGTCCTCGACCGCGACCCGTACGAGTCGGATCTCGACGACGTCCACGTCGTCGCGACCATGGTCGCCGGCCGCTGGGTGCACAACCCGCCGCCCTGGGATTGATCCCGTCCGCTTGCGCGGACGGTGCGACATTTGATCAAATCGCCCATCCGATCCCACAAGGAGGCGAGATGGCGGTCGCAGCACCAGGGGGAGAACGTCGGTTCGACCATCTGCGCGAGCACTCGATCGGCTTGCCGCAGGTGCTCTTCCAGTCGATCACGCACATGGCCCCGGCTGCGGCCGTGGCGTACTCGATCTTCATCTCGGTGCCGCAGTCGCAGCAGGCGCTGCCGCTCTCGGTCGGCCTCGCGCTGATCGCGTGCATCTGCGCGGCGACGGCGATCGGGCAGCTCGCGAAGCGGTTCCCGTCCGCGGGCGGCCTGTACACGTACGCCGCCAGGTCGCTCGGGCCGTGGGCGGGCTTCCTCGTGGCGTGGCTCTTCATCCTCTTCCAGCCGCTGGTCGCGCCCTTCCTCTACCTCGAGTTCGGCTGGGCGATGAGCGACGTCTTCTCGAACTCGCTCGGCTGGCACTACAGCGGCCAGTGGTGGATCTGGGTCGTGCTGATGACGGTGATCGTCTTCCTGCTGACCTACCGCGACATCCGCCTCTCGACGACCGCCGGCGTGATCCTCGGCGCGTTCGAGATCGCGATCTTCGCGGCGCTGTCGCTGTGGATGCTCTTCTCGAACGCCGGCGACCTGAACCTGCAGCCCTTCAACCCGCATCACGCGACCGGCGCATGGAGCGGCGTCTTCAAGGGGATGGTGTTCGCGATCCTCGCCTTCATCGGCTTCGAAGCGTCGGCGCCGCTCGGTGAAGAAGCGAAGAACCCGCGGCGGACCGTGCCGCGTGCCGTCGTCGGGTCCGCGATCGCGATCGGCCTCTTCTACGTGCTCTGCTCGTACGCGTGGGTGTTCGGGGCCGGGTTCGACAACTTCGTCAATCAGGCGACGAAGAACGCCGACCCGTGGCGGAACCTCGGCAAGGTCTTCTGGGGCGGCGGCTGGGTGCTCGTGTTCCTCGCGATCTGCAACTCGATCGCAGCGAACTCGAACGCGGCCGTGAACGCGGCCACGCGCGTCTTCTACTCGCTGGCGCGCAACGGGCTCGCACCACGCCAGCTCGGGCGCACGCACAAGGAGTTCAAGACGCCGAACGTCGCGATCATCTGGATGAGCGCGTTGGCGCTCGTCGTCGCGCTGCTGTTCGGCTGGAAGTGGGGCCCGCTGAACGGCTTCTTCACGATCGCGACGCTCGCGGTGCCGCCGGTGATCCTCGTGTACATGCTCGTCAGCGCCGGCTGCGTCTGGTGGTACTGGACGAAGGCGCGCGACCAGTTCAACTGGCTCCTGCATCTCGTCCTGCCGATCGGCGGGATCGTGCTCTTCTTCTTCCCGCTCTACTACCAGTTCGTGAAGTACCCGCCCGTCTACCCGGAGAAGTACGGCAACTGGGTCGACATCGCGTGGGTCGTCCTCGGGATCGTGCTCACCGCGTTCGTGGTGATGGCGCGCCCCGACAAGCTCAAGGACATCGACCGCGTCTACGTCGAGGACGAGACGGTCGCACCCGACAGTGCCCCAGCACCGGCTCTCTAGGGACCAGGTCGTCTGGTCGTTCGGGCCCGACCTCCAGCCTGTGCTGGAGGTCGACCCGGGCGACGTCGTCACCTTCGAGACGAACGACTGCTTCACGGGCCAGATCCGCAGCGAGGACGACCTCGTCACGGACATCGACCTCGAGCGCATCAACAGCGCGACGGGGCCGGTCGCGGTGCGCGGTGCAGAGCCCGGCGACTCGCTCGTCGCCGAGATCCTCGACGTGCGGCCGATCGAGTGGGGCGTCGCGACGCTCATCCCCGGCTTCGGCCAGCTGATCGAGGACGTGCAGTCGCCGCTGACGCGGCTGTTCGAGGTGAAGGACGGCGTGATCAGGATGAACGACCGTGTCTCGTTCCCGGCAAAGCCGATGGTCGGCGTCGTCGGCGTCGCGACCGACGGCGAGGAGCTGTCGAACGGGCTCGCCGGGCGGCACGGCGGCAACCTCGACGATCACTTCCACGGCAAGGGCGCGAAGATCTACTTCCCGGTGCGTCAGCCGGGCGGCATGTTCGCCGTCGGCGACATGCACGCCTCGATGGGCGACGGGGAGATCTGCTTCACGGGCGTCGAGATCGCGGGCGAGGTCGACGTCCGCTTCGACGTCCTGAAGGGGAAGCAGGCGACCTGGCCCGTGACCGAGCTCGCCGAGTCCTGGCTCCCCCATGCGACTCACGACACCTACGAGGGCGCGGCTCAGCTCGTCAGCGAGGAGGCGGCCAAGCTCCTCGTCGACGAGCACGGGTTCACGATCGAGGACGCCTTCATCTTCCTCTCGGTCGCCTGCGACCTGGGCGTCGCCCAGGCCTGCAAGCCGGCCCCGGGCGGCTTCGGGACGATTGCACGCTTTGTGATCCCGAAAATCGACGCGTGTCCACTTCCGTTCCTACAATGATCTCGATGGGCCGCACGATGAACTCCGTCCACGACTCCGCGACCTGCGGCGTCGCGGCGTGCGCAGAGATCATCGGCGCGAAGTGGACGGCGCTGCTCGTCCACGACCTCTCGGAGGGGTCGCGCCGCTTCTCGGAGCTCGAACACTCGTGCTGCGGGATCAGCCCCCGGACGCTCGCGGAGCGGCTGCGCGAGCTCGAGCAGCAGGGGATCGTCGAGCGGCACAGCTACGCGGAGTCGCCGCCGCGGGTCGAGTACACCCTGACCCCGAAGGGCGAAGCGCTCCTGCCGATCACGGCCGCGATGCGCGAGTTCGGTCACGAGTGGCTCGGCTGCGACCACGATCATCACGGCGCGTCCGTGACGACGGCGTCGCACTGACGCCGCCGCCACGGAGGCTCGCCTACCGACGCAGCAGGAGGTAAGCGGCGAGCAGAACAGCCGCTGCAGCTTCGGCGGCCAGCGCGACGACGATCGCCGCGCGGTACCCGTAGTCCTGGAAGCCGAAGATGCCGCCGTGCTCGCTCAACTCGAGGAACGTGAACGAGACGACGCCGATGCCGATGCCGCCGAGCGCGAAGAGAGCGTGCAGCCTGCGGAGCGGCAGCAGCAGCCCGGCAGCGATCACCAGCGAGCCGATGAAGTTGAGGAGGAACAGCGGGCCGATCACCGGAACGACCCGGAAGTGCACGCCGAAGTACTGCTCGAGGTGCACTGCGCCGACGACGAGGATCGCGGCGGCGCCGAGGATCCTGAGCGCCGTCCCCCGCTCGCGACGAACGTCGACGTTCGCGACGGATTGCTGCGGCGGGCGCGTCGCGGTCCGCCGTTCGAGAACGGTGCTCATCAGTAGCCACCTCCGGAGTTGTTCGAGCTGTTCGAGCCGCCGGAGTCACCCTTCGGCTCGACGGACTTGCCGTTCTGCCCGACGAGGTACCAGCCGGCGCCGAACTGCTCGACGTCCTCGCCGCGCGTCTTGCCCGGCGTGCTTGCATCCGCCGAGTAGTAGTAGAGCGGGTGCCCGTGATACGTGGCCTGCATCTCGCCGTCGTCCCGCTTGAACATTCCGAGCGCCGAGGCCGGAACTCCGGCCGCGGCCGACGGGGTCTTGTCGACTTCGACGGGCGGCCACACTGCGGCGCAGGCGCCGTAGCAGTAGCTGTCGGCCTTCTCGTCACGCTCGAAGAGATAGAGCGAGCGTCCCTGCGCGTCGACGAGACGCGTGCCGTCGCTCGACGGGACGACCTTGACGCTGTCCGCGCCGGACTTGCTTGGAACAGCCATTCCACAGCCGGCCGCGACGAACGCGAGCGCGACCGCAGCCGTGAGCCCTCCGACCCTGAATGGCAGCCGTCGCATGGCGACACCTCCGATTCGCGGGTGGAATTTCCTACTTGTAAGTAGTACGCCCCCGGGGCGGGATCGGATTGCCTACCGGAGGGCTTCTCGGAGGCCCCGCAGCGCCTGCTCGCTCTCCGCCAGCAGCTCTTCGCGGCGCTCCAGCCATTCCTCGCGCTCGCCGACGGCGCGCTCGCGCTCCTCGAGCAGCGCCTCGGCATCGACGAAGCGGTCGAGCCGGTCGGCGACCTCGCGCTCCCGGAGGCTCAATGCCTGCTCGGCGGCGATGAGCATCTGGCCGCGCTCGTCGAGCTCCGCGAGGACGGCAGCGACGGACTGCTCGCGCGCGGCGACCTCGACGCTGGACTCGACCGCCTTCCGCCCCTCCTCGAGGAGGGCACGCGCAGCGCGTTCGCGGTGCGACACCGCCGTCTCGGAATCCGCGAGCCGGATCGCACGCTTTCGGAGCAGAACCGATCGCCGCTCGACGTCGGCCGACCTCGCGTCGACGTCCGCGCGGTCACGGTCGATCGCTTCGCGTTGCGCGGCGAGCGACTGCTCGAGCTCGTTCACGGCCGTTTCGCGCGCGGAAACCGAAGCCTCGCGCGCGGCCAGTTCTTCGGCGAGCGCAGCGACTTCCTGCGCGCGGGATTCGGCGACCGATTCCGCGATCAGGACGTCGTCCTCGGCTCGCGCGAGCGCCTGCTCGCGCTGCCCGACGATGGCCTCGCGCCGCTCCAGGTCCGCGACGCGCGATTCCCGCTCCTCGAGGCCGGCGGCCGCCCGCGCGATGGCAAGCGTCCGTTCGTCGAGCACGCGCTCCAATTCTTCGAGCTCCACCGCACGGTCGTCCAGCTCCCGCGCGCGCCGCTCGAGCTCGTCGGCATCGCGCTCCCGGGCCGTGAGCGCTTCGGCGCGCCGCGCGAGCTGCTCCTCGAGCGCGCGGCGCTGCTCCACGAACTCGCGTTGCTCTCGGGCTAGACGCTCGCTGCGCTCGTCCAGCTCGGCCAGACGGGCGCGCTGCCGCGCGCCGATCTCGTCGAGCTCGGCCGTGCGGCGGTGGAAGGCATCGTCGACAGACATCGCCATGCGATGGACTTCGGCAGCCGGTGTTCCTCCTCTGTCCCTCACTCGAGGGATCGGAGAAACGCCGGCAGCCTGGACCATCCTCTTCTCCGCGCGTCGGCGTTCGCCTGCGCCGTCGCGTGCGAGCCGCAGCCGGCGACGATCGCGACGCTGCTACGAAGCAGGCAGCTTCGCAAACGCCGCGTACAGCTCAGCCGCCGTCTCGACACCGGTCTCGAAGTAGCGCGCCAGGAACCGCTCGTTCGGCGAGTGGACGTTCGACTCCGGCAGGCCGAACCCGCTGATCACGGTCGGGATACCGGCATCTGCGAGCGCCGGCACGATCGGCAGCGTCCCGCCGGCGCGGGTCAGCAGCGGCCGCACGCCGACCACCTTCTCGAAGGCGTCGAGCGCCAGCTGCACGACAGGCGACTCCGGGTTGACGATCCCCGGCGGCGTTCCCTTCCAGGTGATGTCGAGCTCGGCGCCGGTCGGCGCGGCGGCGCGCAGGAGCCGCTCGGCGGCGGAGCCGATGGTGTTCAGGTCCTGACCCGGCGCCAGCCGGATCGTGAACTCACCGGACGCCTGCACCGAGAGCGTCGTGTTCCGGAGGCCCGGCTTGCCGCCGATGATCCCGTTCACGTCGGCGGACGGCTCGGCGAACGTGCGCTTGTAGAAGTCCGCGCCGGCATTCGGGTACAGCGGCTTCGCGCCTTGATTGGCGAGCATCTGGTCACCCGGGGGCAGCGAGCTCCACCCCTGCAGCTCCTCCTCGGTCGGCGCAATGATCCCGGCGCGCAGCGGCTCGGGCAGGAGCCCGTTCTCGTCGGCGAGCACGGACTCGAAGCAGCGCATCAGCACATGGATGGCGTTCAGTGCCGCACCGCCGTACATGCCCGAGTGCATGTCGCGCTCGCCGGTGCGCACCTTCACGTCGAACGCGATCAAGCCGCGCACGGCGAGCTCGATCTCGGGCTTGTCGACGGTCGTCATGCCGCCGTCGAAGATGATCCCGGCCTGCGCGTCGACCGCGCCGGTGCGGATGTAGTCGACGATCGTCGTGCCGCCGATCTCCTCCTCCCCGTCGCAGGCGAAATGCAGGTTGACGGGCAGCGCGTTCGCCTCGACGAGCTGCTGCGCCGCCTTCAGCATGATGAACAGCTGCCCCTTGTCGTCGGTGACGCCGCGCGCGTACGCCCACTCGTCCTTGATCGTCAGCTCGAACGGCGGCGTCTCCCAGAGGTCGAGCGGCGCCGGCGGCTGAACGTCGAAATGGTTGTAGACGAAGACGGTCGGCGCCCTCTCGGGGTCGTGCGAGGCGGGAACCTCGCCGAGCGCGAGCTCCTTGTCGCCGAACGGCGTCAGCTCGGCGGTGCCGCCGCATTTCGTGCGGATGAAGTCGCAGACCCACTCGCCTGCGCGCTTGACGTCCTCGCGGTGTGCGGGGTCGGCGCTGACCGACGGGATCGAAATCAGCTCCGATAGCTCTCGCTGCCATGTCTCGTTCATGGCAGCGAGGCTATCGAATGACCCTCTACGCGACGTCTTTGAGGCTGATCGAGTCGGCCAGAGCCCGGAGCTTCTTCAGGCTCTGGTT
>JAICWC010000070.1 GCA_025934995.1 Thermoleophilia bacterium | reverse complement strand
GGGCCGACGCTGATGCCGTTCCGCTTCGCGAAGCCGATGAAGTCGGCGACGATCAGGAAGTAGTCAGCGAAGCCCATCTCGCGGATCGTCTTCAGCTCGAACTGCAGCCGTTCGCGCAGCTCGGTCGTCACCTTGCCGTAGCGGCGCTCGAGCCCCTTCTCGCATTGCGCGACGAGATACTCGAACGCGTCGCCGTCGTTCGGGACCGGGAACGTGGGCAGCAGGATCCGGCCGAGCTCGATCTCGACGTTGCAGCGCTCGGCGACTTCGAGCGTGCGCCGCATCGCCGCCTCCTGACCCGGGAAGTCGGTGAGCATCTCCTGCTGCGTCTTGAAGTAGAAATGGTCGGTCTCGAAGCGCCAGTGGTTCGGGTTCTTCAGCGAGTCGCCCGACTGGATGCAGAGGAGCGCTTCGTGCGCGCGCGCGTCCTCGTGTCGCAGGTAATGGACGTCACCCGTCGCGACGAGGGGCAGGTTGCGCCGCTCCGCGAGCTGTGCGAGCAACGGGTTGATCCGCTGCTGCACGTCGAGGTGCGCGTTCTGCATCTCGACGTAGACGTTGTCGCGCGTGAAGATCGACGTGAGGCGGTCGAGCTCGCCGTCGGCGTCGTCGGCGCGTCCTTCCTCGAGCGCCTTGCAGACGCGGCCGGAGAGGCAGCCCGAGAGTGCGATCAATCCTTCGCTGTGCTGGTCGAGCAGCTCCCAGTCGACGCGCGGCTTGTAGTAGTAGCCCTCGAGGTAGCCGAGGGAGCTGAGCTTGATGAGGTTCGCGTAGCCGGTGTTGTTCTCGGCGAGGAGCGTGAGGTGCGCGTAGCCCTTCTGCTGCGTCTTGCGCTCGTCGGCGACGTAGACCTCGCAGCCGATTACGGGCTTGATGCCCTCCGCTTTCGCGGCCTTCGTCAGCGCGACGGCACCGGCGAGCGAGCCGTGGTCGGTGAGACTGACCGCCGGCATCTCGAGCTCGGCCGCGCGCTTGGCGAGGTCGGGAATCCGGCACGCCCCGTCGAGGATCGAGTACTCGCTGTGGACGTGGAGGTGGACGAACGGGACGGGTTCAGGCACGGCTCAGCCAGCTTACTGAGGGGTCCCGACGGGCCCCGAAAACGCACCCTAGGCTGCGACGGCCGCAAATTCCGTATAGAGATCGCCGGGCAAGGGCGTGCGCAGACGCCATACGAACGAGACTGGCCGATCGCCCTGGTGTCGCACGTAATCGGCAGCGCCCAGGCACCAGAACGCTCGATCATCAGCGTGCACCCGCGCGAACAGAAGAATGTTCGTTCCGTGGACGGAGTGGTTGATGTATCGCTGGCCCGTGGGACTCGCGGCAGTAGTGCCGGACTGGGTCTGCCAGTGGATGAGCGTCCGGCTGATTGCGTAATCCTCATAACGGGTCGTCGGTGAGAAGGCACCTGAACTCTTGTCGAGCGTAAAGGCGAAGACATCAAGTTCGTTGTCATCGTCTCGGAACACGCCCTCCCGCCACGGGCGCAATCGCGAGTCCGGATCGGCGGCGAGGGCGGCAAGAATTTCGACGCGTGTGTATCTGCCGTGTACGCGAAGTGGGATATCTCGACCGATGCCTAGAGGATGCGTGAGGTGATCAAGGGATGTTTCGAGAACATCAAGGAGGTCGAGCATCTCGCTTCTTGCTTGAGGGTTCTGCCAGAGAGTGTTGGCGGCGTCGGAGGGGTTCCTGTCTCCAGGAACCATCGTCTCGACGAGCATCCGCAAGAGTCGAGTTTCGCGGGAAGAGAGCGAAGCCGGCGACGGTGCGGTAGGGAGAGCGAGAAACCTGCGGTACTCCCCGATTCGCTCGCTGTCGTTGATATGTCGGAGCCTGCCAATGGCGCGCAGGAGCGTGCGCTCATCCACGCCAGGCTCAGCGGTGCGTAGCCCGGCAGCCCGACGCATCTCGGTCCATCCGTGGTCACCTGTGTAGACGTCATCGAGCTCAAGCCCAGTTTCAATGAGGAACGTTGCGAGTGAGACGTCGCCCAGGGATCGGAGCTCGTCGCACTTTTCATTCCATCGCGTGGGTAGCGCTTGTCGGAGCGACGACAGCACGATGTCCCGCGACACGCGATCAAGTTCGAAGGTGCAGCCCGCGGGAAGGAAGGGGAAGTCTTGCTCGACTTGTCTCTGGATCTCGCGCCTACTGCCACCGAGGAGTGCTCGCAAACGGCGATCGAATCGGAACTCCCGGCGGTGCTGGCCGACAAAGTCGAGGACCGTGCAGACCGTCTTACCTTCGGCGCGCCTTAGGCCACGACCGAGTTGTTGAAGAAACAGCGTCGCGCTCTCCGTGGGACGCAACATCAAAATGGTGTCCGCCGTTGGGACATCGATGCCTTCGTTGAAGATGTCAACCGCGAACAGCACATTCAAACGTCCGGCCGCGAGTTGAGCGAGCGCGGACGAACGCTCGGCAAGACCACTCGTTGCCGACAGAGCGGCCGCTGCAATCCCATGTGCATTGAATCGTTCGGCCATAAATTTCGCGTGAGCGACTGAAACGCAGAAGCCAAGGGCGCGCATGGTGTGCACGTCACCCACGTACCTTGCGACCTGCGAGACGATCGAGTTCCCCCACGCATGGTCGGCGGTGTAGACATTTTCAAGCGCGGAAAGGTCGTACCCCCGTCCCCTTCGCCAAGGAACGTTTCTTAGGTCGGCGCCATCGTGAACTCCGTAATACGCAAACGGACAGAGATATTGCTGATCGATCGCGTCCCAGATTCGGAGCTCGGCCGCGATCCTCCCGTCGAAATACGAGAGGACCTCGAGGCCATCCGCCCTCTCTGGAGTGGCCGTCAACCCGAGAAGCTCCACCGGATCTACCCGCGCGAGAAGCCGTTCGTATGTTGGCGCAGCCGCATGATGAAACTCGTCAACGACTACGACGTCGTAGTGGGCGGGATCAATGCGGTCAACTGCCTGGTGCAAACTCTGAACTGACGCAAAGACATGCTCGAATTCTTC
The DNA here is from genome assembly GCA_025934995.1 of Thermoleophilia bacterium. GTDB lineage: Bacteria > Actinomycetota > Thermoleophilia > Gaiellales > Gaiellaceae > Palsa-739. Next base: position 10,477 of record JAICWC010000070.1, on the reverse strand, counting down.
CGGTCTTTTCCCGGCAACCCAAAGCTCGCCGAAGCCTGGATCTTGGAGTGCCTGTCGGAAGACTCTCCTACTCTGCTCGAGAATCTCGTTTCTGTGGGCAACGAAAAGCAGCCGGCTCCGACTTAGCGACCGTCGAAGCCGCGCGTAATCGACAGCCGCCATGACGGTCTTCCCAGTCCCCGTAGCTGCGACCAAGAGGTTTCGGTGATAGCCACGAGCACGCGCGACTTCCACTTGTTCCAGCAGACGCTCCTGGAATGGCCTAAGAACGACCTCGACCGGGCTTACGGTCTCAGAATCCTTCGGGCGTGCGAGCCGCAGCCGCTCTCTGAACTCGGCTGGGTCGTAGGCGATGAAATCACCGCCTTCCCAGTAGCTCTCGAACGCGGCGGCGACCTTCGCAACAGCATCTGCGTTTCGAATTCCCGAAAGCCGAAGGTTCCATTCGAGGCCAGCGACCTGCGCCGAGTACGTTAGGTTCGACGATCCGACGTACGCGGTTGAGTAACCGCCCTTGCGTCGAAAATGCCACGCCTTTGCATGCAAACGCGTGACAGTGGTGTCGTAGGACACTCGGATCTCGGCCCCAATCTCGCTCAGGGCGTCGAGTGCGCGCTGCTCTGTAGATCCTGTATAGGTCGTCGTAAGGACTCGCAAGCGGCGGCCCCGGCGGCAGTGCCGCTCTAGCGCCGTCAACAGAGGCCGTATCCCGCTCCAGCGAACAAATGCGACGATGACATCAATTTCGTTCGCCGAATCAATCTCCGCCTGCAACTCTGATCCGACCGCGGGTTCTCCACGCGCATTCGTAAACAGGGTGGTATCGCCCAAAGGTGTCAGCGGGCGAACGACACTCTCTGGCTGGCCGTCTTGGCGGATACGGAGGAGCGCCTGTAATAACTGTGGCGGATCTTCAAGTACCTGCGAACTGAGGTCGGCCTTGGCGATTGATCCGAGAGCCGCAACCGTGTCGGCGACGACGTTAACCGCCCTTTCGAGATCCGCATCCGTCTCGACGCCGCCGAGTACGCGCCGCACCAACTGATCAACATGGCGAGCAAGCCGATCCGCAGCGTCACCGCGTCCGAGAGCTACAAGGTCGGCTTGCAACCCCAAGCCCTCTGCAACGCCGATCTCAGCCCGCACGGCGGGCGTTAACAGCGTTTCCCGAAGCCCGGCTTCAACGGCCGCCGCGGCGGCCTCGCGCCGCCCGCGGACGTGATCGCTCACGCTGTCTCGTGAACCTTCGACACGCTAAGGACTCTAGGTGCTGAAAAGCTGTACGCCTAGACGGTGAAGGCCATAAGAACGGCGTCCACAGTTTCGTCGCCGCGGCGGTAGTGCCCCTTCCGATAGCCCTCGCGCTCGAACCCGAATCGCTCGTACAACTGAATCGCCGGCTCGTTCCACGGAAACACGTGCAGCTCGAGCTTGCGGATCCCCGCCCCGCGCGCCCACTCGACGGCCGCTTCCAGTAGCGCCCGCCCCACGCCCTGCCGCCGCGCGTCCAACGCGACCATCAGGCCCAAATCGGCGACATGTGCGCTCGCAGGATGCGTGTCGCGCGCCAACGACAGGCGCCCGATGATCGCGCGGTCGGACTCGCGCTCCGCCACGTACACCGCCGCATGCGGATACCGGCGCACCGCCTTCAGATACCGCCGCTCGTCGCCGACGCTCCGCCACTCGCCGTCCGCCGAGATCAGCCACGCCTCCGGCTCCGCGCTCACCGCCCGCGCCAGCCGCACCAGCCCCTCCGCATCGCCCGGCTCCGCCGGCCGCACAACGAACCCTCCGCTCACGGCGCGCCTCCGCGACGAGGATCACCGGCTGCTTCAAGAGATTCCGCATCGACCGCCGACACGCCGCCGAAGAACAGATTCCGCTCCCGCCACTCGACATCGCCATGCGCACCCGGCTCCGCATGCGTCTCACCCGCCTCGTAGTGCACCCGCGGCGCATTGACCGCGTCGCGCACGCTCATCCCCCGCCCGACGACGTTGTGCACGACTTGCAGGATCGCGCCCCGCAGACGGTTCGAGCCCGCACTGCCGATGACGAGCCGCGGCGCCCCTTCGCGTAGCACGAGCGAAGGCGCCATCATCGACGTCAGCCGCTCACCGGGACGCGCATCGACCGCCGCCAGATCCGCCTCGCCCAGCATGTTGTTCAGATGGATGCCGGTGCCGGGAACGACGACGCCGCTGCCGGAGCCCAACGACGAGCTCAGCGAGGCGACGTTGCCGTCACCGTCGACGACGGAGATGTGCGTCGTACCGCCGACCGCCGGCGTCCGCGCTGCCTCCATCGCCTGCATCGCCTCCACTACGGACGAACCGCGGTCAAGGGATTCGAGCCCGATCCCGATCAGGCGGCCGCCCGACGACGGCGGCGGGTTCGTCCGCAGCTCATGGCCGCCAAAGAACACTGACAAGGGCTCGCGCTCCATCACCTCGTACGCCGCCAGATCCTCGAGCGTCAACGGCACGTGCGCGCACAGCTCGCGCGCGAGCTCGCCCGAGTAGAGCGGCTCGACTCCCTCGCGCGCCAGGAGCTCCAACGTCGCAGCGAAATCGGGCAGCGCCATGCGCCCGCCCGCACGCGTGTACATCGCCTCGCCCTCCGGCGTGTGCTTCAGCAGCGGGTCGAGGATGTCGAGCAGGTACGTCGCCATCGGCGTCAGCTCGAACCCGCCGCGCGCGAGCGCGACCGCACGCGCAAAGAGATCCGCCCACGGCAAACGGCCCCAGCGCGCATGCGCGACAGACAAACCCAAGGCGGTCCCGGGCACCGCCACCGCGGCCGGCCCCGTGTGAAAGACCTGCTGCGTGTCGCCGTCGAAGTCGACCGCCAGTGCGAGCAGCTCGTCCCGCCCGCCGAAGGCGCGCGGCACCGCGACGAAGAAGTCGAGCACGGTCGATACGCCGCCGAAGTGCGCCAACAAGAACCCGCCGCCGCCCGGCCCGGTCAGCGCCGACTCGACGACCCACGACGCGAACGCTGCGGCGCAGCATGCGTCGACGGCGCTGCCGCCACGCTCCAGCACCTCCTGCCCGACCGCCCATGTGAGCGGATGCCCCGCTGCGATCGCACCACGCACGCAACTGAGCGTAAACCGCCCGCGTTGCAAGGGATATGTGGCGCAGAGCATCGATCGCCGCCGTCTGCCTCGCCGGCCTCGGCATCGGCGCGTACTTCAGCCGCCACGCGCTCGGGAAGGCCGTGCACGCGATGGGCGCCGCGAACCCGAACTGGCTCTCGCTCGCCGCCCTCGCCTTCTTCGGCGCGACCGTGGCGGCCGCCGGCTCCTGGGGCTGCGCCGTCGGGCTCGCAGGAGGAGAAACGACCCTGCTCGACAGCTGCCTCCGCTACGGCGCAGGCTCGCTCGTCAACACGTTCGTGCCCTTCCGCGCGGGCGACGCCGTCCGGATCGCGCTCTTCAGCCGCCGCATTCCGCACGCGCACCGCGTGCGCGCGACGACCGGGAGCTTCGCCGCGCTCGGCGCCGCGCGCGCCGTCGTCCTCACCGCGCTCGTCGGCGCCGGCGCGCTCGCGGGCGCAATCCCACTCTGGCCGCTCGCCGCGCTCGCCGGGCTCGTCGCCGCCGCGGTGATCGCGAGCTACGTCGCACGCGGCCACGACGCGGGACACTTCCTCGACGCGTTCAAGGGGCTCGACCGCCGCACGGCGCCGCGGCTGATCGCCTGGATGACCGCGAGCACCGTCTGCCGTTACCTCGCTGCGGCCGCGATCTGCGCGAGCCTCGGCATCCACGCCGCGTTCGCGGGCGCGATCATCATCCTCCCCGCCCTCGACCTGGCCGGGCTCTTCCCGGTGACGCCGGGCAACGTCGGCCTCACCTCTGGCGCGATCGCCGTCGCGCTCAAGGCCCACCACGTCGCGTTTCACGACGGCCTCGCCGCCGGGCTCGCCTTCCACGCCGTCGAGACGGGCATCGGGCTCCTCTTCGGGGTCGCCGCCGCCGTGTGGTTCGCCCCGGCGATCAAGGCGAGGACTCGACTAACCTCCGCCGTGTGAAGGCGGTCCTCGCTCTCTGTGCCGCTGCGCTGATCTTCGCCGGCACGGCAACCGCCGACGACTTCGCCGGGCATCACACGCAAACGTTCCGCGTCGTCGTCGTGCCCGGCCTGACGATCGGCGACCTGCCCCAGCTCGCGAGCGAAGGCGCGGTCGGCCTGCTCGTCCCGAACGCGGGGCCGCGCACGAGCCAGGGCGACGCGTTTGCGGGGATGGTGCGCGGGATCCTCTACAACACGCGGCTCGCGCGGCCACGCGACCGCGTGCTGATCCACGTGCATCAGTCGCTCTCCATCCCGACGACCGGGCCGGTGATCGTCGTCGGCCTGCCGCCCGCGTCGTCCGCGCCCAACAACCGCCGCTACCCGATCGCGGTCATCGGCCACGGCTACCACGGGCTCCTCGTGTCGAGCCTGACGCGGCTGCCGGGCCTCGTCTCGATGGCGGACGTCGCGCGCACCGCGCTGCAGACACCGCACGCGTTGACATGGCGCCGCGACGACGGCGCGGCCGTCAGCTCGTACCGGCTCGAGTCGCAGATCGAGGTCGCACGCACGACGACGATGCCGACGTCGGTGCTCGTGCTCTCGCTGCTCGTGTTCATCGCATTGCTGATCCCGATCGGCGCGCCGGCAGCGGTGGGCTTTGCGCTCATAGCCAACCTCGCGCTCGGCACGTATCCGACCGGCGACACCGCGTCGCGTGTCGCGCTCGTCGGCGCCTGCACTGTCGCGGGCGCGCTGCTCGGCCCACGACGGCGATTACCGCTCGCGCTGCTGATGGTCGGAACGCTCGTCGCGTACGGCGTGATGATGATCGTGCAGCCGTGGTCGCTCGCGCTCGCACCGATCGGGCCGGAGCTGACGAGCCGTTTCTTCGGGATCTCGAACGTGCTCGAGACGCTGCTGCTCGCGCCCGCACTGATCGGCGCGAAGCTGTTGATGGAGCGCTGGGGCTGGCCCGCGTTCCTCGCAGTCGGCGCGCTCTCGCTCGCCGTGATCGCGGAGAACCGGCTCGGCTCGGACGGCGGCGGCGCCATCGTCATCGGCGTCGCGTTCGCGCTGCTCGCGGTGCGCATGGCGCGCTGGCCGCGCCGCTACGTGCTGCCTGCACTCGGTGCCGCAGCGCTCGTCGTGCTCGGCCTCGCCAACCTCGACGCTGCGTCGAGCTCGCCCGACCACCTGCGCGGCGCACTGCAGGGCGGCGTCACCGGGATCGCAAACGTCGCCGCGAACCGCGTGCCGCTCGCGTACGACCGGATGCTGCACCAGTGGTGGCTCGTCATCCCCGGCTTCTTCGCGCTCGTCATCGGCGTTGCCGCGGCGCGCATGCGGCCGGCCGCGTTCGCGCTCGTCGCCGCACTGGCCGCCTCGCTGCTCGTCAACGACTCGCCCGGACCGGTGATGATCGCCGGCCTGACCGCTGTGTTCGCGGTCGAGGACGGGCTGCTCCACCGCACGCTGACCGTGCCCGTCCTGCGCCGCGTGCTCGCGCCGGCGCCCGCGCTCGAGCAGTGACCGCGCGCCGCGAGGCGCTGCTGTCCGCCGCCGTCGCCGGGACGATCGCGGCCCTGCTCGCGTGGCTCGGCCCGCCCGGCAGCGACCTCGCCGCGCACGCGTACCAGCGCACACAGTTCATCCACCACGGCTTCCAGCTCTGGAACAACTTCTGGTACGCGGGCCGGTACAGCTTCGTCACCTACAGCGTTCTCTACTACCCGCTCGCGGCGCTCTTCGGGATCAAGCTGCTCGCGGTCGTGACGATCGCGCTCGCGGCCCTCGCATTCGCGCTGGTGCTGTCGCGGGAGTGGGGCCCGGCGGCGCGCTGGTCGAGCCGGACGTTCGCGGTCGTGTGGGCGGGGATCGTGCTGTCGGCGGCGTTCCCCTTCGCGCTCGGGATGGCTCTTGCCCTGCTCGCGCTGTGGACCTTGCAGCACGGTTCGCGCTGGCGGTTCGCGGCGCTCGCGGTGTTGACGCTCGCCGCCAGCCCGGTCGCGTTCTTGTTGCTCGTGGTCGTGTTGGGCGGCGTCGCGATTGCGCGGCGGCCGGCAATCGTGCCTGCGGTTGCGATCACGGTCGCAGGGCTTGCGGAGATCGTGCTGTGGAGATTGTTCCCCGGCGGTGGGCGCTACCCGTTCTCGTTCCAGGAGGCAGCCGCAGCCGTTCTCTTCTGCACGTTCGGAATCACGTTCACGTGGCGTGTCGAGCGCGTGCTCTCCGCTGTCTTCGCCGTCTACTTCGTCGCGTGCGTCGGCGTCTACGTCATCCCGTCGTCGATCGGCGAGAACGTCGCGCGGCTGCGCTTTGCGGCACTTCCCCTTGTCGTGCTCATCTTTTCGTTGCGGCATTGGCGGCCGCGCAGCGTTGCCGTGATCACGCTCGTGCTCGCGGCTGCGTTCAACGTCTCGCCGCTCGCGGCGAGCTACATGAAGGGCCGTGGCGACGTGACGGCGCACGCGAGTGCGTGGAATGCCGCGATTGCGTACCTCCGCACGCACCTCGGGCCCGGCTATCGCGTCGAGGCGGTCGACACCGCGACACACTGGCCGGCGGCGTATCTCGCGGACGCGCACATCCCGCTCGCGCGCGGCTGGTTCCGGCAGGACGATTTCCCGACGAACGAAGTGCTGTACGGGAAGCTCGGCCGGCGCGCATATGTGCGATGGCTGCATGGGCTCGGCGTGCGCTATGTCGTGCTTGCGCATGCGCAGCCGGACTACAGCTCGCGCGCCGAAGCCGTGCTCGCGGCACGGTTGCGGCCGGTGTTCCGGTCAACCGAGGTGTCGGTCTACGCGGTTCCGCGCGCGCGGCCGATCGCAGCGCACGTGCTCGCGCTCACCGACTCGCGGATCCGCCTGCGCGTGCACGGCGGGACGACCCGCATCGCCGTCCGTTACTCGCCGTACTGGCACGCCTCGGACGGCTGCATCAGCGACGGCCGCGACGGGATGGTGCGCCTGCGCAACCTGCGGGCGCGCGTCGTGACGATCGTGTTCGACGTCAGTGCGTCCCGAGTGATCGGCGCGCTCGCCGGCAGGAAGCCGGACTGCGACCTGAAGCGCTAGGCGCGGCGGACGAGCTCGTCGAGCGGCGCCCGCTTGGCGCGCGCCGACCATTCGTCCGCGCTGCGCGCGTTGACGTCGCGCGGCTTCGCGGCGTAGCCGAAGCTGAGGATCATCTTCACCTCGCCACCGCAGATGCGCGCCGCCTCTTCCGCATCGGCGATTCCGTTCGGACACGAACCGACGCCTTCGTCCCAGGCGGCGAGCATCATGTTCTGCGAGGCGCGGCCGACGTCGAAGCCCGCAGCGTCGCCGACGATTGCGATCACGAGCGCGGCGGTGGCGACGTTGTCCGGCGCGTAGACCGCACGGCTGAGCTCCTGCTTCGCCTGCTCGACGACGACGAACTCCCACTTCTGCGTGTTGCGCGAGCTGCCCGACACACGGCCCGCGTCGAGGATCCGCGTCTCGACGTCCGGCGGGATCGCGGTGTCCGCGTAGTCGCGGAGGTCGCGTTTGCTCGCGATGGCCAGCCAGGTTTCCACGGCAGAATCATTCCATGCTGGAGCTGATCTACGAGACGCACTCGCTCACGACCGACAACGAAAGCGGCCGTGCAACCGGCTGGCTGCCGGGCGAGCTCTCGGAAGAAGGACGCGAGCAGGCTGTCTTGCTGGGCGAGCGGCGCCGCGACGTCGACGCCGTCTTCTCGTCGGATCTCGGGCGGGCGCTCGAGACCGTCGCGATCGCGTTCGCCGGGACGGAGGTGCCGGTCTTCTACGACTGGCGCCTCCGCGAGTGCGACTACGGCGCGTTGAACGGCGCGCCGGTCGGCGAGCTCGAGACGGCAAAGCACGTCGACGTCCCGTACCCGGGCGGCGAGTCCTACCGCGACGTGGTCGTCCGGGTCTCGTCGTTCCTGGACGATGTGCGGCGCGGCTGGGACGGGAAGCGGATCGTCGTCGTCTCGCACGCCGCGCCCCGCTGGGCGTTGCAGCACCTGCTCGAGGGCGTTCCCCTCGAGGAGCTCGTCGGGGCGCCGTTCGACTGGCAGCCGGGCTGGGAATTCAGGATCGAGTAGACGACTTCGATCTCGCCTGAGAGTGGGTTATCCGTTCTTAGTTCGACGGACGCCAGGGGATGGGCTCGTCCGGCCCGCGACGACGTCTGCCCTCGTCGAACACATCGCGTACAGGGGCGAGCTTTGGCGCGTTTGCGGTCAACTCGCCAGGCCCTCGGAGCCGGAGCTCAACGACGTCGACGGGATCCGCCCGCTCTCCGAATGCGGAGGGATCAGCCGTATAGCCGCTGCAGCCGCACTTGCCCACCGTGAGTCCGTCTCCGGCCACACTGGCATCGCAACGGTGAGCACCCCCGCCGAACATCCCCCGGTGATGCCTTCGCGCATGCCCGCACCGCGAGCACGCGGGAGAACCGTTGCAATGTGCGCAGCCGCCCCCTTCGTGGACGGGCCGCATCTCCTCTCCACGACACTCGACACCGCAGACCCGGCAAGTGGCCACGACGGACTTATCGGCAAGGACTTCGACCTGCTTGAAGCAGGTCGCGAAACGACGAGAGCTGCACCCCGATCGCCCGCAATCGGGTTGCGGACTTAGCGCAGGAAGCTCGGCACGTCGACGTCGTCGTCGTCGCTCCGGCGCGCGACGGACGGCGACGCGTAGAGCGGCGTGCGCACGCGCTGCCCGCGGCCGATGCCGGTCGCAACGACCGTGACCCACACCTGGCCGGTGAGCCGGTCGTCGATCGTCGCGCCGAAGATGATGTTCGTGTCCTCGGTCGCGGCGCCGCGGATCACCTCGGCAGCCTCGTTCACTTCGATCAGCGTCAGGTCGTCGCCGCCGGCGATCGAGAGCAGGATGCCCGACGCGCCGGCGATCTCCTCGTCGATCAGCGGCGAGCGCAGCGCACGTTCTGCCGCCTCGCGCGCACGCGAATCGCCCGACGACGAGAAGCCGATCCCCATCAGCGCCGTATTGCTGTCGCTCATGATCGTCCGCACGTCCGCGAAGTCGAGGTTGATCAGGCCCGGCATCGTGATCAGGTCGCAGATGCCCTGAACGCCCTGGCGCAGGACGTCGTCCGCGACCTTGAACGCGTCGAGCATCGACGTCGACTTGTCCAGCACCTCGAGCAGCCGGTCGTTCGGGATGACGATCGTCGTGTCGCACGCGCTGCGCAGCGTCTGCACGCCCCACTCCGCCTGCTGCTTGCGCTTCGTTCCCTCGAACTTGAACGGCGTCGTCACGATGCCGACGGTCAGCGCGCCGATCTCCTTCGCGATCTTCGCGACCACCGGCGCCGCGCCGGTGCCGGTGCCGCCACCCTCTCCGGCCGCGACGAACACCATGTCCGACCCCCGCAGGGCCTGCTTCAACTGGTCGTAGCTCTCCTCCGCGGCGGCGCGCCCGACGTCGGGCTCCGCGCCGGAGCCGAGACCCTGCGTCAGCTCGCGGCCGATGTGGATCTTCACCGGCGCGTCGCTCATATGGAGCGCCTGCATGTCGGTGTTCACCGCGATGAACTCGACCTGGCTGATCCCCGCATCGATCATCCGGTTGACGGCGTTCAGTCCCGCGCCGCCGACACCGACGACCTTGATGACGGCGAGATACGAGCCGGCGTCCAGCGGCGCGCGGTGGAGACGCGCGGGCGACTCCGGCATCGCCTCGACGTACCGCGCGACCGGCGGAGGCGGCGCAGGCGCCGGCGTTCGCATCTGCGGCGGCGGCTCCGGAATCGGATCGGGACGCGGATCGGGACGCGGCGCGGGCGGCTGCGGATCCGGCATCGGCGGCGTCGGCATCGGATCGGGGCCCGGCGCAGGCGGAACGGGCGTGGGCGCGGGCGCCGACGCCTCTTCCCACGAAGGGACGTGCTCGACCGTGCGCTCCTCGGGCTCCTGCTCCGACGGCGCAGCCTCCGGCGCCGGCGCGGTCGCGCCCTCGCTCTCAGCCTGTCGCTGCGCCGCCTCGGTCGCCCGAAAGAGCTCGGCGAGCGGGCCCTCACGCATGCTGGCGCGCCGACGCGCCATTGAGCACCTCCTTGGCGAGGTCGCGGTACATCTCCGCAGCCTCCCCGTTCGGGTCGTACTTCAACACCGACATCCCCTTCACCGGGGCCTCGGCGTACCGCACGGTCTTCCGAATCTTGGTGTTCAGCACGAGCTCTCCGAAGTTCTCCTGCAGGATGTCTACCGCCTCGCGGGAGTGCAGGAGCCGCTTGTCGAACATCGTCGGGAGAATCCCCTGGATCTCGACCAGCGGATTCAGGTGCTCCCGGATCATCGACAGCGTGTTCTCGAGCTGGACGAGCCCGCGCAGCGAGAGGTACTCACACTGCACCGGGACGATGACGCCGGTGGCCGCGACGAACGCGTTGATCGTCAGTAGCCCGAGCGACGGCGGTGTGTCGATG
>JAICWC010000114.1 GCA_025934995.1 Thermoleophilia bacterium | reverse complement strand
GGCGGAACGCCCGAGCGGGACGTGACCCGCTGGTTCAGCGACGCGTCCGCCCTGACGCGCTACGGCATCCCCACCGTCAACTACGGGACGTCGACCGGGCTGATGGACGTCGAGAAGGGCGAGAACCTCGAGATCGACGGCCTCGTGCGAACCGCAGAGGTGTACGCACGCGTCGCGCAGGAGGTCTGCGGTGTCGTATGACCCGTACACGCTGCCTGCGGACCTTCCGGTCCCGCAGGACGACGGCGCCGCCGACCACCTCGTCGGCCTCGAGCTGCCCGACCTGACGCTCGACTCGTCGCAGGGCGAGGTGAACGTCCGCGACTTCGCGGTCGTCTACGTGTATCCGCAAGCCGGCCGGCCCGGACGCGATCTCCCGCCCGGCTGGAACGAGACGCCCGGCGCGCGCGGCTGCACGCCGCAAAGCTGCGCGTTCCGCGATCTCTATCCCGAGCTCGGCGTTCCCGTCGCCGGGCTGTCCGCCCAGCCGCTCGACGACCAGCAGGAGTTCGCCGAGCGCAACCGCATGCCGTTTCCGGTGATCGCCGATCCGGAGCTCGAGCTCGGAGCGGCGCTCGGCCTGCCGACGTTCGAGATCGAAGGACGGTTCCTCTACAGGCGCCTGACACTCGTCAGCGACAATGCGCGCATCGTGAAGGTCTTCTATCCCGTGTTCCCGCCCGATGCGAACGCCGCCGACGTGCTGAGGTATCTGCAGAGCCGATGAAGCTCGTCACGTACGACGAGGGGAACGTCGGGCGCGTCGAGGGCGAGGAGATCGTGCGTCTCGACGTGCCGACGATGCGCGGGTACTTCGAGCGCGGCGGCGCGGACGAAACGCGCGAGCGGACGCCGCTCGCGGACGCGCGGCTGCGCGCGCCGATCGTCCCGAAGAAGTTCTTCCACACCTCGGGCAACTTCCGCGAGCACGAGGAGGAGTCCAAGCGGGTCGACTGGTCGCACGAGATCGCGCCGTGGATCGTCTTCTTCCAGAACGTCGATGCGATCGTCGGGCCGGACGAGCCCGTCGTCTATCCGGAGCACCTGACCAAGGAGCTCGACTACGAGCTCGAGCTCGCGGTGATCATCGGCCGCGACGCGAAGTGGTTCGGCCCGGAGGAGGCGATGGACTACGTCGCCGGCTACCTCATCTTCAACGACATCACCGCGCGCGACATCCAGCGGGAGGAGATGCGGAGCGGTGTCTTCTCGTTCTGCAAGGCGATCGACACGTTCTGCCCGCTCGGCCCGTGGATCGTCACGCCGGACGAGATCGGCGATCCGCACGACCTCAACATGGAGCTGCGCGTCAACGGCGAGTCGCGGCAGGTCTCGAACATGAACCACATGTCGACGACCGTGCCGGAGGTCCTGTCGCACTATTCGCCGCTCGGCTTCAGCGCCGGCGACGTCCTCTCGCTCGGCACCGTCTCCGGGGTCGCCGGCTTCAGCGAGGACCCCGCCGCGTGGTACCTCAAGCCCGGCGACGTGATCGAGGCGGAGATCGAGAAGATCGGCGTGCTCCGCAACCCGGTCATCCCGTGGGCGGAAGGCCATCCTGACGCCTAAGAAGGCGTTCATCACCGGCATCACGGGCCAGGACGGCTCGTATCTCGCGGAGATCCTCCTCGAGAAGGGCTACGAGGTGTACGGCATGGTGCGCCGCTCGAGCACGTTCAACCGCTCGCGCATCGACCACCTCCGAAACGACATCGAGCTCGTCTACGGCGACCTCGGCGACAGCTCGGTCCTCAACCAGCTGATGCGTTCGATCCGGCCGGACGAGGTGTACAACCTCGGCGCGCAGTCCCACGTGCGTGTCAGCTTCGACATGCCGGAGTACACGGCGGACGTCGTCGCCGTCGGGACTCTCCGGCTGCTCGACGCGATCCGCGAGACCGACCTGCGTTGTCGCTTCTATCAGGCGTCGTCGAGCGAGATGTTCGGCAAGGTCGCCGAGGTGCCGCAGACCGAGGAGACGCCCTTTCACCCGCGCAGCCCGTACGGGGTGTCGAAGGTGTTCGGCCATTGGATCACGCGCAACTACCGCGAGGCGTACGGCGTCTACGCCGTCAACGGGATCCTCTTCAACCACGAGTCTCCGAGGCGCGGCGAGAACTTCGTCACGCGCAAGATCACGCTCGGCCTCGGGGCCATCCTGCGCGGCGAGCGCGAGTCGATCGAGCTCGGCAACCTCGATGCGAAACGCGACTGGGGGTACGCGCGCGACTACATGGAGGGTGCGTGGAGGATGATGCAGCAGGAGCGCCCCGACGACTACGTGCTGGCGACGGGCGAGACGCACTCGGTACAGGAGTTCCTCGAGGAGGCATTCGGCTACGTCGGCCTCGACTGGCGCACGCATGTCACGACCGGCGAGCGGTTGCTCCGTCCCGCGGAGGTCGACTTGCTCGTCGGCGACTATTCGAAGGCGAGGAGCGAGCTCGGCTGGGAGCCGAAGGTGACGTTTCGCGAGCTCGTGCGGATGATGGTCGACGCCGACCGGTGAGCTACCCGCGCGACGACGCGAAGCTGGAGCGCGTCCGCGAGTTGATGGCGGACGAGAGCCTCGATGCGCTCGTCGTGCGCGCGCCCGACAACGTCCTCTACCTGACGAACTTCTGGGGGATGAAGGGCTACGACGCGTGCGTCTTCCCGCGCGACGGCGAGCCGGTGCTGATCTGCCTGGAGGCGTCGGCGGAAGACGCCGCACGCGACGGGTGGACGTCGGACGTCCGCTACATCCGCGGCTACGCCGAGGACGACCCGCGGCCGCCGATCGCGCGGACGCTCGACGCAGCGGTCGCCGCCGCGCGCCCATATGGCCGCATCGGCCTCGAGCTCTCGCTCGGCACGCAGGCTTCCGACCGGATGGTCGGCGAGCCGACGACGTTCACGAAGGCCTGGTTCGACGCGTTTCCCGCCGCAGGCGACGCAACCCCGCTCCTCGCCCGCGCCCGCGCACTGAAGACGGAGCAGGAGATTGCGCGCGTTCGCATCGCCAACGAGATCGCCGCGCAGGCGATGCACGCGGTGCGCCGCCGCCTCGAGCCCGGAATGACGGAGTCGCAGGCGGCCGCGATCTGGCAGGGCCACGTGCACGGCGAGGGGACGGCGCGCGACGACGTCGAGCTCGCGTTGCCGTTCTCTCTCGTCTGGTCCGGCAAGGGGATCAAGACGTTCACGGCGACCGCCGATCTGCCCGTCGTCGAGGGTGAGCCGGTGCTGTTCGAGATCTGGGTCTGCGCCGACGGCTACTGGGCCGACCACACGAAGAACCTCGTCGTCGGCGACCTCAAGCCGGAATACGCCGAGCTCGAGCAGCAGCTGCTGGAGGTCTACGCGGAGGCGATCGAGTGCTGCTCCCCCGGCCGGTCGATGGCCGAGCTGGACAGCACTGTCCGCGCAGGGCTCGAACGGATGGGGTACGGCGGTCAGCCGACGCACCCGATCTGTCACGGCGTCGGCGCCCGGGCGCACGAGCCGCCCTATCCGCACCAGGCGGGCGGCGGCACGTTCGAGGAGACGATGGTGCTCGCCGTCGAGCCCGGTGTGTACTGGCCCGGCGGCGGCGGGCTGCGTGTCGAGGACAACTTCTTGCTCACCTCGGACGGAGCGGTAAAGCTGTCCCCGTTCCCGGATGGGGTGGTGCGCTGTGGGTGAGATCTGGACCGGTGCGTTGAACGACGCCTATGCCGTGGGCGGAAGCGTCGGGCTGTACGACACGACGCTTCGGGACGGCGAGCAGACGGTCGGCGTCGTCCTCGATCCCGAGCAGAAGCTCGAGATCGCGAAGCTGCTCGACGAGCTCGGCATCGACCGGATCGAGGCCGGCTTCCCGCGTGTCTCGCAGGACGACTGGAACGCCGTGAAGCTCGTCTCGGAGGCCGGGCTTCGCGCGCAGGTGTGGGGTTTCTCGCGCGCCGTCCCGGCCGATCTCGAGGCGCTCGTCGAGCTCGGGGTCCCGGCGTCGGTGATCGAGTCGCCGATCTCCGACTTGAAGCTGAACGCGATCGGTGTCTCACGGGAGAAGATGCTCGAGCGGATCACCGGCGCGATGCGCTTCGCCGACGAGCACGGCATCCTCGCGGCCTTCTTCGGCGTCGATTCGACTCGCGCCGAGCCGGACTTCTACGAGCTCGTCTACAAGTCCGCCGTCGAGGCAGGCGCACGCGAGGTGGTCGTCGTCGACACGCTCGGCATCGCGTCGCCCGAAGCGGTCGCCGATCTCGTCGGCCGAACGGTCGAGTGGGTCGGCCCGGACGTCCCCGTGCACTTCCACGGCCACAACGACTTCGGCCTCGCCACCGCGTCGGCGGTGGCGGCTGTTCGATCCGGTGCGACGTGGGTGCAGGGGACGATCAACGGCATGGGCGAGCGCGCGGGCAACGCGAACCTCGGCGAGGTCGCGCTGACGCTGCGTGCGCTGTACGGCGTCGAGTCGAACGTGAAGCTCGAACGGATCCGCGACGTGTCGGCGCGCGTGCAGGCGCTCTCCGGCTACGCGCTGGAGCCGTGGAAGCCGGTGACGGGTGAGACGCTGTTCCGGCGCGAGTCCGGCGCCGTCGCCTCGCAGTTCCACGATCCGCCGTCGATCGAGCCGTATTCGTCCGATCTCGTCGCGACCGAGCGCGGCATCGTGCTCGGCAAGAAGAGCGGGCTCGATTCGATTCGCATCAAGGCGGAGGAGCTGGGCCTCGACGTGCCCGAGGATCGGTATGCCGAGGTGCTCGCCCGCGTCAAGGAGCTCGGCACGCGCAAACGCGGCCTCGTCACCGACGACGAGTTTCGAGGGCTCGTGCATGGCTGACTTCGACGCGGTCGTCGTCGGCAGCGGCGTCAACGCGCTCGCGTGCGCTGCGCTGCTTGCGAAGGGCGGCTGGCACGTCTGCGTGCTCGAGCGGAACGACCGGTTCGGCGGCTGCATCCGCACGGAGGAGCTGACCGAGCCGGGCTACCGCCACGACACGCTCAGCGCGTGGCACCCGCTTTGGGTCGGCGGGGCGGCGCACGCGCAACTCGGCGACGACCTCGCCAAGCGCGGGCTCGAGTACCTGAACACCGACCTGCCCACGGGCACCGTCTTCCCCGACGGCAGCGCTGCGTTCCTGCTGCGCGACGCGGACGGCAACGCGCGCGAGCTCGGGGAGGAGTGGCGCGGCGTCCTCGAGCGGTTCTTCCCGAACGCCGACCTCGCCTTCGGAGTGCTCGGGACCGAGTTGTGGTCGCAGGCGGGCCTCGCCTTCGGCGCAAAGGCGGTGCGCCGCTTCGGCCGCGCCGGCGCCGCTGCCTTCGCGGGCGAAATCCTGCAGACGAGCCGCGACTGGCTCGAGCAGACGTTCGCCTCGCCGAAGGCGCACGGTGTGCTCGCCCCGTGGGTGCTGCACACCGGGCTCGGCCCCGATGCGGCGACGTCCGGGTTCATGACGCAGGTGATCGCCGTCGCGGTGCAGGAGGGCGGGATGCCGATCCCGCGCGGCGGTGGTGTCAAGCTCGCCGACGCGCTCGTGCAGCTGATCCGCGATCACGGAGGAGTGTGCGAGACCGGCGTCGACGTCGAGCGCGTCGTCGTGCAGATGGGGCGCGCGACTGCCGTCCGCACGACGAACGGCGACACGTTCAGCGCGGAGCGAGCGGTGGTGGCGAGCGTGACGCCGACACAGCTGTACGAGCGACTTCTCCCGAACGCGCCTGCGCCCGTGCTCGAGGGGGCGCGCCGCTTCCGCTACGGACGCGCCGAGATGCAGATCCATTTCGCGCTCTCGGAGCCGGCGCGGTGGGACGGCGACGAGCGGCTCGACCGCACCGCGATCGTGCACGTCACGCCGGGCCTCGACGGCGTGTCGAAGGCGGTGAACGAGGCGGAGCGCGGATTGCTGCCGGAGGAGGCGACGATCGTCGTCGGCCAGCCGCTGACGATCGATCCGTCGCGTGCACCCGAGGGCAAAGGGCTCCTCTGGATCCAGTTGCAGGAGCTGCCGCGGCGCTACGAGTGGAACGACGACGCGCGCGAGCGTTACGCCGACCGCATACAGGAGCGGCTCGCGAAGCACATTTCGAATCTCGAGTCGAGCATCGTCAAGCGTGTCGCACTCGGTCCGCACGATCTCGAGCGGCTGAACGTCAATCTCGTCGGCGGCGATCCGTACGGCGGCGCGCTCAGTCTCGACCAGAACTTCCTCTGGCGGCCGTTCGCGCAGAGCCCCGGTCACCGCACGCCGGTCGACCGGCTGTGGCACATCGGCGCGAGCACGTGGCCCGGGCCCGGTCTCGGCGGCGGCAGCGGCACGCTCGTCGCGCAGGAGCTGTTGAAGCCGCCGCTGACGCAGCGGCTAATCGCTAGAACGCGAAGATCGAGCGGCCCTTGAGCTCGACCGTGTAGATGTCGGCGGCCAGCTCGAGGTGGTCGTGCAGCGCGCGCGCCGCGCGCTCGCCGTCGTGCGCCTCGCACGCGGCGAGCAGGTCTCCGTCCAACGCCTCGTGCCGGTCCTGCACCGCGCCTTTCGCGAGCAGCACCGGCCGGTAGCGCTCGCACGAGTCCCACGCGGGCCGGATCAACCGCGTCAGCCAGGCGGATCGCGACGCCTCGTAGAGCGCGAAATGGAACGCGCCGTGCGAGCGCACCGCCTGCCGGATGTCCCCGCGCCGACGCGCCTCGTCGTACGCGTCGAGCTGCCGGCGCGCCGCCTCGGCGTCGCCCGGCTCGAACAGCTCGGCGGCGCGGCGCAGCGCCATGCTCTCGAGCGCGAGCCGGATCGAGAAGAGCTCGCGGAGCTCCTCGACGTCCAGGCCCATCACCTTGGCGCCGTGATGCGGGACGTGCTCCGCCAGGCCGAGCGCTTCCAGCTGCCGGACGGCTTCGCGGATCGGCGAGATGCTCATCCCGAGCGTCCGTGCCAGATCCTCGAGGCGCAGCGGGGCGCCCGGCATCAGCTCGCCCATGATGATCGCCTCGCGGAGGCGTTCCAGCGCAGCTTCGGCCATCGTCCGGTGACGCGGCGTCGAGGCCAGGCCTGAGTCCACGGAGGCGGACCCTGAACCACACTTGATCAGATGTCAAACGCGGGCGTAGGATCGTGCCATCGGCGTCCTCAGGTTCTCGATCTCGCAGGTGAGCACCGTCGGCGCGTCGTTCGCCGCGGACCTGCAGGCGTACGCCGACGCGGGCGTCGACGGGATCGGCATCTGGGAGATGAAGCTCGACGAGGCCTCCCTCGAGCAATTCCGGGCCGGCGGTCTCGGCGCCGCGAGTGCGGTGCCGGCGGTTCCCTCGATCCATCCTCTGCCGCTGCTGCCCGGCCCCGACGACCCGCGCGAGCGAATCGACTCGCTGCTCCGCTCGCTCCACGTGCTCGCGCCGTTCGAGCCGGCCGCAATCGTCTGCCTCACGGGGCCCGGCGACCGCACGACGGTCGTCGAGGGCCTCCGCGAGCTGGCGGCCGAGGCGCGCAGCCTCGATCTGACGCTCGCGCTCGAGCCGTTCCAGCGCGAAGGGATCGAGAACTGGTCGATCGTCAACACGATCGGCGACGCGGTGGAGCTGATCGACGAGGTCGGCTCGCCTGCGCTCGGCATCCAGTTCGACGTCTGGCATCTCTGGAACACGCCGGACCTGTTCGAGGAGATCGCGGCGCACAGCGACCGCTTCGCCGGCGTGCACGTGAACGACTGGCGCGAGCCGACGCGCGGCTGGGCCGACCGCGTGCTTCCCGGTGACGGCGTCGCGGACGTCCCGGCGATCCTCGGCGCGCTCGACCGCGCCGGCTGGGACGGCTTCTACGACCTGGAGATCTTCAGCGACAACGGCGCGTTCGGCAACGCGTACGAGGGATCGCTGTGGGACGTGCAACCGACCGAGCTCGCGGCGCGTAGCCGCGAGAGCTTCACGCAGTGTTGGGAACGACGAACAGTCATTGCATGAGAGGAGACCGAATGTCATCCAGTACACGGGCGCGGACCGCGCTTGTGGTCGTCGCCGTCGCGGCTTGCGTGCTTGCGGCCACCGCGGCGGCGCACCCGAGCAAGGCGGCCTCAGGGAAGCCGATCGTCATCGGCGCGGTCATCGACACGACGAAGTCGATGGCGCCGTTCGACGCGCCGGCGCTCCTTGCAGCACAGCTCGAGATCAAGAAGGTCAACGCACACGGCGGCGTCAACGGCCGCCCGCTGAAGATGATCTTCAAGAACGACCAGCTCGACCCGGCCAAGACGAAGCAGTTCGCGCTGTCGATGCTCCAGCAGAAGGTGGACATCGGCTGGGTGACGTGCGACGTCAACTATGCGGCCCCCGCGGCCTCGGCGTTCCTCAAGGCCGGCAAGCTGACGATCGCGCCGTGCCTCGGCACGGACGAGCTCAGCCCGATCGCGTTCGGGAAGATCGGCAAGCTCGGCTTCTCGTACGGCAACGCGGCTCAGGACGAAGGCGCGGCCGCAGCCGAGTTCGCGTACAAGGTGAAGCACTGGAAGACGGCCGTGGTCGTCACCGACGACCTGCTGCGCTACTTCCAGGACGACTGCAAGGCGTTCACCGTGCGCTTCCAGCAGCTCGGCGGCAAGATCGTCGCGCAGGAGCACTTCACGCAGTTCAAGAACCAGATCAACAGCGTCGTCAGCCGCGTCAACAACGAGAAGTCGGACGTGATCGCGTTCTGCACGTCGTTCGGCGTCGACCAGCCCGCGTT
>JAICWC010000069.1 GCA_025934995.1 Thermoleophilia bacterium | reverse complement strand
GACGCGCTCCCGGACAAGTGGAACGCCTTCGTCGAGATCAACTACGCCTACGGCAAGGGCATCGCGGTCGTCGATGAGCTAACCGAGAAGTACGCGACCGAGAACAACGTCCAGAACCCGCCGCTCGCCTAGTCCGTTACACCTGCAAGGAGGTGATTCGCATGCCTCAGCAGGCATGGTCCGCCAAGCGGGAACGGCAGTACGACCACATCGAGGAGAGCCTCGAGAAGCGGGGTACGCCGAAGAAGAAGGCGAAGGAGATCGCCGCGCGCACCGTCAACAAGGAGCGCGCCCAGCACGGTGAGGCGAAGCAGTCGTCGCGGCTCTCGCGCCGCGACATGTCGTCCGGCCGTCGCGGCGGGATGCGTTCCGGCACGAACCGGCCCAAGGGGCGTACGAAGGAGCAGCTCTACAACGAGGCCCGCCGCATGGGCATCGAGGGCCGCTCGAGCATGAACAAGGCCCAGCTCCAGCGGGCGGTCGACAGGCGTAAGTAGTCGTCGTCCGGGTAACGTCGAGCGCGTGAACCCGACCAAGCTCGACCACGTCGCCTACTGGCTGGAGAACCGAGATGAGGTGGCGGACTTCTGCGTCGCCCATCTCGGCATGCACGTCATCGAACGCACCGATGCCTTCACGCTCATCGGCTCGAATGCGCGCCGCGGGAAGCTGACGCTCTTCGAGGCAGAGGGGCCGCGCGAGCCCGGCGCGCTCAAGCACGTGGGGCTGCGCGTCTCGAAGCTCCCGGAGGAAACGTCGTTCCGGATCGGCGCTGTCGAGCTCGTGCTCGTCGAGGCTCCCACCGACGTCGAGTTCGACCTCGACCATGTCGCGCTCTATTCGAAGACGCCCGAGGAAACCGCGGAGGCGTATCTGCGGCTCGGCTTCGAGCGCGCCGGACCCAGACGTGTCGAGGTCGGCGGCGCTTTCGTCGAGTTCCACGAGGGCGATCCGGGCGATCCCGAGAAGCCGCTCCTCAATCACCTGGCGGTTCTCGTCGAGTCGGCCGACGCGGCGAAGGACCTGGGCGCCGAAGTCGACAAGGTCGTCGATGCCGCGAACACGTACGCCGTCTTCCTCTGTGGGCCCGAGGGCGTCCGGATCGAATACGTCGAGCACAAGCCCACGTTCTCGCTCGTCTAGCCGATGCTGATCGCGGGCGCCGGCATGGCCGGGCTCGTCTGCGCGGCCCGGCTGCGCGAGCTCGGGCGCGACGTGTGCGTGCTCGAGAAGGGGACGCGGCCGGGCGGGTCGATGCTGCTCTCGTCCTGCGTCGTCTGGCGCCACCTCGAATTCGAGGACTTTCGCGCCGAATGCCCGGACGGAGATCCCGCGTTGCAGCGGCTGATCTGGGAGCGCCTCGATGACGCGCTGCAGTGGCTCGTCTCGCTCGGCGCCGAGCCGGTGTGGGAAGACACGGAGAACCCGCGCACGACCGGCAAGCGCTTCGACCCGCGCGAGCTGACGACGCTGCTCGCGCACGACGTCGAGCTCGAGACGCCGCTGCCGGACGATGCGGAACCGCCGCTCCTGCTCGCCTGCGGGGGCTTCGGCAAGCGACTTGCGGCCGAGCGCGGCTTGCTGCTGCGCGCGAACGCGTGGAGCGACGGCGCGGCGCTCGACTACGCGCTCGAACGCGGCGCCTCGACCACTCCTGGGATGGACGAGTTCTACGGCCGCGTGATGCCCGCGCCGCCGGCACGGATCCGAGAGGAGGATTTCGTGCCGCTGTCACAGCTCTACGGCCGGGTCGCGCAGGTGCTGACCGACGACGGCGTCGACATCACCCCGCCGGCAGTCGCCTGGCACGAGAACGATCTCGCGAACCTGGTCGGTCGGCGCGCGTGGTACGTCGTCGGCGAGACGAACGAGCGGATCGAAGCCGCCCGCGCCGCCGGCGGCACGGTCGTGGAACGTGACGACGGACGGATCGCGGTGCACGTCGCCGCCGCCGTCACGCACACGATCGGCGGGCTCGCCGTCGACACGAACGCACGGGTCGTGGGCCTCGAGGGCGTCTGGGCCGCAGGTGTCGACGCGGGCGGCGTCGCGACGGGCGGTTATGCGAGCGGGCTGGCCCAGGCCCTCGTTCTCGGGCTTGCTGCCGCGGATGACGTCGCCGCGTCGATCTGAGGCGTCGACGAGACCCGGTCAACCGCGGCGCTGAACCACCGAGTGAGTCATGGATCAACCGCCCTCCGGTCCGCGATCATGGGCTGGTGCTCATCCCGTTCTTGAATCTCTTCAGTGCCTGTGTCGTCGTGTACGCGGCGGTGACGCGCGGCGGCAGGATGTTCGCCCGCGTCCTCGAGCGTCTCGCGAACCGCTAGTCCCTAGCGGGCGAGATAGGCGCACAGGCGCTTGTCACCCGGCAGGGGCGACGGCGCGATCTTCGTCACGCGCAGCATCTGGCCGTCCTGCTCGACCTCCGCGCCCACCGGCGGCACGTCGCCGTCGCCCTCGCGCAGCTCGTAACCGGACGGCTTCCAGACGAAGATGAGATGACCGTCTGCCATTTCGCGCGGCAGCTTACTCGCTGCCTGCGTACACCGGGATCACGAGGCGCATCGTCGAGCCGCTGTCTTCCTGCTCGACGGTGAGCGCGGCGCCGAGCGTCCGGGCGCGCTCCTCGAGCACCTCGATCGAACGCCGACGGCGCTCGCTCGGCGCGTCGTCGGTGATGAGGACGTCGAGCGATCCCTCCGCTCCCTGCGTGACGTTGACGGCGAAGGTCTTGGGCGGCCCGCGGCGGATCGCTCCCTCGAGCGCCTCGCGCACGATCTGGTAGAGCGCCGCCTGCGCGCGCTCCCCGAGCACTTCTGCGGCGGCGACCGCGAGGTCGACCTCGATCCCGTGCTCCATGCCCTTCTCCTGCGCGAGCGCCGTCACCGCGCTCGTCAGCCCGTGGTCGCGCAGAACGACCGGCTCGAGATTGAACGAGAGGTCGCGCAGCTCGCCGATCGTCGTCCGCGTACGGATGAGCGCCTTCTCCATGATCTCGACCGCGCGCCCGCTCTCGCCGCGACGCACGAAGTCCGTCGCCGCGTCGAGCAAGAGCGCGACTCCCGCGAGCGACTGCACCGGCCCGTCGTGGAGGAACAGCGCGATGCGCCGCCGCTCGTCCTGCTCCGCCGCGAGGACCTGCTCGGTCAGCTCGCGCCGCGATGCGTCCACGTCAGTCGATGATGGATTCGCGCAACGCGATCGCGACCGCATGCGTGCGCGTGTCTGCCTCGAGCTTCGCGAGGATGTGGCGCACGTGGCTCTTCACCGTCTCCTGCGAGATGAAGAGCTTCGTCGCGACGTCGGCGTTCGACATGCCGTCGGCCAGCAGCTGGAGGATCTCCCGCTCGCGACCGGTGAGCATGTCGTCCTTGTCGCGTCCCGTCAGGAACGCGGGCATCAGCGCCGGATCGACGTAGCCCTCGCCGGAGGCGACCTTCTCGATCGCGCGCAGCAGCGTCGCGTGCGGGGCCTCCTTGAGGATGTACCCCTTCGCGCCCGACTCGAGACCGCGGCTGAGCAGGCTGCGCTCGCTGTACGCAGTGAAGATGAGGACCGCGCTGTCCGGCACTTTCTCGGTCATCAGCTTCGTCGCCTCGAGCCCATCCATGCCCGGCATGCGGACGTCCATGATCACGACGTTCGGGCGTCGGCGCTCCGCGAGCGCGACCGCGCTCTCACCGTCGCCTGCCTCGCCGATCACGCGGATGTGCGGCGCCCGGGACAACGACAGGCGGAGCCCCTCCCGCACGACCTCGTGGTCGTCGACGATCAGGCAGGTGATTTCATTGTTTGTCTCGCCGTTGGTGCTCAACCCGGTTGTGTGATCGTATAACGCGTGGCGGACTGGGTGGTGATCAGCTCCCTGGCGACCGGCGGCGGAACGCTGGCGCTCGCTGCGACCACCTATCTGTCGGTGAAATCGGCGAATCGGGCCGCCAGGGTGGCGGAGCTCTCGCTCCTGGCCGGCCTACGCCCGCTGCTCGTGGCGTCGAACGAGTCGGACGAGTTGCAGCGGGTCAACTTCTACGACGTGCACGGGATCGCAGTCCCCGGCGCCCGCGGTGCCGTCGAGATCGTCAACGAGAACGTCTACATCGTCATCTCGGTCCGCAATGTCGGCAGCGGGATCGGAGTCCTGCACGGCGGGATCGTCCATCCGGAGTTCCAGCGCGCGAGCGTCGATCCACCGCCGCCGGAGGAGTTCGCGATCCTCAGCCGCGACATCTACATCCCTCCGGCAGCGGTGGGATTCTGGCAGATCGCCTACCGCAACGACGACGACTTTCGGCGCGCGGTGATGGACGCGATCGAGCGGGGCTACCTGACGATCGACGTCCTCTACGGCGACTTCGAGGGCGGTCAGCGCGCGATCACGCGGTTCGGCGTCGTCCGCGAGGACGACGGCGCCTGGTACGTCGGCGCGCTCCGCCACTGGCAGGTCGACCGGGACGACGTCAGACCGCGAGACTGAGCTGCTCCGGCTCCGGTGGCGGTGAAAGCCTGACGCGTCGGCGATCGCGGATGCCGTGCTTCGTCGTCAGCGCGCGAACCTCGGCGCGGACCTCGGACGAGTCGATGTACGCCTTGCGGCCGTACAGCCGCTCGTACTCCGGCAGCAGCTCGGGCCAGTCGCGCTCGAGCGCTCGCAGATAGTGCTCCTTCGTGCCCGGCTTGAGATAGAGGAGGTTCGCCCACACGCCGGTCGCGCCGGCCGCGCGCGCCGCGCGCACGACGTCCTCCAGCAGCTCGGGCCTGTCCGAGAGACCGGGGAGGATGGGCGCCATGCCCACGCCGACGTGCACGCCCGCGTCGACGAGCTCTTTCAGCGCGCGCAGCCGCTGGTGCGGCGGCGCGGTCCCGGGCTCCGTCTTCCGCCAGATGTCGACGTCGAGGGTCGGGATCGAGAACGTCACGCTGATATCCGCGCGTCGCGACGCCTCGACGAGCACGTCGAGGTCGCGGACGATCATCGGGCCGCGCGTGATGATCCGCAGCGGGCTCCCCGACGCTCCGACGATCTCGATGCACGCGCGCGAGAGCTTGTAGCGTCCCTCGGCCGGCTGGTACGGATCGGTCGCTGCGCCGAGCGCGATCGCCTCTCGCTGCCACGACGGGCGCGCGAGCTCCTTGCGCAGCACGTCCGCGATGTTCGTCTTGACGCGGATGCTCGTGCCGTAGCGGTCGTCGGACGGCCGGTCGGCGCGGCGCTCGAACGCGCGGACGTAACAGAACGTGCAGCGGTGCACGCAACCCATGTACGGGTTGAGCGACCACTTGAACCCCATCCCCTGCACGCGGTTGAGCGCCGAACGGCAGGGCTCTTCGCGATACTCGACCGACATTGGAAGCCGTGAAGCTTAGCGAACATCTGTTCGTGTGCGAGCCGGGGATCCTCCGGCTGACGCTGCCGCTGCCGAGCGGGCCCAAGCACGTCCACTGCTACTTCCTGCGCTCCGAGGACGGCTGGACGCTCGTCGACACCGGGCTCGGGCTCATGGAGACGCCGTGGGAGGAGATCCTCGCCGAGCTCGATGCGCCGGTCGCGCGGATCTTCATCACGCACATGCACCCGGACCACGTGGGCGGCGCGGAAGCGGCGGCGGCGGCGACCGGCGCGCCCGTGCTGCAGGGACGGCTCGACTACGCGCAGTGCGAGCGCGTCTGGGGCTCGACCGACTGGCCGGAGCACGTCGCGGCCTGGTTCACGCGGCAGGGAACGACACCGGCGATCGCCGACGAGCTGATCGAGTCCGGGCACGTCTTCGCCGACTTCGTCCGCTTCGCCTGGAACCCGACCCTGGTCGAGCCGGGCGAGACGGTCGACGGCTGGGAGGTGCTGTGGGTCCCCGGCCACGCCGACGGCCATCTCGCGCTCCACCGCGACGGCGTCTTGATCGCCGGCGACAGCCTGCTCGCGCCGATCACGCCGGCGATCGGCCTCTATCCGGAGAGCCGCCCCGATCCGCTCGGCGACTACATCGAGACGCTGCACGCGCTCGAGCGGCTCGCGCCGCGCGTCTCGTACGGCGGCCACGGCGAGACGATCGAGGAGCCGGCCGCGCGGGCGGCAGCGATCCGCGAGCACCACGACGAGCGACTGGACAAGGTCGAGGCGTTCCTCACGAACGAGCCGCGCAGCGGTTTCGCCGTCTCGTACGACCTGTTCGGCCGGGAGCTACCGCCGATCCAGCGCCGCTTCGCGATCGCCGAGACGCTCTCCCACCTGGAACGGCTGGTCGCCGTCGGCCGCGCCTCGCGCCGCGAGGACGACCGGGGCACTGCCTATACTGCCGCTTCCTAGGTGGACGAGCTCCCCTCCAGTACGCAGGCCCGGCAGGACCGGGCGTGAGACTCTTCCTCGAGCTGGTCGGCGTCGGCGTTCTGATCTTGTTGAACGCCTTCTTCGTCGCCGCCGAGTACGGCCTCGTGACGGCGCGTCGCACGCGCATGGTCGAGCTGCACCATCAGGGCAACCGCCGCGCGCGCGCGGCGCTGCGCATCACGTCCGATCCGCCGCAGTTCATCGCGGCGATGCAGCTCGGCGTCACGCTCACGTCGCTGGGCATCGGCGCCCTCGGCGAGCACACCCTGACGAAGGAGTTCGACAACTGGATGGCGACCGTCCTCGCCGTCCTGATCGCGTACGCGATCCTCACCTTCTTCCACGTCGTGATCGGCGAGCTCGTGCCGAAGGGCGTCGCACTGGGTCACGCGGAGGGAACGGCGCTGGCCGTCTCGGCGCCCGTGCGGGCGTTCTTCACGCTCTTCAAGCCGGTGATCTGGGCCCTGCGGATCTCGACGAACGCGGTCTTGCGCGTCTTCGGCATGCAGGAGCCGGGGGCCGAGCGCGAGCCGCTGTCCGAGGCCGAGCTGCGGATGCTCCTGTCGCGTTCGTCGCAGGAGGGCGAGATCGAGCACGAGGAGCAGCAGATGATCGACAAGGTCTTCGTGTTCGGCGACAAGGAGGCGGCGGACGTGATGGTGCCGCGGCCGGAAGTCGCCGCCGTCTCGATCACGCTGCCGCCGGAACAGGCGCTCGCGTCCGTGCTCGACTCGCCGTACACGCGCTATCCGGTTTACCGCGAGGACCTCGACGACGTGATCGGCGTCCTGCACGTGCGCGACCTCTTCACGGCGATGCACGAGCGCGGGCTCGCCTCCGTCCGCCTGGAAGAGCTGTTGCGTCCCGCGTACGTCGTGCCGGAGACGAAGGATCTCGCTTCGCTCCTGCAGGACTTCCGGCGGACGAACAACCACTTCGCCGTCGTCGTCGACGAGTACGGCGGCACCGCCGGCATCTGCACGCTCGAGGACCTGATCGAGGAGATCGTCGGCGAGATCGAGGACGAGTTCGACGTCGCGGAGGTGCAGATCGAGCAGATCGACGACGACACGTACCGCCTCGACGGGATGTTCCCGATCGACGAGTTCAACGCGCGCTTCGGGACGGAGCTGGACGACGAGGACTTCCACACCGTCGGCGGCTTCGTGTTCGGTCAGCTCGGCCGTGCGCCCGAGGTCGGTGACACCGTCGTCGAAGCCGGCATGCAGTTCGACGTGCTCGAGGTCGACGGCTCGCGCATCGAGAAGATGTCCGTCGCGTTCACGCATCGACCCGAGCCGCGCGAGTCACCCGACGACCTGCTCGCCGCCGACGACGAGATCGAATAGCGGGCTACGCGCTTTCGTACGCCAAACCGGGATACCGCGCGCGGCGTACAACAGGTATGTCGTTCAAGCACATCTCACTCACTCTGGCCGTCTTCGCCGCTTTCCTGTTCGCGGCGACGGCCGATGCGGCAACTCCCAAGCTCACCGGCGAGACCGGACCGGGTTTCTCGATCGAGGTCAAGGCCGGGAGCAAGGACGTCAAGATCCTGAAAGCCGGGACGTACACGATCAAGGTGGAGGACAAGAGCTCGATCCACAACTTCCACCTGATCGGCCCCGGTGTGAACAAGTCCACGGGCATTTCCTTCACGGGCGAGGTGACGTGGAAGGTCAGGCTGAAAGCCGGGAAGTACACGTACCAGTGCGACGCTCACGCCTTCGAAGGCATGAAAGGCACGTTCAAGGTCACTCGTTGATCTGGAGCGGCGCGATCTGGCCGTCCTCGATCGTCCAGGCGGCCAGGTCGTCGTCCTTCACGCAGTAGATCAGGTAGGGCTTGCCTTCCCAGAGCCCGATGTTCTCGACGTCGGTCCGCGACGGACGCGGCGGCGACGAGAGGTGGGAGTGGAAAACGGCGAGCTCGTAGCCGTCGTCTTCGAGAAACCAGAGCTCGGGCGCCAGCTCGAGCTCGAAGCGGTACGGCGACGCGGCGGCGTTTCGGCCGCGTTCGTACCGCTGCGCAACACCGTCGCGGAGGACGACGAGACCGCACGCTTCGTTCGGATCCTCGTCGTGTGCGTGCGCGACGAGCTCTGCACGCACGGAGGCGGGAATCGTCACCACCAAAGGGTCGACTCCATCGAGGTGCCGACGTCGGTCGCGTTCCAGAAGTCGGCGCTCAGATACTTCCAGCCCGCATCGGCGAGCACGCACACGACGACGCCGTCGTCGAGCTCCTCGGCGAGCTTGCGCGCGACGTGGACGACCGCGCCGGCGGAGACGCCCCCGAAGACCCCCTCGAGATCGAGCAGCGTGCGCACGGCGCGCACCGCTTCCTCGTTCGAGACGAGCACCTTGCGGTCGAGCTTCGACACGTCGAGGATCGGCGGTACGTAGCCGTCTTCGAGCGAGCGCAGTCCCATCACCGGATCGCCGGGCAGCGGCTCCGCCGCCGCGACGACGACGTCGGGGAATGCTTCGCGCAGCCGTGCGCCGGTACCCATGAGCGTGCCGCCGGTGCCGAGGCCCGCGACGAGCACGTCGACACGGTCGAGCGCGCCGACGATCTCGGCGCCCGTCCCCTCGTAGTGCGCGCGCGGGTTCGCCGGATTCTCGTACTGGAACGGCACGACGTAGCGCGGGTCGCGGCCGGCCATTTCGAGCGCGAGACGCACGGCGCCGTTCGACCCCTGGTCTGCAGGCGACTCGACGATCGTCGCCCCGTACAGCTCGAGGAGCTGCCGTCGCTCGGCCGTCGCGTTCGCCGGCATGACGCACGTCAGCGGGTAGCCGCGGAGCTTCGCGATCAGCGCGAGTGAGATGCCGGTGTTCCCCGACGTCGGCTCGAGCAGGACCTGACCGGGCTCGAGGTCGATCTCGTCGAGCATCGCCTTCGCGACGCGATCCTTGATCGACCCGGTCGGGTTCTGGCCCTCGAGCTTCGCGTAGATCTGCACTCCCGGCTTCGGCGAGAGCCGCCGGAGCTCGACGAGCGGCGTGTTCCCGACGAGGTCGAGCAGGCTGGAGGCGATCACCGCGTCCATACGTACACCGTCGGGCGGAGCTTCCCGAGCGCTTGGTAGATGCCCCAAACGAGGCCGCCCCACGCAGCGTCGACGGCAGCGTCTCCGTACCGTGCGGCGAGCTCGTCCCGCCGCCGCAGCAGGCGCGCGAGCGAGAGCAGGTCCTTGGCGGGATCCCAGTGGCCGCTTTCCGCCATCGCCTCGCGCCATTCCGAGCCGAGTCGTTCGACCGTCCGCTCGTGCAGGCCGGCGTCGCGCGCCGCCGTCTCGAGCTGCGCCGCGGTGACGGCGGTGAGAGCGCAGGCGTCGGCGAGCCGTGCTGCTTCGCCGGGCTCGAGCAGCTCGGTCGGGAGCGTGACGTAGACGACCGCCGCGCCGCCGGGACGGAGCACGCGCGCGAACTCCGCGAGCGCGCGAGGGACGTCGACGTGCGAGAGCACGTCGCGGCACCAGATCCAGTCGACCTCGCCGTCGCCGAACGGCAGCTCCTCGGCCGTCCCGACGCGCACGTCGGGATGCTGCGGCACGGGGTCGAGAGCGACGACGCGGAGGCCGTGCCTGCGCGCCAGCTCTGCGGAATGCTTGCCGTCGCGTGCGCCGACGTCGACGAGCAGGTCGTCCCGTTGCGGGCCGAGCGATCCGAACACGTCGAGCAGCCAGTCCGGACCGCGCGGATCGAGGCTCCGCGTCAGCGCGTCCCGCAGCTCGGAGTCGTCGGCCCAGAGCTCGTAGAGCTCCTGGACCGTGGGCATCAGCCGCCGGCCATCGCCGGGAGGAGGATGACCGTTGCGCCCCGGCGCACCGGCGTCTCGATTCCGTCGAGCGTGCGCACGTCCTCGCCCTCGACGTAGACGTTGACAAACGGCGCGATGTCGTCGTCCTCGACAAGCTGCGTGCGCAGGCCCGGGAAGCGCGACGTGAGGTCGTCGAGCAGCTCGCGCACCGTCTCGCCCTCGGCGGGCACCTGGCGCTCGCCGCCGACCTCGGCGCGAAGGGTGGGGGGAATGCGAACTGTCGTCATGCGTGTGTAGGCCTCCCTGAACAAAACTCGATGTAGTCGATGTACTCGGTGATCGTCGGATGCTCGCCGCAGACGGGGCACGCCGGATCCTTCTTCAGACGCACCTCGCTGAACTCGGTCGAGAGCGCGTCGAAGAGGAGCAGCCGGCCGACGAGCGAGTCGCCGATCCCGAGCAGCAGCTTGATCGTCTCGCTCGCCTGTAGCGAGCCGACGATGCCCGGCAGCACGCCGAGCACGCCGCCCTCCGCGCAGCTCGGCGCGAGCTCCGGCGGCGGCGGCGTCGGAAAGAGGCAGCGGTAGCAAGGGCCGTCCCCCGGCTTGAAGACGGTGACCTGCCCCTCGAAACGGTAGATCGAGCCGTGCACGACCGGGACGTCGTGCCAGACAGACGCGTCGTTGACGAGATATCGCGTCGGGAAGTTGTCCGCGCCGTCGAGGATCACGTCCCAGCCGTCGGCCAGGATGCGCTCGACGTTCTCGGAGGTCAGCCGCTCCTTGTAGCCGACGACGTTCACGTCGGGATTGAGCGCTTCGAGCGTTCGCTTCGCGGAGTCGACCTTCCACTCGCCGAGCGACTCGGTCGAGTGGGCGATCTGACGCTGCAGGTTCGACGCGTCGACGCGGTCGTCGTCGACGATGCCGAGCGTGCCGACGCCGGCCGCAGCGAGGTAGAGCGACGCGGGCGAGCCGAGCCCGCCGGCGCCGATCAGGAGAACGCGCGACTGCAAGAGCTTCGTCTGGCCTTCGATCCCGACCTCGGGGATCAGGAGGTGGCGGCTGTACCGCGCGCGCTGCTCGGGGCCGAGCGACTGCGGCAGCTGCGTCGGCAGGCCGCTGCGCTTCCAGTCCGTATAGCCGCCGGCGAGATTGACCACGTTCTCGTAGCCGAGCTCCTCGAGCGTCTTCGCGGCGAAGGCCGAGCGGCTCCCGCCCGCGCAGTAGACGACGATCGACTGCGACCGGTCCGGCACCGCATTCTCGATCCGCGACTCGAGATAGCCGCGGGGGATGTGGACGGCGCCGGGGATGTGGCCCTCGTCCCACTCGTCCTGCTCGCGAACGTCGAGAAAGAGCGCGGAGCCCTGGAGCTCGTGCGCGCGCGGAGCGTCGAGCTCGTCGATCTCCGACTTGACCTGCTGCAGCAAATCGCGGTAGCCAGGCATGACTTTCCGAAATATAGCGACAAGGGTCGCGTGCAGCGACCCGTCCCGGCCGGACGCCGGCGGCTTGGCCGTCGGCGTTTCCAGCCTGACTAGTGTGAGCTGCGTGGCCGCGCGCACCCGTGTCTACGCGACCGTGCTCGCCGCCGCGGTGCTCGTCGCGGGCGGCGTCGTCGTCGTCACCTGGTTGCAGGCGCGCGGCGAGACGACCGCGGCCGCGACCGTCAAGCCGCGAAAAGGGATCCCACCGCTCCTATTCGACTTCGGTCTGCGGAACGACCGGGAGGTGCAGGACCTCGCCCGGGGCGCCGCACTGCTGAAAGCGGGCAGGCGCACGCAGGCCGAGGCGTTGTTCGCCCGCTACCACGACGTGCAGGCGCAGCTCGGCACCGCGTTCGCGAAGTGGCCCGACCTCGACGCGGTCGAGCACATCGCCGCGGCGCACCCGGACAGCGCGGTCGCGCAGCTTCACCTCGGTCTTGCGCTCGTGTACGCCGGGCGCGACGCCGACGCTGCCACGACGCTCAAGCGGGTCGAGACCCAGTTCCCGGACTCGCCGTCCTCCGTCGATGCGGAGAACCTGCTCTATTCGCGCGACTTCCCGGGCCTGCCGTATCTGATCGTCCCGGTGACCGTGCCGGCGGCGCCGACCCTGGCGCAGCAGGTGGCGATCGCGGCGCGCGAGGCGCGCGGCGGCGATGCGCAGGCGAAGCTCCGCTACGGCGTCATGCTCTGGCGGTTACAGCACCGCGTCTCGGCGCGGCGCTGGCTCGACGCGGCCGCGCGGCGCGACCCGTCGGCCGAGACGCTGACCGCCGCCGCCGTGTCGGTGTTCACGAAACGCAATCCGGTTGCTGCATTCGGCCGCCTCGGGCCGCTCACCGGGCGCTATCCGAACGCACCCGTCGTCCGGTTCCATCTCGGCATCCTCCTGCTCTGGACGCACCAGCTGGCAAAGGCGAAGACGCAGCTGCAAATGGTGCTCGCATCGCATCCCGATTCTCTTTACGGAAAGGAGGCGCAAAAGCTGCTTGCAGCCCTGGGTCCCAATGGGACCAAGTAAAGAAAATATGAGCCGAATGGCCCATAGCGCCCCTGTATGGCCACAGGCATAGTGCGGCATCGCAACGAGGGGGAGCCAAACAGTGGGAGCTACCGCGGAGGTTCGAGGGCCGGTCACAGACGTCCTCGACACGGTCGAAGCAAAGAATTTGCTGGAGGCCGCGCAGGCTTCCGGTTCGGTGAGCCAGGAGGAGATCGCACTCGCACTCGACGAGCTCGATCTCGACGCGGGGCAGATGGACGACCTGTACCGCCACCTCGAGGAGCTGCAGATCGACGTCGTCGTCGCCGGCGCCGAGGTGGAGGAGCCGGAGGTCGTCCAGGCGGAAGCGCGCGAGATCTCGACCGACTCGCTGCAGCTCTTCCTCAAGGACATCGGCAAGGTCGACCTGCTGACCGCGGCGCAGGAGGTCGAGCTCGCGAAGCGCATCGAGCGCGGCGACCACGGCGCGAAGCAGGAGATGGTCGAGGCCAACCTGCGCCTCGTCGTCTCGATCGCGAAGCGCTACCGCAACCAGGGCCTTCCGTTCCTCGACCTGATCCAGGAGGGGACGATCGGGCTCGTGCGCGCGGCGGAGAAGTTCGACTGGCGCAAGGGCTACAAGTTCTCGACCTACGCGACCTGGTGGATCCGCCAGGCCGTCGCGCGTGCACTCGCCGACAAGGCGCGGACGATCCGGATGCCCGTGCACGTCGTCGAGAAGCTCAACAAGATCGTGCGCACCGAGCGGAAGCTCCGCGCCGAGCTGTGCCGCGAGCCCACGGCGCTCGAGATCGCGCTCGACCTCGACCTGCCGGTCGAAGAGGTCGAGCAGATCCAGCGCAGCTCGCAGACCCCGGTGTCGCTCGAGAAGCCGGTCGGCGACGAGGAGGAGTCCGAGTTCGGCCACTTCCTGACGGACGAGAACGTCCCGCT
>JAICWC010000168.1 GCA_025934995.1 Thermoleophilia bacterium | reverse complement strand
TGCCTCGACTCCGGCCTGCAGTGCCCGGCGCCGGTCGTCTCGATCTGCGGCGGCGAGCCGCTCGTCTTCAAGGGGATCGAAGAGGTCGCGGCCGGCATGCTCGAGATGGGGAAGACCGTCGAGCTGTGCACGAACGCGCTGCGCCTCGAGCAGTGCCTCGACTGGTTCGAGCCGTCCGCGCGGATGACGTTCGTCGTCCACCTCGACGGCATGCGCGAGATCCACGACTACGTCTGCGACTACCCGGGCCTGTGGGACATCGCCGTGGACGCGATCAAGACGGCGCGTTCGCGCGGCTTCCGCGTGACGACGAACACGACGATCTTCAAGGAGACCGAGGTCGAGGACGTCATCGAGATGATGCGCTACCTGACCGACGAGGTGGGCATCGACGGCATGCTCGTCGCGCCGGGTTACCAGTACTCGCAGATCGACCCGGCCTTGACGATGACGCGCGAGGAGCACGAGGTGAAGTTCAGGGCGATCCGCGCGGCCGTCCGCGAGCACGGCTACCGGTGGCTCGCGACGCCGATCTACCAGGACTTCCTCACCGGCCAGCGCAAGCTCTCGTGTGCGCCCTGGGGCTCGATCACGCGCAACCCGTACGGCTGGAAGGGCCCGTGCTACCTGCTCACCGACGGCATCTTCCCGACGTACGAGGCGCTGCTCGAGGGGATGGACTGGGACTCGTACGGCCCGGGCAACGACTCGCGCTGCGAGCACTGCGGCATCCATTCGGGCTTCGAGCCCTCGGCGGCGTTCGAGTCGTCGAAGAGCATGAAGGAGACGGTCCGCAATCTCGCATGGACGCTGACGGGCTGACGTACTGCTGCGCCACGGCCGCGGAGGAACGCGCCGCGCGCAAGCTCGGCGTTCCCGCCGTTCGCGTCGGCGTCCGCGCCGCGAACGGCGTGCCCGACGGACGGCTCGTGTCGTTCGGCCTCGCAGGGGCATTGAGCGAGGCGCTGCACGTCGGCGACGTGCTCGACGCGACGCGCGTCGTCGCCGCCGACGGCGCGGTGCTCTGGGAAGGCCCGGGCCTCGGTGTCGGTCGGGGCGCGACGGTGTTGGGAGCCGACTCGCTCGTCCACGATCCCCGTGAGCGCGCACGGCTGCGCGACGCCACCGGCGCCGACGCCGTCGACATGGAGAGCGGCGTGCTCGCGCGCAGCGGGCGTCTCGCCGGTGTGTTGCGCGTCGTCTCCGACGACGTGCGCAGCACGATCGAGGGCGTCGACGAGACCGTGCATCCCGACGGCCGCACGAATGTCGTCGGGGTCCTCCGCTGGGTCGCTGCGAAGCGCGGCGATGCGCTGCGGTCGATGCGCGACGCCCTGACGGCCCTGCGCGCGTTGGAGCGTGTTGCCTACGCGCGTAGGCTCGACGGAGCGCGCCCAAGAGCGGAGGCGCCGGCTTTGCCGGCGCTGGAGCGGGACTGATGGGCCGCGTCCTGCTTGCAGCTCCCCGCTCGTTCTGCGCCGGCGTCGACCGTGCGATCGAGATCGTCGAGCGGCTCCTCGAGCAGCACGGCGCGCCGGTCTACGTCCGTCACCAGATCGTTCACAACGAGCACGTCGTCCGCCGGCTCGAACGGCTCGGCGCCGTCTTCGTCGAGGACGAGTCCGAGATCCCGGAGGGTGAGATCTGCGTCCTCTCCGCGCACGGGGTCGCGCCGTCGGTCAAGGAGAACGCGCAGCGCCGCGGCCTCCGGCTCGTCGACGCCACGTGCCCGCTCGTGAACAAGGTGCACGCGGAGGCGCGGACCTATGCGGACAGCGGCCACCTCGTCGCCCTCGTCGGTCACAAGAACCACGTCGAGGTGATCGGGACGCTCGGCGAGCGGCCGGAGAACACGGTCGTGATCGAGTCGCCCGAACAGGCGCGCGAGCTGCAGACCGACAAGCCCGTCGCGGTGATCACGCAGACGACCCTGTCGCTCGACGACGTCGCGCCCATCGTCGACGCACTCGAAGACCACCTTGGCTCGCTTCGCCGTCCGCATGCGGACGACATCTGTTACGCCACGCAGAACCGGCAGGATGCGGTGAAAGCGATGGTGGCCGACGGAGCGTCGCTCGTGCTCGTCATCGGCTCGCAGACGAGCTCGAATGCGGTGCGCCTCGTCGAGGTCGCACAGGCCGCGGGCGCGACGGCGACGCTGATCGACGGCGAGACGCCGGTGGCGGTCGAGCTGCTCGACGGTCACGAGACGATCGGCCTGACGGCCGGCGCCTCGACGCCGGAGGCGCTCGTGCAAGCGGTTGCGGCCGAGCTCGCCACGCGAGGCTTCGAGACGCTCGAGGAGATCACGGTCGCCCGCGAAGACGTTCACTTCCGACTGCCGAAGGAGGTCGCCCGAGCATGACGAGCATCGAGGTCCCGTACTCGATCGCGGCGGCACTGCCGACGCTCTCGGTGATGGACATCACGAACGACGTGTCGAAGGCTGTGGCGGCGTCCGGACGCCCAGAGGGGATCGCGTACATCCACTCCGTGCCGGCCGCTTCAGTCGTGCGGATCCAGGAGCGCGAGACGGGGATCTTCGAGGACGTCGAGCTGCTGCTCGAGCGGATCGTCCCGAGCGACTGCGCCTCACGGGCACGGATCGTGTCGACGCTGCTCGGCCCGCGGACGGAGGCGGTCCCGTTCCGCGAAGGTTGCCTCT
The DNA here is from genome assembly GCA_025934995.1 of Thermoleophilia bacterium. Taxonomy (GTDB): domain Bacteria; phylum Actinomycetota; class Thermoleophilia; order Gaiellales; family Gaiellaceae; genus Palsa-739. The sequence continues at coordinate 1,235 of JAICWC010000168.1, read as the reverse complement.
GCCTAGGCACCTATCAGCGAGTCCTCCTCTTCTCGCTCGCCGCCGAGCAGCGACCCGAGTGGTCGTTGACCCTCCTCGGCTAGCGGAGCACAATTCAGCCATGAGGAAGTGGCTGGCCCGGCTTGCGCTCGCGCTGCTCGTGCTCGTCGCCGAGCTGAGCGGCCGTAGCCTGACGCACCGGCTCGACGTCGGCCGCCACGTCCACGTTTCGTACCACGACGCCGCGTACTACCCCTTCGTGCTCGCCGCAGTGAAGATCGGAGTCGCGCTGATGCTCGCGCGCATCGCGTGGCGCTTCTTCGGCGCGCGCCGCGTTGCCTCGCTGCTCGGCGCTGCGCCGCGCCTGCGTCTCGAGCTGTCGTGGCGGCTCTGGCTCGGCTCGTTCGTGGGCACCACGGCCGTCTATCTCGCGCAGACGAACGCAGAGCGCGCCGTGCTGCACTCCTCCGCGGTCCCCGTCTTCGCCGTGCTCGCCGTGTTGGTCGCCGTCAGCTACCGCACCGCGGAGCGCTTCCTCGGCGACTACGAACGGATTGCCGCGTCGGCGCTCGCCGTCGTCCAGCACGTCGCAGCACACCGGCCCGTGCTCGCGCGGCCGCATACGGCTGCCGCGGTCCCGCCGCGTCGCCTCTTCGGGCTCGCCTTCGAGTCGCGCCCGCCGCCGTCGCCCGCGCTGTAGCGCGGTAACGACGACACGAAGGAGGCTTCCATGAGCGCGGAACTCGCGCACCCACTGCATGAACGCACAATCGAACGGTCGCTGCGCGCGCGCGTGGTGCTCGCGCTCGGTCCGGCAACGATGTTCGGCGGATTCGTGTGGGCGCTCGTGCAGCCGTACCGCATCACGCTCCTCCATCCGTTCGGCCAGGGGTTCTGGTGGCTCGTCGGCGGCGAGTCGCCTCTCTACGTCGTGCTCGCCGGCCTCGTCTTCTGGCGGGTCGTTGCGGTCCCGCTCGCGAAAGATCTCGATTCGCTGTGATGCCGCACGCCGAGATGGTGCACTGGTGGTTCGCGAGCGGCTTCCTCATGCTCGGGCTGCTCGCCGTCGCGCGGGTCGTGGTCGGAGAAGAGGTGTGGGCGATGCGGCCCTGGCGGCGCTACCTGCTGCCCGGGCTGATGTTCTCGATGGGCGTGCTGCTCTGGCCCGTGATGACCTTCTACACGAACTCGACGATCCACATGATCGCCCACGGCTCGTGGGCGCAGGTGTTGATGCTCGCGGGCGGCGCCGAGCT
>JAICWC010000196.1 GCA_025934995.1 Thermoleophilia bacterium | reverse complement strand
CGCTCCGCGCAGTGCAGCGTGAGGTAGACGATGCACGCTGCGAGCAGGTGGTCGAGGATCTCGCGGTTCATGTGCACGTCGTGCCAGACGAGGTAGGGGTGCAGCGCCACGAGCACGCCGGCGACGATTCCGGCGGCGGGCGAGAGCCAGCGCCGGCCGATCTGCCAGACCACGAGCGTCGTGCAGCAGGCGACGGCGATCTGTGCGAGCCCGACCACCTCCCAATGGCGGCCGAAGACCCAGTACAGGGGCAACAGGAACCAGCCGTACAGCGGTTGCGTGTACGCCGACGGATGGCCCGGGATGAAGCCGTACGTGCCCTGGGCGAGGTACGTCCGAGCGAAGACGTCGCCCTTCTCGACGTTTGCGACGAGGATCACGCCCCGCTCGTGCAGCAGCGCCGCGAGTCGCGGGAGCGCAGTCGCGAAGACGAGGAGGAGGACGGCGCTGCGCCGGCGCACGGGGGTGCAAGCGTAGCCGAGTACAATTCGCACGCTCGTGGCCACCAAGCCCCTCGTCGGCGCCGGTTCGGGGGACGACGCCGGCGATATCCGCCGGGGTCGCGTCCTACCGTCGTCGCTCCAACTCCGCGCGCTCGTGCGACGCATCGCGAGTGTGCTCGCGCTTGCCGTCATCGACGTCGGCGGTCTCGCGGTCGCCCTGTACCTCGCGCTCGTATTGCGCGAGCTGTATTACGGTGAGCGGCCGATCCTGTGGGGGCTGCCGTGGAGCGCCGAGCGGGACTGGCTGCCCTTCCTCGCCGTCGTCACAGTGCTCGTGTTCTGGCACAACGGCCTGTACGCCGCGCGCGAGCAGCGCTCCGGAGCCGGGCGCGTCGTCTCGTCCCTCATGCTCGTGCTCGTCGTGACCCTCGCCTTTGCGATCGGCACCGGCTACCACCACACGACGTTCGGCCTCTATGCGACGGCTTTCGTTCTCGCAGTCGCCGTCATCGGCGGCCTGCGCGCCTCGTACGAGATCGTCACACGAGACATGTGGCGCATTGCCGGCGTCCGGCGTCGCGCACTGCTCGTCGGCGACAACGACCGGCTCGTCGACCTGCGCCGGGCGCTCGGCCTCGGTCGCAGCGGCATCGACTACGACTTCCTCGGTGCGCTCACGATCGACGGCGCGGAGGATCCGATGCTCAACGTGCTCGGCGGCGTCGACGATCTTCCGAACGTTCTGGCCGATCTGCATCCCGACGAGCTGATCGTCAGCGGTGTCGACCTCGACGACCGCGCCCTGCTCCGCCTCGTCGACCAAGCCCACCAGCTCGGCGTCCGCGTGCAGATCGCGCCGACGACGACCGAGGTCCTGACGCAGCGCGCCGAATACGTGCCCGGCCAGGGCGTTCCGCTCTTCGAGCTGCGGCCGCCCGTCTTCGCCGGGCTCGAGTGGACCGCGAAGCGCGCGTTCGACGTCGCCGTCAGCTCATTGATCATCGTGCTCGGCGCGCCGGTCTGGATCGTGATCGCGCTCGCCGTGAAGCTGGACTCGAGCGGCCCGGTCTTCTACCGCGACCGCCGCGTCGGCCTCGGCGAGAACGAGTTCGGGATGTTCAAGTTCCGCTCGATGTACACGGACGCGTCCGAGCGCCAGGCCGGCCTCGAGACGGCGAACGAGGCCTCGGGCCCGCTGTTCAAGATCAAGGACGACCCGCGCGTCACGCGTGTCGGCAAGTTCCTGCGCCGGTACTCGCTCGACGAGCTCCCGCAGCTGCTGAACGTGCTGCGCGGCGAGATGTCACTCGTCGGCCCGCGCCCGCTACCGCTCCGCGACTACGTCCAGCTCGAGGAGTGGCACCGGAAGCGCTATCTCGTGCTGCCGGGCATGACCGGGCTCTGGCAGGTCTCCGGCCGCATCGAGCTGACCTTCGACGACCTCGTGCGGCTCGACTTCTACTACCTCGAGAACTGGTCGATCTGGCTCGACATCTCGATCCTCGCCAAGACTCTGCCGGCCGTCGCCGCGCGCCGCGGCGCCTACTAGGCCCCGACCGCTAACAGGTCCTTCACGTGCCCTTGCCACAATGG
>JAICWC010000095.1 GCA_025934995.1 Thermoleophilia bacterium | reverse complement strand
GGTGCTCGACGACGACGTTGCCGTTCGGATCGCCGTCGTCGTACACGTGCAGCGTGCGGCCGTCGCGCAGTGGTATGTCGCGCTCGCTCATTCGCCCGGGTTCTCCGGCGTCCCCGGCCGACCGTTCGGGAACATCTCCTTGAAGCGGCGCGCCACGGGCTCGGGCACGAGCTCGGAGATGTCGCCGCCGAACGCGGCGATCTCCTTGACGCCGCTCGACGAGACGAAGCTGACCTGCGGGCTCGCCATCACGTACACCGTCTCGACGTCCGGCGCGAGATGGCGGTTGAGCTGGTTCATCTGGAACTCCCATTCGAAGTCGGAGATGACGCGCAGGCCCTTGACGATCGCCTTCGCCTCCCAGCGCTTCGCGAAATCGACCACGAGCTCACGGAACACATCGACCTCGACGTTGTCGAGGTGCGAGAGCGCATGTCGCAGGAAATCGATGCGCTCGTCGGTCGTGAACATCGGCTGCTTGTGATGCGGACTGCCCACGACGCCGACGACCACGCGGTCGAAGATTCCGGCCGCACGCGTGATCACGTCGATGTGGCCGTTCGTCACCGGGTCGTAGGAGCCCGGGCAGATCGCGGTGATCATCCGTAGACCGTCACGCGTACCGAGCCGTACTTGCGCGACGTGCGCTGCTCGAGCGGCAGGTCCGGCTCGACGCGGGCGTCTGTCTCGACGACGACGACGCCGTCCTCCGCGACGACGGCCGGCAGATAGCGCACGAGCTGTGGTTGGAGGTCGGTGTACATCTCGTAGGGCGGGTCGACGAAGACGAGATCGTACTTCCTCTTTTCGCCCGCAAGCACGGCGATCGCGTCCTGGCGAAGAACGGTGCCGCGCAGGCGCAGCTTGTCGAGGTTGCGCTCGATGGCGCGGATCGCGTCGGGATCGCGCTCGACGAAGACCGCGAGGGCCGCCCCGCGCGACAGCGCCTCGAGGCCGAGCGCCCCGGAGCCCGCATAGAGATCGAGCACCGTCGCGTCGTCGACGGGGCCGACGATGTTGAAGATGTTCTCCCGGACCCGGTCCGACGTCGGACGCGTGCCGCGGCCCGACGGCGCCTGGATGGTGTGACCTCTCTTCGAGCCCGAAATGATCCGCACTACGCGTGCATTAGACACGCATCGTGCGAGGACCGCGCGACCCGCACGGTCGGGCCGTCGACGACGGTCAACGTGCCCTTGTTCAGTGAAGGCGTGAACACCCGGTCGGCCCCGTACTGCACGTTGTACGAGCCGATCGGAATGCGCAGCCGATGCAGCACAGCGCCGTCGAGCGAGTGCGTGCGCAGCGTGCCGTCGTCACCGCTCGTCACGTAGGCGCGGCCGTTCAGGAAGGTCACGTGCTGCGGCGGTGAGCCGGCACGCAGCGTGCGACCGACCCAGATCGAGTCCTGCTCGCCGCTCGTCAGCCAGAGCCGCCCGTCGGGCGCGAAGCCGACGTCGTGGACCGGGAACGGCGCCTTGCGATAGCGGACGTCTCCGGCGCGAACGATCGCGAGCTCGGGCGACGCCGTGCCGAGCGAGACGACTAGCGTGTCACCGTGGCGTGCGAGGTGTCGCGGCCACTGCTTGAGCTTGATCCGTCGAACGATCGTCCCGCGCTCGACGTCCACGGCGACGACCGCGGGGTCGCCCGAGTCCGTCACCCACGCGAGACGTCCATCGGCGGCCGTGTACCGCGGCTCCGCCATCGCGTCGACTCGTGCTCGACGTCACCGCCGCGGAGGATCGAGAGCTTGCCGGACACCGTATGCGCGACGACCGCGACCGAGCCGACGCGCTCGATGCTGCGCGGATCGGGCTGCGTGCGGATCCGCTGGACGACGGTGCGGTGGTCGAGATCGACGACGGCGACGTGCGCCTCGAGGTCTGCGGTCACGTAGACGAGCGGCCCGGGGAGACGCAGCGCGAACGGCGCCGCCGCGGCGGCGGCGAGGAACGAGCGACGGTCCATGCCTGCACTACGACCCGAATCGAGCCGGAGGTCCGGGTGGAGAAATCTCCACCCGCGGTTCAACCCTGCGCCCGAGGCAGTCGCGCGCCCCGGAGCGGACACTCTCGGCATGACACTCACCGAGTACCTCCTCAACGGCCTGCTCGTCCTCGTCGTCGTCCGGCAGCTCCGCGGCAAGCGGCTCGCCGGCGCCAACCTCTACCTCCCGCTCGCACTCGTCGCCTACGCGGCCTTCCGCTTCCTCCACTCCGTCCCCACCGCCGGCAACGACCTGTGGCTCGCGCTCACGGGCGCCGCGATCGGCCTCGTCCTCGGCACGGTCTGCGGCCTCTACACCCGCGTCTACCCCGACCACGACGGCGTCCCGTTCGCACGGGCGACCGCGGTCGCCGCCGCCCTCTGGATCGTCGGCGTCGGCTCGCGGATCGCCTTCTCCCTCTACGCGCAGCACGGCGGCGGCCCGTCGATCATCCGGTTCAGCGCGCAGCACCACATCACGACGTCCCAGGCGTGGGTGGCTGCGCTCGTGCTGATGGCGCTGACCGAGGTCGTCAGCCGGACGGCAATCCTCGTCGCACGCGGCTACGGCCGCGGTGCATCATCGCTCGTGTGGCCGGCAATCGGGAGCCGCTGAACCGCGTCGCCCGCCGCGTCGGCTGGCTCGTCCTCCTCGTCGTGCTCGTCGCACGGCAGGCGGACAGCCGGCCGGCGCCGCTGGCGTTGCTGGCGGCGGTTGCCGTCGCCTGGACGGTCTGGGTCGTCGCACAGTGGCGCGGCCGCCGCGACGTCGTCCTCGCCACGCTGCTCGTGCTCGGCGCCGCCGGCGGCGTGCTTGCGTTCTGGGCATCGATCGGGATCGCCGCCTTCGCGGCAGTGTCGATCGCCGCCGCCTCCGGCTTCGAGCTGCCCGCAGCGGTGGCGATCGCAGCGGTCGGCCCCGTAACGCTCGCGATCTCGACGCTCGCCGGCGACGGCGGCACGGCGACGGTTGCCGCGGGCGCAGCCGTCGCGCTCGCCGGCTTCATCGGCGGCCTGAGCCGGCGACAGGCCGAGGAGCGGGCACGCTCGAAGGCGGAGCTCGCGGTCGCGCAGGAACGGACGGCGCTCGCGCGCGAGGTGCACGACGTGCTCGCGCACACGCTCGGCGCGGTGTCGATGCAGCTCGAGGCCCTCGACGCACTGCTCGAGAGCGGTGCCGCCACCGAGCGGCTCCGCTCGACGCTCGCCCGCGCGCGAGGGCTCGTCAACGACGGGATCGGCGAGGCGCACACGGCCGTGCGTGCGCTTCGCGACGACCCGGTGCAGCTCGACGAGCGCGTGCGCGAGCTCGTCGCCGGCACGCCGATCACGCTGTCGCTCGTCGGGACCCCGCGTCCGCTGCCTCCGGCCGCCGGCGTCGGCCTCCTCCGCGCCGCGCAGGAGGCGATCACGAACGTGCGCAAGCACGCGCCGGGCGCAGCCGCCTCGATCACGATCTCCTACACCGACGACGAGACCGTGCTGACCGTGACGAACGAGGCGCCGGCGGCGCCGGCGCGGGAGCGCACCCTCGGCGGGTACGGGCTGCAGGGGATGCGCGAGCGGATCGAGCTCGCCGGCGGCCGCGTCACGGCAGCGCCCTCCGACGAGGGCTGGACCGTGCAGGCGACGGTGCCGGCGTGAGAGTCGTGGTCGCCGACGACCAGACGGCCGTGCGGGACGGGCTCGTGACGATCCTCGAGCTGCTGCCCGGCGTGGAAGTGGTCGGTGCGGCCGCCGACGGCGAGGAAGCCGTCGCGCTCACGACCGAGCACGACCCCGACGTCGTGCTGATGGACCTGCGGATGCCGCGGATGGACGGGGTCGAAGCCACGCGGCGGATCCGCGACGAGCAGCCGCGCACGCAGGTCGTCGTGCTCACGACGTACGCCGACGACGAGTCGATCCTCGCCGCGCTCTCCGCAGGGGCGGTCGGCTTCCTCACGAAAAACGCCGGCCGCGATGAGATCCGCCTTGCGCTCGAGGCCGCTGCAGCGGGCCACACGCATCTCGATCCCGCTGCGCACGGCGCGCTCGTCGCAGCGGCCCGGGCGCGCCCGAGCTCGGCCCCGCCGGCCGACGACCTGACGCGGCGCGAGCTCGAAGTTCTCTCGCTGATCGCCCGCGGCCTGTCGAACAAGGAAATCGCGGCGCAGCTCTTCCTGACGGAGGCGACGGTCAAGACGCACGTCAACCACATCTTCGGCAAGACCGGAAGCACGACGCGCGCGCAGGCGGTCGCCTACGCGAACGCACACGGCATCTCCTAAGCGTCGAGGTCGAGCGCTTCGGAGTCGATCAGGCCGCCGATCTCGCGGGCTGCGACGCGCGCCCGCTCGAGCAGCTGCCGATCGCGGCGGATGTGCGCGAAGTGGAGGTCGCTGAGACCGTGCTGGCGCGTTCCGAAGAGCTGGCCGCCGCCGCGCAGGTCGAGATCGACCTCGGCGAGCTCGAAGCCGTCGGTGGTCGCGACGAGCGACTCGAGCCGCTTGCTCGCGGTCTCCGTCAGCTCCTCGCGCGCACGCGAGACGAGCAGGCAGTACGACTGCTCTGAGCCGCGTCCGACTCGGCCCCGGAGCTGGTGCAGCTGCGCGAGGCCGAAGCGGTCGGCCTCCTGCACGATCATCACCGTCGCGTTCGGAACGTCGACGCCGACCTCGATCACCGTCGTCGCGACGAGGACGTCGAGCTCGCGGGCGTTGAAGCGCGCCATCACAGCACGCCGCTGGTCCGGCTTCAGCCGGCCGTGCAGGCACCCGACCCGGAACTCGCGGAGCTCGCCGTGTTGGAGACGCTCCGCCTCCGCCTCTGCGGCGCGCGCGAGCGTCGTCTCCGAGAGCTCGACGAGCGGACAGACGACGTACGCCTGCCGCCCCTCGCGCAGCAATCCCGTCAGGCGCGTGTAGGCCTCGGACGCTCGGTCCTCCGTGATCCAGCGCGTGACGATCGGCTTTCGCGACGCCGGCGGCTTCGCGATCTCCGAAACCGCGAGGTCGCCGTAGACCGTCAGCGCAAGCGTACGCGGGATCGGCGTCGCCGTCATGTGCAGCACGTGCGGCGCCCGACCCTGCGTCAGCGCGCGGCGCTGCTCGACGCCGAAGCGGTGCTGCTCGTCGACGACGGCGACCGCGAGGTCGCGAAGCTCGACTCCTTCCTGGATGAGCGCATGCGTGCCGACCACGACGTCGGCCTGCAGCGCCAGCTCGCGCTCGCGCTTCTTGGAGGCGCTCGTCAGCAGGGCGCACGAGACGCCGAGCTCGAAGCAGATGCCCTCGATCGTGAGGAAATGCTGTTCGGCGAGCGTCTCGGTCGGAGCCATGAGCGCACCCTGACGTCCGTGCTCGACCGCGCGCAGCAGGGCGTAGAGCGCGACGACCGTCTTCCCGGAGCCGACGTCGCCCTGCAGCAGCCGCTGCATCGGCACGGTCCGCTTCAGGTCCTCGTCCAGCTCACGGATCGCCTGCTCCTGGTACGGCGTCAGCGCGAAGGGCAGCGACGTGCGGTAGCGCGCGATCAGGTCGCCCGGCTCGTCGAGTGAAGGGGCGAGCGACTGCTCGCGCGCGGCCGCCCGCTGCGCGATCCCGATCAGCAGGCGCAGCAGCTCCTCGAACGCGAGCCGCTCGCGGGCGCGTTCCGCTTCGTCCTCGCTCTGCGGTTGATGGAGCGCGGCGAGCGCGTCGCGCTTCAGCGGCATCCGCTCGCGCTCGCGCAGCTCGGCGGGGAGGGCGTCGAAGTAGTGGACGACGTTCGGCAGCGCGTCGTCGACGACCCGTCGCACGGTCTTCGCGGCGATCTCCTCGGCCGCCGGATAGACGGGCGCGAAGTCGGCTGTGGCGCGCGCTGCGTCGCCGACGTCGTACGACCTGACGTCGAAGCCGTAGCGGCCCTGCTTCCCGCGCAGCCGCACGTGTGTGCCCGGTTTCAGCTGGTCGGCGAGCCACGGCTGGTTGAACCACGCCGCGCTGATCGTCGCGGTGCCGTCGCTGATCCGCGCCGTGACCATCGTGCGCCGGCCGCGCAGCGGCCGCTTCGTCACGTTCAGGACTTCGCCGGTGATGACGACTTCGTCCTCGGCGCGCTGCAGCGCCGCGATCGGCAGCTCGTCGGCCGCCGACTCGTAGCGCCGCGGCGCGTGCTCGAGCACGTCGCGGATCGTCTCCAGTCCGAGCTTGCCGAGCTTCCGCTTGAGCGTCACGCCGACGCCGGGCAACGCGTCGAGCTCGCGGTCGAGCCGCTCGGGTCTCGGTGCTCGCGGGGTCGGCGGCCAGGTCTGCGGTTGGTCCAGACCGGCGAAGACCGTCTGTCGACGGATCGGTGTCATCGTGCTCGGCGCCAGAGCGACGCGGACGTTAATGCGCGGACCGGACGGCACCCGCGAAGAACTCGTCGAGCGTCAGCTCGACGCGCTCGGCGCAGCCGGGCGTGCCGCACTCGCACGCGAACGTCACCGGGCCGAGCCCGCGGTTCGGCGCTTCGGGCGAGACCAGCCATGCGCGAAGATTCGCAGCAACCACCTCGTTCTCCCACCGGCGTGCCGCGGCAAGGTCGATCGGCTCGGGCTCGATCTGCAGCAGCTCCGCCAGCTCGTCGACGAGGTCGCGAGCCCCGTCGACGTCGATCACCGGAAACCCGCACTCCCGCGCGTGGTCGGCGATGCGGTCGGCATAGAGGCGGTCTTTCACGAGCCGGTTCTTCAGGGCGAGGACCGGGTCGCTCGACGGCATCAGCCGCGGCTCGAGCACCCGGCGTTGGAACTCGGGCGTGCCGATGAGAAAGACGGCGCGATCGCCGTGCGGGACGAGGTCGGGCTGCACCTGCGGGCCCTCGACGAGCGTCGGCATCGGCAGCGCCGCCAGGTCGGCGAGCACGCGCAGATGCATCCGCCGCGAGATCTCCTCGAACTCGCGCGCCTGTTCCTCCGGCGGCGTCTGCAACCACTGCTCGTCCGGCGTCTTTCGGGGCGTGTCGCCTTCATACGCGTACCAGAACGCGTCGATGGGGAAGCGGCGGAGACGATGCTTCGCTGCGAGGGCGCGCGAAACGGTCGACTTGCCGCCGCCGGTGCCGCCGCCGATCCAGTACGTCCTAGGCGTCGTCGTCCGTGAACCAGAAGAAGCCGACGGTGCCGGGGCCCGCGTGTGCGCCGATCACTGCGCCGAGGCTCGTCTCCTGCTCGATCTGCGCCTGCGGACGCAGATCGCGCACCATCTTCTCGAGCTCGCGCAGGCGCTCCGGCGCATCTGCGTGCGCGATGCCGACGCGCAGCCCGGGCTCGTCGCGCGTCTGCGTGTCGAGCGCGTCGACGAACTCCTGGAACGCCTTGCGGTTGCCGCGCACGCGCTTCAGCGGGATCACCTCGCCGTTGCGGATCGACAGGATCGGCTTGACGTTCATCAGCTGACCCGCGAAGGCCTTCGCCTTCCCGATGCGACCGCCGCGTGCGAGAAACTCGAGCGTGTCGACGGTGAAGAGCAGCCCGTGGGTCGCGATGTACCGCGTCACGAGCTCGTCGACCTCTTCGTCGGTCGTGCCGCGCTCGAGGCGGCGCTGCACCGCGAGAGCGAGCAGGCTGATGCCGACCGACGCGGTCTCCGAGTCGATCACGCGCACACGGTCGTCCGCCGCCGACACCGCGCTCTGGTATGTGCCCGAGAGCGTCGAGGCGATCTGGATCGAAAGGATGCGGTCGTATGCGCCGAGGTCCGCGTAACACGCGGCGAAGTCGCCCGGCGTCGGCTGGGAGGTCGTCGGCAGCTCGGGCGACGCGCGCAGCCGTTCGTAGAACTCGTGCGCCGTCAGCTCGACGCCGTCCTTGTAGCTCTGCGTTCCGAAATTGACGTACAGCGGCACGACACGCCAGTTGGGGAAGTGCTCCTGCGCGTCGGGAAAGTCTGCTGTCGAGTCGAGAACGATCGCGGTGTTCGCCGCGGTCAAGTTCACGCGGCGGCCGCTTTGATCGTGTCGACGATCGTCTCGAGCTCCTGGTCCTTGGTCAGGCACGCATTCGCGCCGGCCGCGTAGAGCGCCTCGATCTCGCGCGAGTTCGCAGACGCCGTCAGCACGACGACGCCGAGCTCCGGGTGCGCCTCCTTGAGAGCGCTCGTCGCCTGCACGCCGTCCATCCCCGGCAGTCGGTAGTCCATCAGGACGACGTCCGGCCGGTGCTTGTCGGCGGCAGGGAGCGCCTGGCTGCCGTCGGCGACCGCCGCGACGACCTCCACGTCGGCACGCATCCCGAGCAGGAGCTCGAGCGCGTCACGGAAGACCTGATTGTCCTCGACCAGGAGGATCCGCACAGCCCGCCCCATTGCCGGGACTCTATTCGGCGGACAGGAGCAGGGCGTAGTGCGGCTGGCCGCCCTGCTGGACGTCGACCTCGACGTCGGGGTGCGCCGACTCGATCCGCGCGAGGACCGCGTCGAGCTGCGGTGCGTCGTCGCCCACGAGCAGGGTCAGGAGGCCGCGCGAGCCGGCGAGCAGTCGGTCGGCGACCGCGAAGGTGACGTCGTCGAAGTCCTGGTCGGAGATCACCGGCCGGTCCTCGGCGAGCCCGAGCCACGAGCCCTTGTGGATCGCAACGCCGTCGAGCTCCACGTCACGCGACGCGACGGTCACTTCGCCCGTGGCGACCGCTGCGATCGCGTCGCGCATCTCGGCGGCGTTGTCTGCTGCGCCGCGCGTCCCGTCGAAGGAAAGGAGTGCCGCCAAGCCGGCGGGGATCGACGTCGTCGGCACGACCTCGACCGGACGGTCGGCATTTTTCGCCGCGTGTTCGGCGGCGAGCAGGACGTTCGAGTTGTTCGGCAACAGCACCACCTCGGTCGCATTCAACGACTCGATCGCACGCATGAGGTCGGCGGTCGACGGGTTCATCGTCTGGCCGCCCTCGACGATGCGGATCGGGCCGACCGGCTCGGCGAGGCTCTCGAACAACTTGCGGTTGCCGGCGCCGGCCACCACCGCGACGACGCCGGACTCCGAGACAGCGGCGAGCAGCCGCTCTTCGCGCTCCGCCGTCTGCTCGTGCATGTTCGCGATCTCGATCCGGCCGATCGTGCCGACACGCGTGCCGATCGACAGTGCCTTGCCGGGGTCGTCGGTGTGCACGTGCACCTTGATCGCCCCCGCGTCGCCGACGACGAGCAGGGAGTCGCCGAGCTGCTCCAGCTCGGCCTCGAGCACCTCGCGGTCGAGGCCCGTGCCTTCGATCAGGAAGACCGTGCAGTAGCGGTACTTCGAGAGCTCCTGGTGGATCGCCTCGAGCCCGATGCCCTCGGTCGGCGGCGGCTCCGGCAGCGGCTCGCCGCGCACGGCGGCTGTGAGCCCGCGCACGAGCTCGAGCAGGCCGGCTCCACCGGCGTCGACGACGCCCGCGTCGCGCAGCACCTGCAGCTGCTCGGGGGTGCGCGCGACCGCCTCCTCACCGCGCCGCACGAGTGCGGCGAAGAGCTCCGGCGGAGACTCGCCTGCATGCGCCTCCGCCTCCTCCGCCAGCTCGCGGATCACCGACAGCATCGTCCCTTCGACCGGCGTCCGCACCGCGGCATACGCGGCGTCCGACGCGGCGCGCAGCGCTCGCGGAACATCGTCGTCGTGAGCGAGCACGTCGGCTGCGCCGCGGACGATCTGCGAGAAGATGACGCCGGAGTTTCCGCGCGCGCCCATGAGCGCGCCGCGCGAGACGTCGCGCGCGAGCGACTCGCGGCTCGCGGCCGACGTCGCGTCGAGAGCCTCGACGAGCGCGCGCACCGTCATCGTCAGGTTCGTGCCGGTGTCGCCGTCCGGCACGGGAAAGACGTTGAGATCGTCGATCCGTTCGCGGTTCGCCTCGAGCGAGGCGAGCGCCGCATCGGCCAGCCGGCGGACGACGTCGATGTCGCTCATCCGGTTATTGGACCACGAAGAGTTGGGCCCAATCGTCCCGGACGGCGATCCGGGGCTCGGCAAAGCCGGCGATGCGGGAGTACTCGAGCAGTCGCTCGTCGGTGTGGAAGTGACCGAGGCTCGCGATCGGCTCGGGAGACGCCGGGGTGCCGCGGCCTTCCGGCGCCGTCGTCCAGATCGCGCCGCGGCCGACCTCCGGGTCGAGCACGCGCCGGATCTCGCGGAGGACCTTCACCGGATCCTCGAAGAACATGAATGCCTGGATCGAGCTGACGGCGGTGAAGTAGCCGGTCTCGAACGGCAACGCGTCGGCGTCGCCGAGCGCCGCGTACGGCTGCGCGAGCTTCACCATCTCGCGGCTGTGGTCGACGCCCGCGACCTCACAGCCGATCGTCTCGCGGACGTGGCGGATGAACGCGCCGCCGCCGCAGCCGACGTCGAGCAGGCGGTCGTCCTCGGTCAGCTGCAATGCGTCGAGCAGCTGCGGCCAGAGGAAGTCGTGCGAGGTCGGCGAGCCGTACGTCTGGCGCGCTTCGCGGCCGTGCGGCCGGCGCGCGAGCTTGTCCGCCCGGCGGTCGAGCCGCCAGCGCTCTAGATAGCTTTTTGGACTTTGCCGGCCTTGAGGCACTTCGTGCAAACGTATGCACGCTGAGCCTTGCCCTGCAAGAGCACGCGGACGCGCTGGAGGTTCGGGTCGAAGCGGCGCTTCGTGGCGACCATCGAGTGGCTCCGGTGATGACCGAAGCTCGGTTTCTTCCCGCAAACGGCGCAGACCTTGCTCATCGGCGCGGCATGGTAGCGGAACTGCGTCGTCAGACGGCTTTTGCGCTCGCCCGCAGCTGTTGGAAGAGATCCGCCATCTCGAGGGCGCGCTTCGTCGCATCCGCACCGCGTTCGGCAGCGTCGCCGCCTGCGGTCAGCACGCCGAAGGCGACCGGGATGCCCGTCTCGAGGCCGGCCAGCTGCAACCCGGATGCCGCCTCGGCCGCGATCACGGGATCGGCCGAGGCATCCCCCAGCGCGATCACGCACGAGTAGCGGCGCGTCTTCGCGAGCGCCATCGCACCGAGCGCGAGCTCGAACGCGCCGGGAACGAGCATGAGCGTGACGTGTTCGCGCCCGACGCCGGCCTCATCGAGCGCGGCGAACGCGGCGGTCAGCATCGTGTTCG
>JAICWC010000125.1 GCA_025934995.1 Thermoleophilia bacterium | reverse complement strand
GCCGCTGGCGGGGCGAGCGGGGGGGGGGCTTTGTCGCCGGCCACGCCGCGGCGGGGGGGGGCGCGGTGGGCCGCCCCCGCGACGATGAAGGATCCGATCCCGCCGACACCTATGACGGCCACGCGTTCGTCTCGCTGCAACGCCACGCGAGAGAGCGCGTGCAGTGCGACCGCGAGCGGCTGCGTCATCGCAGCTGCGTCGTCGTCGACCTGATCCGGGACAGCGCGGCAGATCGATGCGGGTGAGGTCACGTACTCGGCGAGACCGCCGTCGAGCTGGAGCCCGAGCGTCCTGTACTCGGCGCAGAGGTTCGTCCGTCCGGCGCGGCACCACGCGCAGCGTCCGCACGAGACGCCGGCGCCCGAGACGACGCGATCGCCGACGTGCAGATCCTCGACATCGGCGCCGACGGCCTCCACGCGTGCGACGAACTCGTGGCCGAGCACGACCCCGGGTCGACAGAGGATCGGCCCATGATCCCACTCGGATGCGTCCGTGCCGCAGATCGCGGCGCGTAGCACGTCCAGCACCACGTCGCCGCGCGCCGGCTGTGCAGGCTCCGCCACGTCCTCGATCCTGACGTCGTGCGGGCCGTGGAAGACGGCCGCCTTCACCCGCTCAGCACTCGATCTGCACCTTCACGTTGCGGCTCGTGTCGCGCGCTGCCTCGAGCGCAGCCGTCCCGTCTCCGAGCGGGAACGTCGCCGTCAGGAGCGGCGTCGGGTCGAGACCGCTCGCCGCCATGAACCGAATCGTTCTCGGCCACAAGCCGGCTGACCCGATGATGCCTCGGACCTGCAGCGCCTTCGACTGGATGAGCCCGATCTCGACCGGCGCGGAGCCGCCGATGTCGATGCCGACGAACACGACTCGTGCGCTGTGCGCGGCGATCGGGAATGCGCTCGCCATGGCTGCCGGAGCTCCGGCCGCCTCGATGACGACGTCGAAGCGGCGATCTCCGACGTCAGCAGGATCGAGCGCCTCCTGTGCGCCGATCTCGAGGCCCAGCGCACGGCGGTGCTCCTGCGGCTCGATCAACGTCACGGCCCCGCCCATCGTCGCAGCGGCCAGCGTGCAGAGCAGGCCGATCGGCCCACCGCCGATGACGGCGACGGAATCGCTGGCGTCGATGCCGCCCGCGGCGACGGTGGCGTTGTACGCGACCGAGAACGGCTCGACGAACGCGCCGTGCGCGAACGAGAGCTCCTCGGGAATGCGGTGGAGCCATGACGCCTTCGCGACGAAGTACTCGGCGTCCGCACCGCCGATCGAGAACCCGAAGTGGTCGTCCCCGTTGTTGACGACGCATTCGCCGACGACCCGGTCGCCGGGGCGCAGGTTCGCCACCGCACTCCCCACTTCCGCAACCTCGCCCGACCATTCATGGCCCGGGACGATCGGGTACGAGACCGGGATGATGTAACGCCCTTCGTAGAGCTCGAAGTCGGAATGGCAGATGCCGACGTTGCGCGACCGGACGAGGACTTCGTCCGCCGCGATCGACGGGACGTCGAGCTCCTGCACGGAAGCGCTCCGCGGCTCCTCGAACACCAGCGCCTTCATCGCGTGCTCCTTCTCATTGTTCGACCAGGACCTTGATCTCGTCTGCTGTGCCCGACGCGAGCATCGCGAACGCGTCCGGCGCATCGTCGAGCGTGACCGTGCTGGTGACGACGCGTTCCACCGGCAGGCTGCCGGCGGCGATCTGCGCAGCGATGCGGTCGAAGTCGTACACCCAGTAGCACCACGTCCCGACGATCGTCAGATCGTTGAGCGACCACAACATCGGCTCGACCGTCGCCTCGCCCACGAACAGTCCGGTTTGCGCGAGCGTCCCTCGCTTGCGCAGGGATGCAATCGCGGCAGCGAACCCACTCGGATGACCGGAGCACTCGATCGCGACGTCGACGCCGACTCCGTCCGTCTCCTCGTGCAGGAGCTCCGGGACTTCGACCGCCGTCGGATCGAGCACGGTGGCGACTCCGAGCGCCTCGGCGCGTGCGCGTCGCGCAGCATTCGGCTCCGAGACGTAGACCGTCGACGCCCCGGCCGCATGCGCGCAGAGTGCGGCGAGCGCACCGATCGGTCCCCCGCCCGTGATGAGCACGCGATCTCCAGGTGCGACGCCGCCGCGCTCGACGCCGTAGGCAGCGACGGCGGTCGGCTCGATGAGCGCGCCCTGTTGGTAACTGACGGCCTCGGGAAGCCGCACGACCTGGTACTCGGCGACGGTTGCGAGGTGCGCCATCCCACCCCAGGCATGCGACAGGCCGACGCAGCCCATGGTCGCGCAGAGATGCTGCAACCCCCGGCGGCAGTACGTACACGTTCCGCAGTACGCAAGCGGCATGATCGCGACACGGTCGCCCTCGCCGACAGACGTCACGTCGGCTCCGATCGCGACCACGTCCCCGGCGAACTCGTGCCCGAGGATCTGCGGGTTCCGTGCGCCCGTGAGCGGATGCGGCTCGACAGGCGTGACGATCGGCCCCGCGACGTATTCGTGCAGGTCGGTGCCGCAGATGCCGCACGCCGCTATACGCACGACGACGTCCTTCGGGCCGGGGCCTGCCGGCTCGTCGACCTCCTCGACGCGCAGGTCGCGCGCGGCGTGGAAACGGAGTGCACGCATCGTCACGAGACGATCCGCTCGCTGCGCAGTCGCGCGAACAAATCGGTGAATGAGCTCTCCGTGTCGCGCACGCCGACGAAGCCGAGCCGCCGGCTCTTCCCCATGTCGGTGAACGTCTCGACCGTGCGTCCGAGATCGGCGTCCGTGTGCCACCACGAGGCGAGGGTGTCGACCGGAATGTCGCGCAGTCCGTGGCGTCGCACGATCTCGGGCCAGACCTCGGCTGCGTCCGCCATCTGCTCCTCGAGCGTCGCCGGCTCGCCGTCGAACGGAGCAGGCTCGACGTCGAGTGCCGCGGCGAGCCGCGGCCAGAGTCGCCGCCACCGGAAGACGTCGCCGTTGACGATGTTGAGCGCCTGGTTCGCCGCCGCCGGCGTTGTCGCCGCCCAGACGAGATGGTCGGCGAGGAGCCTGGCGTCGGTGACGTCGGTCACCGCCTCCCACTGCTGCTGGGATCCCGGAAAGCGGAACTTTCGGCCCGTCTCCCGGCAGATCGCCGCGTAGACGGCGAGGGTGACGCCCATGTTCATCGCATTGCCGAGCGCCCAGCCGATCAGCGTGTGTGGTCGATGCACGGACCACGAGAACCCGTCGCGTTCGGCGGCTGCGAAGAGGACGTCTTCCTGGACGTAGTAGAAGTTCTCGTAGGGCAAGCGTTCCTGCTCCTCCGAGAACGGTGTGTCGGGCTGCACCTTCGCGTATGCCTCGAACGGCCCGAGGTAGTGCTTGAGCCCGGTGACGAGCGCCACATGCTCGACCGTCCCTTCGGGCGACACCCCATCGAGCAGGTTCTGGAGCATGCGCCCGTTGACGTCGCAGTTCTCCGCCTCCGTGGCCTGCCGCGACCACGTGGTGAAGAAGACATGCGTCGGCGCGCTGTCCCGCACCGCGGTGGCGACGGCATCGGCGTCGAGGAGGTCGGCAACGAGGGGCGTGATGCGCGCATCGAGACCGTCGGGACGGCGGCAGATGCCTGCAACGTCCCAACCGTCTGCGAGCAGCCGCTGTGCGACGTTGCCGCCGCTGATGCCCGTGACGCCGACGACGAGCGCGCGTCCGGTCACGCCTTGCGCTTCCGGCCCGGCCGCGCGGCATTCCCGTCGACGATGCGCTGCAGGTTGCGCTCACCGGATGCGACGTCGGTCCCCTCGTGTCCGGTGTCGATGCCGCGCCGGTCGCGTACGACCCAGATGGCGCGCACCGTCTCCTGCCCGTCGTTCACCAGGCGATGCGGAGTCGACGACGGAAACGTGATCGAGTCGCCGGGACCGAGGACGTACTCGTCGAAGCCGACGATCACGCGGAGCGTTCCGCTGAGGATGTGACCGAACTCGTGCCCGTTGTGGCGGACGAGCGCGTCGTCGGGGCTCGATGCCCCACCGGGCTCGTAGATCGCTTCGAGGAACTCGACGTCCTCGTCCCCCCAGAACATGAGACGCTCCCAACGGACACCCGAATTGAGCTGGATCGCGGGTCGGTCCTCCGCGCGTTGAACGCTGAGCCCGGGCTCGACGGCCCGCGGCGTTGCGCCGGGTGCTCTCGACATCGGCGGCTCGTCGAACAGGACCTCGTCCACCGTCACTCCGAACTCGGACGCGAGCGCGTACAAGGTCCGCACGGAGGGCCGGATCTTCCCGGTCTCGATCTGCGAGATCGAGCTCGGCGAGAGATCGAGCCGACGCGCGAGCTCACGCAGGCCGATGCCGCGCGCGACGCGGATCGCGCGAAGGCGCGGCCCGAGGTCGGAGGGGGCGTCGGGGCTCTGATTGCCCGCGGCCGGCTTCGGCTTCATCGAGTCGCGCTCAACTCTCCACCGCTCCGCGGCTCGCGCTGCGCCGGACCTGGCTGTAGATGATCGCGCCGGCGACGATGAGCAAGCCCTGGAAGATGTACTGCCATTTCTGGTCGAGCCCCAGGAACACCGTCGCATTGAGCACCTGGACGCTCAACCCTGCACCCATCAACGTGCCGACGAAGGTCCCGCGACCGCCGAGAAGGCTCGTGCCGCCGAGGACGACTGCGGTGATCGAGGTCAGCGTGTAGCTCGAGCCCTGACCGGGGTCGCCGACGCCCAGCTGGGCGAGCAGCACGACGGCTCCGAGCAGTGTCAGGAGCGATGCGCCGAGGTATCCGATCAGCACCACGCGGTTGATCGGAATACCGACCCGGCGCGCAGACTCCTCGCTCGAGCCGGCGGCGCGAAGGCGAAGGCCGAGCTTCGAGCGCCGAAGCCCGAGCTCCAGCGCGAAGGCGATGACCACGAACGCGATGAACGCGACGGGAATCGGGCCGATCTTCGTCTCGATGGCGTTCGTCACCGACGCCGCGATGTAGCCGTCAGGCGCGGATCGAAGCGTGAACGCGAGCCCACCGAGGCCGATGTACGTGACCAGGGTCGCTGCGACCGGCGTGAACTTCGCGAAGCGTATGAGCGCGCCGTTGAGCAGGCCGACCGCGGCAGCGGCGGCGAACATCAAGACGAAGCCGAGAGCCCAAACTGCCGGCGATTTTCCGTCGAGGACGAAGAAGGAGGCGAGCACCACGAGGAACCCTGCGAGCGGACCGACCGAGAGATCGATGCCTCCGAGCAGGAGGGCGAACGTCTGCCCGAGCGAGATGAAACCGAGTGCGGCGCACGCGAACTCGACCGACGTGATGTTGAAGTTCGAGAGATAGCGATGGTTGCGCGAGAGTATGTACGCGCCCAGCGCGAGCATGACGATGCCGAGGACGATCACCGGCGCGTAGTCGCCTTCGATGAAGCGGGAAAGCCGAGACGCGCCGCGCTCGCGCCGCGCGGCCTCGGCGGCGTGGGCGGTCGCGCTGATCGCCGCGTGGACGATCTTCTCCTCGGTCACCTCCTCGCCGTCGAGTGTCGCGACGGCTTGGCCGCGCGACATGACGAGCACGCGATCGCAGAGGCCTTCGAGCTCTTTCGTGTCGCTCGAGCCGACGACGACCGGCACGCCGTTGTCCGCGATCTCGCGGAGGATGCGGTAGATCTCGGCGCGTGCACCGACGTCGACGCCCTGCGTCGGCTCGTCCGCGACGAGGAGCGCCGGCTGCGCGAGCATCGATCGAGCCATCACGACCTTCTGCTGGTTGCCGCCCGAGAGTGAGGACACCGGCGCTTCGAGCGACGGCGCTCGGACGGCGAGCTCGGAGAGCTCCCGCTGCACGACGTCGATCTCGCGGCGGCGCCTGATGAACGGCCCTGTCGTCAGCCTTCCGAGCGCGGTGATCGCCGCGTTTTCACGCACGTTCAGGTCGAGCATGAGCCCGTCCGCGAGGCGGTCGGCCGGCATGTAGGCCGCGCCCTCGAAGAGGCGCCGTCGCGAGAACACATTCCCGTCGATGCGAACCGATCCGGTCGAGGAGCGCCTGCCGGCGAGCGCGCGGAGGAACGCCGGCTGACCGTTGCCGACGACGCCGCCGATACCGACGATCTCGCCACGCCGCAGCGTCAGTGAGATGTCGTTGAAGCCCGGGCCGCTCAATCCGTCGACCTCGAGCAACGCCGGATCGTCGATCGACCCAACGTGTTTCGGGGGGAAGGAGGCGTCGAGCCGCCGGCCGACGATCAATGCCAGCAAGTCGGCATCCGAGACGTCTCTGACCGACGCCGTCCCGCGCAGCGTCCCGTCGCGAAGGACCGTGACACGGTCGGCGATCTGGCGAACCTCGCCGAGGCGGTGCGTGATGTACACGACCGCGGTGCCGGCAGCCGCAAACTTGCGGACGACGTCGAACAACAGCACGACGGAGTCCTGTGAGAGCGGCGCCGTCGGCTCGTCGAGGATCAGCAGGCGCGGAGAAACGGCAAACGCTTTCGCGAGCTCGAGCAAATGGCGGCGCGCCACGCTCAACGACGAGACGCGATCCTCGAGATGACCGAAGAAATGCACGTCGTCGAGGACCGCACGCATCGCCTTGGTGAGGTCCGCGTCTCGCCGTTCGAGATGCTCCCGCCCGACGGCGACGCGAATGTTCTCTGCGACCGTCATGTCGGGCAGGATCGCCGGATGCTGATGCACCATCGCGATCCCGAGCTCCCGCGCACCCGCCGGCGTCAGCTCACCGATCTCCTTGCCGTCAAAGACGATCGTGCCGAGGTCCGGAGCAAGCGTCCCCGACGCGATGTTCATCAGCGTGGACTTGCCGGCCCCGTTCTCGCCGAGGAGCGCGTGCACCTCGCCTCCGAGCACGTCGAGCGAGACGTCTGTGAGTGCGGCGACTCCTTCGAAGCGCTTCGTGATGTCGACCATCGACAGCGTCGGCTGCCGGGTGGCATCTGAGTCCTTGACCGGAATGCTGACTGCGGATGCGTCGACCATGCGATCCCCCAGAACGATCACCGTGTGCGGCGGCCGGAGCCGCCGCACACGACCGGGTTGGTTCCTACTTCTTCACCAGCTTCGCCTGCACGGTCGCCGGCAGCTCCGCCGACAGGTAGATGTCGCCCGGCAGATTCGGCTTGCACTCGACCGGATGCGGCTTCCCGGTGACCGAGTTCTCGAACTCGAGCGCCGGGAAGTGCGTCGTCGACGGCTTCTTACCGCCCGTCGCGAGCGCAACCGCCCAGTCGATCGCAAGCCGTGCATGATCGTTCTGCGTCGACACCGTGAACAGCTTGAACGTCGGGTTCGCAGCGTGGTTCTGCTTCCAGTAGCAGCCGAGCACGTTGCCGTCCGAGGTTGCGAGGGCCGGGATCGTCCGGCCGCTCTTCTTGAACTCGCCGAGGGCGCCGACGAGCGACGGGCCGAAGTCCGAGACGATCACG
>JAICWC010000131.1 GCA_025934995.1 Thermoleophilia bacterium | reverse complement strand
CGAGCTGCGACTCCTCAGTCCGCGCCTCGTCGTGACGGTCGGCGGCCTCGCCGCACGCCGGCTCCTCGGAGTCAAGAGCGTCACCGAGTGCGTCGGCGTGCAGTTCGAGCTCGGCCACGGCACGATCGCGATCCCGTTGCCTCATCCGTCCGGTGCGTCGAGCTGGCTGAACGCCCCCGGAAACCGCGCGCGCGTCGCCGTCGCGACCGGCGCGATCAAGGAGCAGCTGGCTACTCTCGCCTGATGGAATCGCCGCGTTATCGCAGGACGTTCGTGCGGCTGCTCGGCTTCCTTCGGCCCTACCGCTCGTCGATGGCGATCTCTGTCGTGCTCGCGGTCGGCTCGCAGGCGACGACGCTCATCGCGACCTACTTGACCGGCTCCGTTGCGGCGGCGCTCTACCACGACCAGCGCGGACGCCTGCCCTGGCTCGTGGGCGAGATCCTGGCGCTCGGGACCGCGCGTGCCGCGATGATGGTGGCCCGCCGTCTGATCGCGGGGCGACAGGCGCTCGCCGTCGAGCTCGACATGCGGACGACGCTGTACGCGAAGCTGCTCCGGCTGTCGTTCGGCTTCTACGACCGCCACCAGACCGGGCAGCTGATGAGCCGCGCGACCGTCGACCTGCAGGGCGTTCGCTTCTTCCTCGGCTACGGCCTCATCTTCTTCTTCCAGAACGCGCTCACCGTCGTTTCGGTGACCGTCGTCCTCTTCTTCTTCGAGTGGAAGCTCGCGTTGATCGTGCTCGCGGTGACCCCGCTGCTCGTCGTGCTCGCCTACCGGTACAGCCACGTTGCCCATCCGACGCTCCGCGACGTGCAGCAGCGGCTCGCGGACGTCGCCACCGTCGCGGAGGAGAACATCGTCGGCGTGCACGTGGTCAAGGCGTTCGCACAGGAGCCGGCCGAGCAGGCGAAGTTCGTCTACCGCAGCGAACGCGTCTTCGACCAGACCGTGCGCGCGAACCGCCAGCGCGCGACCTACGTGCCGTTGATCTCGTTCGTGCCGATGCTCGCCACCGCGGCCGTGCTGCTGATCGGGGCGCGCATGGTCGCGCACCACATGCTCTCCGTCGGCTCGTTCGTCGCCTTCAACCTCTATCTCGGAATGCTCGTTCTCCCGTTGCGCGCGCTCGGGATGTGGGTCGGTCAGGCGCAGCGCGCAACCGCGGCCGGGGAGCGCATCTTCGAAGTGATCGACGAGCCGGAGGAGATCGCCGACGCGCCCGACGCGACGCCGCTGCCGCCCGGCGGCGGTGCGATCCGTTTCGAGCACGTCACGTTCGAGTACCTCGACGGGCGGCCGGTGCTGCACGACGTCGAGCTCGAGATCCCGCCGGGCC
This sequence comes from Thermoleophilia bacterium, assembly GCA_025934995.1. Taxonomy (GTDB): domain Bacteria; phylum Actinomycetota; class Thermoleophilia; order Gaiellales; family Gaiellaceae; genus Palsa-739. The sequence goes on along the minus strand of JAICWC010000131.1, from coordinate 5,806 downwards.
GCACCGTTGCCCTGATCGGGCACACCGGCTCGGGCAAGACGACGCTCACGTCCCTCGTGCCCCGCTTCTACGACGCGACGGTCGGCCGCGTGCTCGTCGACGGCGCCGACGTCCGCCACGTCCAGCTGATGTCGCTGCGCCGCGAGATCGGCGTCATCGCCCAGGATCCGTTCCTCTTCTCCGCGACCGTCCGCGAGAACATCGCCTTCGGTCGCGGCGACTTGAGCGACGAGGAGGTCGAGCGCGCCGCGCAGGCGGCACAGGCACACGAGTTCATCGCCAAGCTGCCGAAGGGCTACGACACCGTGATCGGCGAGCGCGGCATCACGCTCTCGGGCGGCCAGCGTCAGCGAATCGCCATTGCGCGCGCCCTCGCCGTCGACCCGCGAATCCTCATCCTCGACGATGCGACAGCGTCGGTGGACGCCACGACCGAGGCGAAGATCCGCGCCGGCCTGCGCGAGGCGATGCGCGACCGAACGACGCTGATCATCGCCCATCGGCTGTCGACGATCGCGCTCGCGGACGAGATCGTCGTCCTCGACGACGGTCGCGTCGCCGCACGCGGCACTCACGACGACCTGCTGCAGACGAGCTCCGTCTACCGCGAGATCTACGAGCACGGGCTCCTCGAGCGGCAGTTCGCAGACGCCGTCGAAGCACGCGGCGACATGGAGGATGTCGCATGAGAGTCCACCAGCCGGGCGGCCACCTGATGCGCGAACGGACGGCCGAGGTCGAGGACTGGTCGTGGGCGCAGACGCGCCGCAGGCTCGGGCTTCTCTGGCGGCTGACGAAGCCGTACCGCAGGCGCACGCTGCTGTCGGTCTTCTCCCTGCTCACAGCGACGGCGACCGCACTCGCGCCGCCGTACCTCGCCAAGGTCGCACTCGACGACGCGATCCGCGGGCACGGCGGGACGAAGCTCGTCGTGGTCGTCGTCGTCTTCGTCGCGGCCGGGCTCGCGAACTGGGGCATGACGTACGTCGAGACCTACATGACCGGCTGGGTCGGCGAGCGCATCCTCGCCGACCTGCGAAACCGGCTCTTCGCGCACCTGCAGCAGCTGTCGCTCGGCTTCTACGAGCGCAACCGCGCCGGCGTCATCATCAGCCGGCTGACTAACGACGTCGAGGCGATCGACCAGCTGGTGACCGACGGCGTCACGAGCCTCGTCCAGAATTCGCTGACGCTGATCGGGACGGCGATCATCCTCTTCGTCCTCGATTGGCGGCTCGCGCTCGCCACGTGCGCCGTCCTGCCGCTGATGAGCGTCGCAACCGCGCTGTTCCGGACACGCTCGGCGCAGGCGTACGGCCAGGTCCGCGAGCGCCTCGGCCTCGTCACCGCGACGCTGGCCGAGGACATCGCCGGCATGCGGGTCGTGCAGGCCTTCAACCGCGAGCAGCCGGCGTTCGAGAACTTCCGACAGGTCGCACAGCGCTACCGCGAGGCGAACATGCGCACGGTCGTGCTGAACGGGGTCTACTTCCCGACCGTCGACCTGCTTTCGACCGCGGCGCTCGCGATCGTGCTCGCGTACGGCGGCCACCTCTACTTCGGGCACACGCTGTCGCTCGGGACGCTCTTCGCGTTCATGCTCTACGTGAACAACTTCTTCGATCCGGTGCAGCAGCTGTCGCAGCTCTACAACACCTTCCTCTCCGCGACCGCAGCGCTCGACAAGATCATGGGCATCCTCGACGAGCAGCCCCAGGTGATCGACCGGTCGGGCGCGCGCGACCTGCCGCACATCGCCGGACACGTGCGCTTCGAGAATGTCCGCTTCACATACGGCCGCGGCGACGAAGTGCTGCACGGCATCGACCTCGACGTCCCGGCGGGAACGACGGTCGCGCTCGTGGGCCATACCGGCGCGGGCAAGTCGACGATCGCGAAGCTCCTCGCACGCTTCTACGAGCCGACGCACGGGCGGATCACGATCGACGACGTCGACCTGAACGACGTCACGCAGGCGTCGCTGCGCCGCCAGCTCGGGGTCGTGCCGCAGGAGGGTTTCCTCTTCGCCGGCACCGTCGCCGAGAACATCGCCTTCGGCAAGCCGGCTGCCGCACCCGACGAGATCGTCCGCGCCGCGCAGACGGTCGGCGCCCACGAGTTCATCCTCCGGCTCGAGGACGGCTACGAGACGCAGCTCGGCGAACGCGGCTCCCGGCTGTCCCTCGGCCAGCGTCAGCTCGTGGCGTTCGCGCGCGCGCTACTGGCGGACCCGCGGGTCCTCATCCTCGACGAGGCGACGTCGTCGGTCGACATCGGGACGGAGCGTCGGATCGAAGAGGCGTTGCGGATCCTGCTCGCGGACCGGACGGCGTTCATCATCGCGCACCGCCTGTCGACGATTCGCGACGCCGACCTGATCGTCGTTCTCGAGCACGGGCGCGTCGTCGAGCAGGGCTCGCACGACGAGCTGCTCGCGAAGCGCGGGCTCTACACGTCGCTCTACGGCGACTGGGCCGCCGACGTCGCGTAGTACCGCGTCATCTCGATCCGCTGCAAGAGGGTCGGGTGGTTCTCGAGGAAGACGTAGTCCCACCACGGCGGGCTGGGGTCGTCGAGCGTCTGCGTCGCGAGGAGGCGGAAGAGCTGACGGCCCGCGACCGGGTCGTGCGTCGCGCGCAGCGCCGACCAGTCCGCCTCGGCCTCCATGTGCCGCGTGATCACGTTCTGCAGCGGCAGCTCGACGAGCTGCAGGACGACGAGGACGAAGACCGCGAGGGGCACCGCCTCGGCCCTGCGCATGCCGCCGCGTCGCCGCGCCGCCAATGCGATGAGGAACGCGAGCGGAAACGCGAAGAGCGCGTACCAGCCCACCGATTTCCAGATGTGGTCGTGCGCTTGGTGACCGAGCTCGTGCGCAAGCACGAACCGGTCCTGGCGCGGCGTGAACGGCGGCTCGATGATCGGTCGCCAGAGGAAGACGCGGCGGCTCGGCCCGAGCCCGGTGGCGAACGCGTTCGGCTCGTCGAACCCGTCGAGCACGCGCACCGGAATGTTGCGAACGTGCTCGAGCCGCTCGAGGTTCCGCACATCGGCGTGGTACGGCTTCCCGCCGAGCAACCACGGCCCGATGAACGCGAAGAGCAGCGTCAGCCCGACGAAGCACGGCGCCGCGGGCAACCACCAGCGGTCGCCGACGCGGCGGGCGAGGCCCATGACGATCGCGAGCGCGCCGCAGAGGAAGACGAACTCCGCGCCGAGCGCGAACCAGTTCCCGATCGTCGCCTGCACGTAGCTGCCGCTCAGCCCATACCGGTGCCGCCACCAGACGTCGAGGACGTCGAACGGCAGTTGCGCGGCCCAGACGAGTGCGAAGCCGAGCATCCCGAGCAGCATCCCCGTGCCGATCGGACCGGCCGCCGACTCGCGGGAGAAGCGCACGCCGTAGCGCGCGAAGAGGCCGAGGACGACGAGCTTCGCGATCGTGCGCGCGACCCAGAAGAGCCGCTCGACACGACCGAAGTGCTGCGCGCGATGGAGCGCGCCGGGCGGGAACAGCGCGGTCTCGTCGAGGTGCGGAAGGTGATACGCGGGCAGCGACGACCGCCACAGCCACCAGGCGGCGAATCCCCAGACCGCCGCGACGACGATGCTCGCGGCGACGCGGCGTGTCACGCTGCGGCGGTCTCCTCGGGCAGCTCGAGCTGCTCGTCTCCACCTTCGAGCGGGCTCGCGTGCGGATACCGGTCGGTCAGGAGATACCCATATGCGTTCAGCTGCGCGCCGTAGCGCAGCGCATACGCGGACAGGTTGCGGAGGCCCCAGGGCGCGGATCCGGTCGCGAGCGCGACGAACCACGTGTAGATCGCGGTGAGAATCAATGCCCACCCGAGCGCGGCGTTCACGATCCACGCCGGGACGGCCAGGACGATCCGGAATCCGGTCTTCCAGCGGTTCTGGCGCTGCGGCTCGGCCGGAACGAGCAGGTCGAGCGGGTAGCGGCCCGCCTCGCCGGTGAAGCCCGGGAACGGGTTCGCCGTGAGATAGAGGAACGCATAGACGTGCAGCTGATAGCGCACATATGCGGCAAAGAAGCGGTGGAACACGCGGGGCGGCGCGCCCCTGAAGAGCGTCGCGAACCAGTTGACGATGCCGATCAGGACGGCCGCGACGGTCCAGAGCGCGAGCCAGACGATGTGCGGGATCGCGAGCGGCAGCCGGAAGAAGACGGTGAGGCGCGAACGGCGAAGGTCGTGCGCGTCGCCGATCAGGTGCACCGGATGCTCGGGTGGCCGTGGCACGCTGTCGAGCAGGGCCGTGGGATCGGCGTTCGGATAGCGGTCGGTGAGCAGGAGGACGTAGGCGGCGACCTGGGCTCCGTAGCCGATCGCGTACGCATTCGCGTCACGCAGGCCGCGCGGCATCCGGCCGGTGAAGAGCACGGCGAACCAGCCGAGGAACGCGCAGAAGATCATCAGCGCGCCGCCCCCCGTCGAGAACGTCGAGCGCCGGCCGCGTTGTGGGATGCGCCCCGGCCCGCCGGCGCCGCCGAGCACGCCGGAGAGGAGCAGCGTCGGCAGCGCGAGGAAGATCCGCAGCAGCGTCTTCCACCGTTCCTGCGGCACAGGCGGCGGCAGCCGCACGTCGACCTCGTACTCGCCCTCCTCGCCGAGGAATCCGGGATACGGATTCGCGACGAGGTAGAGGTAGGCGTTGAGCTGGACCGAGTAGCGGACGTACGACGAGAGGAAACGGTGCACACCGGCGGGCGGCTGCCCGGTGATCAGCGTCGCGAACCAGTTGACGATCGCCGCGACGACGGCCGCGATCGTCCAGAGCGTGACCCAGATCAGATGGGGGATCGCGAGGATCAGCCGGAAGAAAACGGTGAGACGGTTGCGCTCGAGATCGTCCTCGACGACGAGTCGGACCGGGTGCGGCTCCATGCCCGGACTCTACGACAGGCATACACTCGAGTCGTGGCGATCGACAAGGAAACCGCCGACCGGATCGATCAGCCCGCGTCGGAAGAGGCCGAGGTCGAGGCACGGCTGACGCCGCCCGAGGCGATCGAGCGGATGCGGATCAACGTCCCCGTCCGAGGCAACCGCAAGTTGCGCACGCTGATCGAGCGCGTCAATGCCGACAAGCAGCTGAAGGGCTGGTGGCACGTCTCGAACGTGAACGCGGTCGCACGAATGGAGATCAACGACCACTCCTGGGTGCACATCCAGATCGTCACGAACATCGCGCTCAAGCTGCTGCGCCAGCTGACGAAGCACCACATCGAGACCGGTGTGCAGCGCGACTACGGCTACACGCAGGACGACGCGGAAGTGATCGTCACGCTCGCGGCCCTCATGCACTGCATCGGCATGTCGGTGCATCGGCACGGACACGAGGACTTCTCGCTGTTCCTCGCGGAACCGAAGTTGCGCGAGTTGCTGGACGGGATCTACGAGGAGCCCGACCTGACCGTCGTCGTGTCGGAGGTGCTGCAGGCGATCATCAGCCATCGTGCCGACGGCCAGCCGCTGACGATCGAGGCCGGCCTCATCCGCGTCGCCGATGCGCTCGACATGGCGAAGGGCCGCTCGCGCATCCCGTTCGAGCGCGGGCGCGTGTCCATGCACTCGCTGTCGGCGGCCGCGATCGAGGACGTCACGATCGGTGACGGCGACGAACGGCCGATCCTGATCGAGATCCGGATGAACAACTCGTCGGGGATCTTCCAGATCGACGGCCTGCTGAAGGCGAAGCTGCGCGGCTCCGGGCTCGAGCCGTACGTCGAGGTCGTGGCGCACATCGACACCGAGACCGAGCAGCGGCTGATCCAGACGTACCGGGT
>JAICWC010000142.1 GCA_025934995.1 Thermoleophilia bacterium | reverse complement strand
TGGGAGCGGCTCGGCGTCGAACCGCGCCGCTACGGGCTCGTCACGTTGCACCGTCCGGCGCTCGTCGACGATCCGCAACGGCTGGGCGAAGCTGTCGACGCGTTGACGGAGCTCGCACGCGAGCTGCCGATCGTGTTCCCCGTGCACCCGCGCACGCATGCGCGCCTCGACGCACTCGGGATCGACGCTTCCGCGCTCGTCCTCACCGCGCCGCTCGGCTATCTGGACTTTCTCGGCCTCGAGGCCGAGGCGCGCTTCGCGCTGACCGACTCGGGCGGCGTGCAGGAGGAGACGTCCGCACTCGGCATCCCGTGCTTCACGTTGCGCGACACGACGGAGCGGCCGATCACCGTCGAGCTCGGGACGAACACGTTGCTCGGCCTGCGGCCCGACCGCATCCGCGAGATCCCCACGTTGCTCCGTGCGCCCCGCGAGCCGCACGAGATCCCGCTCTGGGACGGCGACGCGGGCGAACGTTCGGCGGCTGTCCTCGCCGGTGAGCTCGAGGGCGCGTTTGTGCGGAATTAACGGGACGCTCGCCGTCGACGACGGCTATCGCGTCGATCCGACGCTGCTCGCACGCATGCGCGACACACTCGCGCATCGCGGGCCCGACGGCGCAGCAAGCTGGATCTCGGACGATGCGCGGGTCGGCCTCGCCTTCAGGCGGCTCGCGATCATCGACCTCTCCGAAACGGCGATGCAGCCGATGCCGAACGAGGACGGTGCGATCCGAGTCGTCTTCAACGGCGAGATCTACAACCACCGCGAGCTCCGCAAGGAGCTCCAGGCGCTCGGGCACGAGTTCCGCACCGACCGCTCCGACACGGAAGTGATCGTCCACGGCTTCGAGGAATGGGGCATCGACGTCCTGCAGCGACTGCGGGGAATGTTTGCGATCGGCGTGTGGGACGCGCGCGAGCGCGCACTCTGGCTCGCGCGCGACCGCATCGGCATCAAGCCGCTGTACTGGACGCTCCACCACGGACATCTCAATTTCGCGTCGGAGATCAAGGCGCTGCTCGTCGATCCCCAGCAGGAGCGCGCTGTCGACGAGGAGTCGCTCTACCACTACCTCTCGTTCCTGACCACGCCGGCGCCGCAGACGCTCTTCCGCGGCATCCGCAAGCTGGCCGGCGGTACGTGGCTGCGGATCGACGCGAGCGGCAACGTCCGCGAGCAGCGGTACTGGGACGTTTGGGACGGAGTCGAACCGCTCACGTCGGCGTCCGACGACGAGATCGCAGCGCGCGTGCTCGACGAGCTCCGAACGTCGGTACGGCTGCGGAAGCTCGCCGACGTGCCGGTCGGCGTCTTCCTCTCGGGCGGCATCGACTCCTCGACGAACGCAGCGCTCTTCTCCGAGGGCGAAGGCGCGCCGATCAAGACCTTCTCGATCGGCTACGAAGGCGAGTACGAGTCGTACAAGAACGAGTTCGGCTACGCGCGGCAGATGGCTGAGCTGGTGGGCGCCGACCATCACGAGCGCCGCCTGACGATCGACGACGCGCTCGACTTCGTCCCGGAGATGGTTCGCCTGCAGGACGAGCCGATCGCCGATCCGGTGTGCATCCCGGTCTATTTCGTCTCGAAGCTCGCGCGTGACAACGGCGTCGTCGTCGCGCAGGTCGGAGAAGGCTCGGACGAGCTCTTCTGGGGATACCCCTCGTGGAAGATCCTCCTCAATCTGCAGCGCTACGACGACCTTCCGGTGCCCCGCGCGCTCAAGCACGCCGGTGTCGCGCTCGCCGGCGCGCTCGGCAAGGGCGAACGGCGCGAGGTCGAATACCTGCGGCGCGGGGCCACCGGCGTGCCGGTCTTCTGGAGCGGCGCCGAGTCGTTCACCGAGGCGCAGAAGCAGACGTTGCTGTCGTCGCGCCTCCGCCGGCAGTTGAGCGGCCTCACCTCGTGGGACGCGATCGAGCCGATCCGCCGCCGCTTCGACGAAGGTGCGTGGGAGCGGTCGCACCTGCACTGGATGAGCTACGTCGACCTCAATCTCCGCCTGCCCGAGCTGTTGTTGATGCGTGTCGACAAGATGTCGATGGGGGTCTCGCTCGAAGGCCGGGTCCCGTTCCTCGATCACGAGTTCGTCGAGCTCGCGATGTCGATTCCCGAGAAGTCGAAGACGAACGGCGGAACGCTCAAGCACATCCTCAAGAAGGCCGTCCGGGGCGTCATCCCCGACGAGCTCATCGACCGGCCCAAGCAGGGCTTCGGCGTCCCGGTCTACGAATGGTTCTTCGACCGGCTCGGCGACGAAGCGCGGCGAGAGCTCGACGCGTTCACACGGGACACCGATTTCCTCGACCGCGCCCAAGTGATGAGGTACCTCGACGAGAAGCGCGGGCCCGAGGTGTGGTATCTCCTCAACTTCGCGCTCTGGTGGAAGGAGTACGTGGCGTGAAGCAGGTCTTGATTCGCGGCGGCGGCGTCGTCGTCGCAGACGTTCCGGCTCCGACGGCAGGGCCCCGGAGCGTGCTCGTCCGCGTGGCGTGGTCGTGCGTGAGCGCCGGCACCGAGGGCGCCAGCGTCGCCATGTCCGGCTTGCCGCTCTACCGGCGCGCGCTCAAGCAGCCGGAGCATGCGCGCCGCGTGCTCGAGATCGCGCGGAACGAAGGGTTCGCGCGCACGTACAAACGCGTGCGCGGGCTGTTGTCGGCCGGTCTTCCGACCGGCTACTCGGCGGCCGGGATCGTCGTGGCGGTCGGCCCGGAGGTCGAGGGCTTCGCCGTCGGCGACCGCGTCGCCTGCGCGGGCGGCGGACTTGCAAACCACGCCGAGCTGATCGACGTCCCGGTCAACCTGGTCGTCCGCGTTCCGGACGGCGTCGAGCTCGACGACGCGGCGACCGTGACGCTCGGTTCGATCGCATTGCAGGGCGTGCGGCGCGCCGGACCGACCCTCGGCGAGGCAGTCGGCGTCATCGGTCTCGGCATCCTCGGCCAGCTGACCGTTCAGCTCCTGCGCGCGAACGGCTGCCGCGCGCTCGTGACGGACCTCGACCCGGCGCGCGTCGCACAGGCCGTCGCGCACGGCGGCGAGGACGCGAGCGGCGACTTCGCCGAGCGCGTGCGCGCGCTCACGGAAGGCTTCGGCGCGGATGCGGTGATCGTGACGGCAGCGACTCCTTCGAGCGAGCCGATGCACGACGCGGCACAGGCCTGCCGCAAGCGGGGCCGCGTGGTCATCGTCGGCGACGTCGGCCTCGAGCTCCGTCGATCCGACCTGTACGAGAAGGAGCTCGACGTCGTCATGTCCACCTCGTACGGCCCGGGCCGCTACGACGACGTCTACGAGCTGGAGGGCCAGGATTACCCGGTCGGGTACGTGCGCTGGACCGAGAACCGCAACATGGCCGAGTACCTCCGGCTTCTCGGCGCCCGAGCGATCCGCCTCGACGGGCTCGAGCGCCGCACCTATGTCGTCGACGAGGCGCAGCGGGCGTACGACGAAAAGCCGCTGCTGGCATTGCTCGAGTATCCGGACCGTGCCGATGCGGCACAGCGGACGGTTCGCCTTCGGACCTTGCCGGCGCGCGAGGGCGTCGTGCGCGTGGCGCTCGTCGGCGCGGGCTCGTTCGCGCAAGGGACGCACCTGCCGAATCTGCTCAAGCTACGCGACCGGTTCCAGGTCCGCGCCGTGGTCAGCCGCACCGGTGCGAGCGCAAAAGGCATCGCCGACCGCGCCGAGGCCGCGTACGCGACAACCGATCTCGACGAGGTTCTCGCCGACGAGGACATCGACCTCGTCCTCGTGTCCACCCGCCACGACCTGCACGCAGAGCAGGCACTGCGCGCCCTCCGCGCGGGCAAGCACGTCTTCGTCGAGAAGCCGCTCGCCCTGAGCGAGGAAGAGCTCGAGCAGATCGAAGCCTTCTACGCCGACCGAGACGCGCCGCTCCTGATGACCGGCTTCAACCGCCGCTTCTCACCGGCGATCGCGCGCGCCCGCGAGGTGCTGGCCGGGCGCACGACCCCACTCGTCGCCGACTACCGGATGAATGCCGGATACCTGCCGCTCGACCATTGGGTCCACGGCCGAGAAGGCGGGGGACGGAACATCGGCGAGGCCTGCCACGTCTACGACGTGTTCGACGCGCTCGTCGACGGCGCGGAGGTGGAGTCGATCGTCGCCCGCTCGATCCGGGCGGACGGGGAGCGGCTCGCGGCGAACGACAACTTCACAGCGACGATCGGCTACGCCGACGGGTCGATCTGCTCGCTGACGTACACGGCGCTCGGCAACCGCGACCACCCGAAGGAGCGCATGGAGGTCTACGCCGACGGCACGGTGCTGTCGCTCGACGACTACAAGTCGCTGACGGTTGCCGGCCGCGGCTCCGGCTGGCGCGGGGCAACCCAGCAAAAAGGCCACCTGGAGGAGCTCGAGTCGCTCGCGCACGCGATCCGGGAGGGCGGAGAGTGGCCCATCTCGCTCGAGCAGCAGCTCCTGGCCATGCGAATCGCGTTCGGGGTCGAGGAGCAGATCCGGTCGTGACGCTCGAGCGCGCGCGCCGCGCGCTCCAGAAGCCACCCCGTGTCATCGCCCGACGGCTGGTCGACGAGGCGGCAACCGAGTTGGAGCGCGTCCGCGCACCGCTCCGCGCGCGAACCTTCCGCGGCCGCTTCGACTGGGGCGCCGTCGTGGAGCGCGCGCCGCGGTTCGGGGTCGCCCCGCCCGACGACGTGCTCGAGCGCGCGGACGCCGCGCTGGCCCGGCGCGTCGAGCTGCTCGGCTCGGGGCCGCTCGACCTCGGAGCCCCGATCGACTGGCTGTCCGACCCGCGCACCGGAACGAGGTGGGAGCGCGGCTACGCCCCGCGGCTCGCGTACGTTCGCCCCCCGGCCGACGTGAAGCTGCCGTGGGAGATCTCGCGCGTCCAATGGCTTCTGCCGGCGGCTCAGGCATACGAGCTGACCGGCGACGAGCGGTACGCGGTCGGCGCGCGCGACGTCCTCGACGAGTGGATCGCAGCCAACCCGTACGCGGCGACCGTCAACTGGTCGGTGACGATGGAGGTCGCGCTGCGGATCGTGTGCTGGTCGTGGCTGCTCGGCGCCCTTGGCCGCAGCGACGCGTGGCTCGACGAGGGGTTCCGAGACCGGTTCCTCCGCGCGCTCTGGCTGCACGGCGACTACACGGGCCGGCACCTGGAACGGTCGGACGTCAACGGCAATCACTTCACCGCCGACGCGGCCGGGCTCGTCTTCGCCGGCTTGCTCTTCGAGCAGCGGCGCTGGTCGGAGCTCGGCTGGCGGCTCCTGCTCGAGGAGCTGCCACGTCAAGTTCACCCGGACGGCGTCGACTTCGAAGCGTCTGCGGCGTACCACCGGCTCGTCGGGGAGCTCTTCCTCCTGCCGGCGCTCTACCGCCGGCAACTCGGCCTCGACGTGCCGCCCTGGTACGACGAACGGATCGGCGCGATGGCGCGCTTCACGCTGGCGATCACGGGCCCGGACCGTCTCACGCCGCTCTGGGGGGACTCGGACGACGCCCGCGCCCTGCCGCTCGACGGGCGGGCGCCGCGCGACCATCGCGGCTTCACCGACCTGGTCGGCGTGCAGACCGTCCGGCGCGCGTTTCCCGAGGGAGGCGTCTACGTCCTCGCGGCCGGCGAGGATCACGTCGTGATCGACTGCGGCCCTGTCGGCCTGGCCGGCCGCGGGGGTCACGGACACAACGACTGCCTCTCCTTCGAGGCGGTCCTCGCAGGTGTTCGGTTGATCACCGACTGCGGCTCGTACGTCTACTCGTCGCACCCGGAGCAACGGAACGCATTCCGGGCGACGGGGGCACACAACACGCCGCGTGTGGACGGCGTCGAGCAGAACCGCATTCCGGTCTCGCTCTGGGAGCTCGAGAACGACGCGATCCCGGAGCCGCTCCTCGCCGAGCCGCTCCGCTTCCGCGGTTCCCACACCGGCTACCTGCGGCTGCCCGACCCCGTCCGCCCGGTGCGGACGATCGAGCTCGATCCCGAGCGTCACGCGCTGCACGTGCACGACGCCTTCGAGGCGCACGCGCCGCACACGATCGAGATTCCGTATCACGTCGCGCCCGGGCTCGCCGTCGGCGCGTCCACCGGCGGAGCCGTCACGAT
>JAICWC010000170.1 GCA_025934995.1 Thermoleophilia bacterium | reverse complement strand
GTGCACACGAGGGACAGCAGCGCGGTCGCGGCCACGAAGCCGGCCACCGCCCAGGGCGTGTTGCCCGTCAGCCGCATCAGCCACAGCGACACCAGCGGCGTGAACCCGCCGATGATCGACGAGACCTGATAGGCGACGGACAGCCCGGTGTAGCGGACGCTGGCGCCGAACAGGTCGGCGAAGAAGGTTGCCTGGACGCTGAGCATCAGCGTCGGTCCGAGATTGTAGATCGCCACGAAGCCGATCCAGAGCGCCAGCGCGGTCTTTGCCTGAAGCATGCCGAAGAAGGGAAAGGCGAGCAGCGCCGCCAGCGCGGCGCCGAGCATGTAGACCGGCCGCGGCCCGATCCGGTCGCCCAGCGCGCCGTACAGCGGCGTCGCCAGCAGACCCACGACGGCGGTCGCCATCAGCGCCCCCAGCGCCACCTCCTTGGACATGCCCAGGATCACCGTCACGTAGGTCAGCCCGAACGATTTCACCATGTTGCCCGCCACGGTCTCGGCCAGGCGCGCGCCGGTGGCGAGCAGGGCGGAGCGCTTGTGGGTGCGCAGCAGGCGCATCACCGGGAAGACGTCGTCCTTGTGCAGGACCAGCCGCTCGAATTCCGGCGTCTCGGTGACGTTCATGCGGATGAACAGGCCGACCGCCAGCATGACGGAGCTGAGCAGGAACGGGATGCGCCAGCCCCAGGCGAGGAAGCTCTCCTCCACCCGCTCCCAGGGGCCGAGAAGCAATGCCGGATCGAGGTTTCCCTGGACGGCACGGTCGTCCGGGACGATGTCGAACGTCAGCCGCCAGTCGAGGCCGATCACGTCGCCGCCGGCGCGCGCGAGCGCGCGCACCAACGTTTCGGTTGCGCCGGTCCCGAAGTGGATCGTCGGAACGTCGACCGCAGTGAGGATGCGCGCGGAGTAAGGCGCGACGAACTCGTCGTAGTCGGCGGCAGACAACGCGCCCACCCACGAGTCGAAGACCTGGATCACGTCGGCTCCTGCGTCGACCTGCGCCGCGACGTAGCGCTCGAACTGTTCCGTCAAGCGGTCGAGCAGCGCGTGCCAGGTCTCGGAGTCGCCGTACATCAGCGCCTTCGTTCGCGCGAAGTCGCGGCTCGGCCTGCCCTCCACGAGATAGCCGGCGACCGTGAACGGCGCGCCGCAAAAGCCGACCAGCGCCTTCTCCGGCGCGAGCTCGCTCCGAACGAGGCGGATCGCTTCGAGGATGCGCCCGTCGGTCTCTCCGACCGACAGGCGCTCGACGTCGGAGCGCGCGCGGATCGGCTCGTCGACCACCGGCCCGACACCCTCGATGAGCTGCACGTCGACGCCCATCCCGAGAACGGGCGACATGATGTCCGCGAAGAGCACGGCCGCGTCGACATCGTGTCTCGCGACGGGTTGCAGCGTGACCTGCGCGCACAACTCCGGCGTCTGTGCGACCTCGAAGAACGAGTGGTATTCGCGGATCGCGCGGTACTCGGGCAAGGAGCGGCCGGCCTGCCGCATGAACCAGACGGGCGTGCGCTCGACCGGCTCGCGGCGCGCGACGCGCACGAGAAGCGGAGCGGTCACGGACTTACACTAGCCCGCGTATGCCGGGCCCTCTCGTTCCTGCGTGGCGCTCGGTCGAGCATGGACCCTTCGAGGCGGGCGCCTTGCACGAGGTCCTCGTCGAGGTCGCGAACGAGGGCACGGCCCCGTGGCGGACACGCGGCCGCGAGGACGGTCTCTTCCTCTCGTACCACTGGCTCGACGAGCGTGGCAATCCGATCGTCTGGGACGGCGAGCGGACCCCGCTCGAGCGTGTCGTCCTGCCGGGCGAGGCGCTGCGGCAGAGCGTCCACATTCGCGGCCCGATCCCGCCCGGCGCGTACCTTCTCGCGATCGACCTGGTCGAAGAGCATCGCTTTTGGGTCGCCGAGCTCGGCGCGAAGGCACACGAGGAACCGGTGGTCGTGTCGCCGCGAGACGCGTCGCACGCCCGCGTCTTCGGCGCGCACCCGGACGAGGCGTGGGTCGCCGCGGCGCACGAGCTGCACTCCGAGGGTTACGGCGCGGTCGCGGGTGCGATCGAGGGGCTGAAGGGATACGCGCCGGGCGGCGGTCGCAGCCCGCGATTTGCGCAGCCGCTCGTCTGCCCGTCGCTGCTGCCGCCGCTCGAGCCGAACTGCGAGGTCGAGGGATTGCCCGCGTGGCGGCCCGAGGACGACGAGCCGTTCATGTACGACGGGCGGCTCGTGCTCAGACCTCGATAGCTATCTGGTCGTCGATGCGCGAGAAGACGAACGCGCCGAGCGCGAGCGAGATCGCGCACGCGACGACGAGATAGAGCGCATCGGTCCAGTGCGGCATCGCGCCGAGGAACAGCGGAGCGCGGACCGCCTCGACCGCCGGCGACAATGGGTTCACCCAGTGGATGACCTCGACCACGCGCGCGTGATGCGCCGCGACGGTGTCGAGGCTGTAGAGGATCGGCGTGAGGAAGAACCACGGCACGAGCAGTGCGGCGACGATGAACTCGACGTCACGGAAGAGCACGTTCATCGACGCGAACAGCAGCCCGAGCCCGCACACGAAGCCGACGACGAGCGCGCAGAGCGGGATGGCAAGCCACTCGGTCGCCCGCACACGAGACAGGACGACGAAGTTGAGCAGGAGCACCAGCACGAGCATCGCCGCGAACGACACGACATGCGCGAACACGACCGAGAGCGGCACGAGCTGCCGCGGGAAGCGTGTCTTGCGAATGAGGTTGGCGTTGTCGAGCATCGAGCGCGTCGCCGATTGCACGGCCGCGGCGAAGAACGTCCACACAGCCAACCCGCTGAGCAGGAACAGCGCGTAGTGGTCGATGGTCGAGAACTTCGCGGGCCAGACGACTCCGAACACGAGGAGATAGACCCCCATCAGCATCACCGGGTTCGCGACCGTCCACAGCACGCCGAGCGCGGAGCCGCGGTACTTCGCCTGCAGGTCGCGCCGGAAGAGATTCCCGAGCAGCTCGCGATACCGGTAAACGTCCGCGTAGACGGTCATCTGCGACGACCGTAGAACGACGCGCCGGCGTACCGCGCGGGCGTCAGGTGCGCGAGCGTACCGATCGTCATCCCCAGCTTCGGCACGCGCGAGAGGAAGTATCCGAACGGGACCGGCGGCCATCCGTCCGCGCGCTCGATGCGGCGAATGACGATCCCGTTACGGGCGAACGCAGCCGCGTAGTGCCAGGCGGTGTGCACGTGCTCGTTGATTCCGAGCGCCTTCTCTCCCTCCTGCTCCGGGTTGTCCTTGCTGCGCAGCACGCCCCGCACGCCTTCGTTCAATCCGGCGACGACGCCGCCGTGCTTCGTGACGCGCGCCATCTCCCCGACCATCCGGTTGAGGTCGAGCGCATGGTGCAGCGTGGCGACGCAGTACGTGATGTCGAAGCACTCGTCGGGAAAGGGCAGCGCCTCGCCGTCCGCCTGCACGCGGCCGAAGTCACCGAAGAACGCGCCGCGCCCGAGACCGATCTTCGTGTCGACGAGGATGTCCGTCGCGACGAACTCGCAGTCGCGCTCGAGCCAGAACCGCGCCGCCCACGCCTTCGCCGCGCCCACCTCGAGCACGCGCAGGCCACGGGCATCCTTCGCGTACCGGTCGAGCAGCACCTGGAACGAATGGCCGTTCGCGAGCCAGAGCGGATTGTCCCAGCCGAGCTCGCGGTTCACGAAGGGCAGCACCGCGTCGACCGCGTCGTCCGGCTCGTACCAGC
>JAICWC010000146.1 GCA_025934995.1 Thermoleophilia bacterium | reverse complement strand
TCGGTGCTCTCGTCCACCTGGAACGAGTGGCCGCAGCCGCAGGACGAGACGGCGTTCGGGTTGTCGATCTTGAACCCGGACTCCTGGATCGTCTCGAGGTAGTCGACGGTCGCGCCCTTGAGGTACGGGGCGCTGAACGGATCGACGACGACCTTCACGCCCTCCTGCTCGAACTCGAGGTCGCCTTCCTGCGCGCCGTGGTCGAAGCCGAGGCCGTACTGGAACCCCGAGCAGCCGCCGCCCTCGATCGCGACGCGGAGGACGGAGACGTCGGTCTCCTGCGCCATCAGCTCGCGGATCTTCCCGGCCGCGGCCGGCGTCAGCGAGACGACGTTCTCGATGCGCTCCTGCAGTTCCATTCCGCACTCAATGTACCAGCGGGGACGGGCGCTACACGTCCCGCGATCGGGGGTGAGTTTGTGACAGTCGCCACCCTGTCTTTCCACGGGTGAAGGTACCCGCTTCGTGACGATGCACGGTTCGATAACGTCGGGCGTTCGAATGCTGCGCGACTGGCTTCCGTTCCTGATCTACGCGCTGCTGGCGTTCGCGATTCCGGCGTCGATGATCGCCATGTCCTTCGCCTTTGCCCAGCGGCCCGCCCGGCGCACCCGGGCCCGGACGATCCCCTTCGAATCGGGGGTCTCGCGGGGCCAGATGCGGGCCCAGCGGTTCACCGTCAGCTTCTACCTGACGGCGATGCTCTTCATCGTCTTCGACATCGAGATCGTCTTCCTGTATCCGCTCGCCGTTCAGCTGCACGCGCTCGGCTGGTTCGGGTTCATCGAGCTCGCGTTCTTCGTGCTGATCCTGCTCGTCGCCTACGTCTACATCTGGCGGAAGGGCGCACTCGAGTGGTAGACCGCCTCCGCGACCACGGGCTGCAGTCGGAACGGCTGCTGTGGCCGACGAAAGGGCCGTCGAAGTTCGAGGAGTCGATGACGGCCGACGAGCTCGAGCAGTACCTCGGCATCACGACGCTCGACAAGGCCGTGCGCTGGGCGCAGACGAAGTCGATGTGGCCCGACACGTTCGGCCTCGCCTGCTGCGCGATCGAGATGATGGCGATCGTCTCGAGCCGCTACGACCTCGCGCGGTTCGGCATGGAGGCGTTCCGGTCGTCGCCGCGCCAGGCCGACCTGCTGATCGTCTCGGGCCGCGTCGCGCACAAGATGGCGGCGCCGCTGCGCCAGATCTACGACCAGATGCTCGAGCCGAAATGGGTGGTCGCGATGGGCGTGTGCGCGTCGAGCGGCGGTATGTTCAACAACTACACCGTGCTGCAGGGCGTCGACCGCATCGTTCCCGTCGACATCTACGTCCCGTTCTGCCCGCCGCGCCCGGAAGCGCTGATGGAGGGCATCCTGCGCATCCACGAAGCGCATCTCGCCGGCATTCCGCCTGCGTACGCGCGCCGGCAGGTGGCGACGTGACCGACTGGACTGCGCTGCCCGGCTACGCCTCGCACGCGGAGTCGTTCGGCGAGACGACGGTGACGATCGAGCGCGGCCGCATCCGCGATGCGTGCCTGCATGCGCGTGACGAGCTCGGCTTCAACGTGCTGAGCGGCATCGTCGCCACCGACTACCTCGGCTGGGGCGGCAAGGGCGTCTCGGGCTACATCGGCACGGCGAGCGGACGCGACATCAACTTCCCGATGACGCAGGGACTGCAGACGCTCCCCCAGCTGAAGCCGGCGCGGTTCGCGATCAACTACCACCTTCTGGCGCTGAGGCAGGCGCCGGCGCGCGTTCGCCTGCAGGCGTGGGCGGAGGACGGCGAAGCCGTTCCGAGCGTGGTCAGCGTGTGGCCCGGCGCGGACTTCTTCGAGCGTGAGCAGTTCGACCTGATGGGGATCGTCTTCGACGGCCACCCGTATCTGCGTCGCCTGATCATGGACGACGACTGGGAAGGGCATCCGCTGCGCAAGGACTATCCGATCGGCGGCGAGCCCGTGCGCTTCAGCGAGGCCCAATGAGGCCGACACTGTGACGATCGCGCCCGAACGCCTGCGCTCGCGCACGCGCCAGTGGCCGTTCGTCGGCCCGCCGATCTACGAGGGCTCGCGCATCCCCTCGCCGGTGCCGACGATCCTGCGCGTCGACGAGTCGCTGCGCGAGAGCGGCGACGTCATGCAGATCAACTTCGGCCCGAACCATCCGTCCACGCACGGCGTGCTGCGCCTGATCGTCGACCTGAACGGCGAGAACGTCGAGGGCATCGAGGCGGTGATCGGCTACCTGCACACCGGCTTCGAGAAGACGATGGAGCAGAAGACGTGGTGGAAGGGCGTCACGTACTCGCCGCGCATCGACTACGTCGGCTACCAGTCCAACGAGCTCGTGTACGTGCTCGCCGTCGAGAAGCTGCTGTCGATGGAGACGCCCGAGAAGTCCGTGTGGATGCGCATGCTGCTCGCCGAGCTCAACCGCATCCACTCGCATCTCGTCTTCCTCGGCACGTCGGCGCTCGAGCTCGGTGCGATCTCGATGTTCTGGTACTGCTTCCGCGAGCGCGACATGATCCTCGACCTCTTCGAGATGGTCACGGGTCAGCGCATGCACACGCGCTACTTCCAGGTCGGCGGCCTCGCCGAGGACATCCCGGAAGGCTTCTATCCCGAGTGCCGCAAGTTCGTCGAGTGGATGCCGCAGGCGCTGAGCGACTACCTCGCGCTCCTCGACCGCAACCAGATCTGGATCGAGCGCACGCGCGGTGTCGGCCTGCTCAGCGCGGACGACGCGATCGCGCTGTCGCAGTCCGGCCCGAACCTGCGCGCATCGGGTGTCGACTGGGATCTGCGCCGCGACCAGCCGTACCTTGCGTACGACCAGGTCGACTTCAACGTGCCCGTGTACGCGGAGGGCGACGTGTACGCGCGTTACCGCGTGCGTGTCGACGAGATGCGCGAGTCGACGCGCATCGTCGACCAGTGCCTGCGCAGGCTCGAGCGGATGCAGGGCCAGCCGTGGATCACGGACGACCGCAAGGTCGTGCTGCCGCCGCGCGAAGAGCTGCACACGTCGATGGAATCGCTCATCCACCATTTCAAGCTCGTCACCGAAGGTTTCCGCGTCCCGGAGGGCGAGGTGTACGTGACGATCGAGTCGCCGCGCGGCGAGCAGGGCTGCTACCTCGTCAGCCAGGGCGATTCGAAGCCGTGGCGCGTGCACTTCCGCGCGCCCTCGTTCGCGGCGCTCGAGGCGACCGCGACGTGCGTGAAGCATTCGCTCGTCGCCGACCTGATCGCGATCGTCGGCTCGCTCGACGCCGTCATGGGAGACGTCGACCGGTGAGCATCTACGAGGAGATCGCGAGGCAGTACCCGGAGTCGAAGTCGGCGATCCTGCCGGCGCTCCGGCACGCGCAGGAGACCTACGGCTGGCTCTCGCGCGAGGCGTTCGAGGAGGTCGCCGACGCGCTCGACCTGACACCGGCGTACTGCATGAGCGTCGCGAGCTTCTACGACATGTTCCATCTCGAGCCCGTCGGGACGCACACGATCGAGGTGTGCACGAACGTCTGCTGCGGGCTCGTCAATGCGCAGCCCGTGCTGGAGGCATTCGAGTCGGAGCTCGGCATCCGAGCCGGGCAGACAACGGACGACGGCGAGATCACGCTCCGCGCGGTCGAATGCCTCGGCGGTTGCTCGACGCCGACGATCGTCGCCGTCGACCACGTCTACAAGCAGTCGGTGACACCGGACGACGTGGCGAAGATCGTGGAGGACTTGCGTGGCTGACACCGTCGTCGAAGTAGCCGAAGGCCCGGCACTCGTCCTCGGGGGCTACGAGGGCACGCCGCTCGTCGACCTCGACTCGTACCGCGCGGTCGGCGGCTACGCGCAGATCGCGAAGGCGCGCGCGATGACGCCGCAGGAGGTGACGCAGCAGATCATCGACTCGAACCTGCGCGGCCGCGGGGGCGCATTCTTCCCGACCGGCCGCAAGGCGAGCTTCATCCCGACGCCCGACAAGGTCGCGAAGCCGATCTACATCACGGTCAACGCCGACGAGTCCGAGCCCGGAACGTTCAAGGACCGCGAGATCATGCTCAAGGTCCCGCACCGCCTGCTCGAGGGCTGTTTGATCGCCGCGCACGCGATCCAGTCGAAGCACGTGTTCATCTACATCCGCGGCGAGTACGCGGAGGAATACCGCGTCCTGGAGAACGCGCGGCGCGAGGCCGAGACCGCCGGCCTGCTCGAGGACGTGACGATCACGATCCATCGCGGCGCCGGCGCCTACATCTGCGGCGAGGAGACGGCGCTCCTCGAGTCGCTCGAGGGGAAGCGCGGCCAGCCGCGCTCGAAGCCGCCGTTCCCGGCGATCCAGGGCCTGTACGCGTCGCCGACGCTGATCAACAACGTCGAGTCGATCACGAACATGCCGATCGTCCTCGAGGTCGGCCCGGAGGAGTACGCGCAGATCGGCGCGCCGCCCGACTCGACCGGCACGCGTCTCTTCTGTCTCTCCGGCAACGTCGTCGAGCCGGGGGTCTACGAGGCGCCGCACGGCATCACGGTGCGTCACCTGATCGACGACATCGGCGGCGGCATCGCCGGCGGGCGCACGCTGAAGGCCGTGATGGTCGGCGGCTCGTCGTTCCCGGTGATGACGCCGGACGAGCTCGACACGAAGCTCGACGCGGACTCACTCGGCCAGAAGGGGCTCTTCATCGGCTCCGGCGTCGTCTGCGCGATCGACGACCGCACGTGCATCGTCCAGTTCGCGCTGCGCGTCGCGCAGTTCTACATGCACGAGTCGTGCGGCAAGTGCACGCCGTGCCGCGTCGGCACCCGCTGGCTCGTCCAGATCCTGCGCGCCGTCGAGGACGGCACCGCGAAACAGAGAGATCTCGAGATCTGCCTCGACGTGTGCGACCGCATCATCGGCAAGTGCCTGTGCGTGCTCGGCGACTCGGCGGCGATGCCGGTCGCGTCGTGCGTGACGAAGTTCCGCGACGAGTTCAACGCGCACCTCGAGCACGGCGGCTGTCCCTTCGGCGAGGACTCCTCGCTCGCACACCTCTTCGCGCCCGTCGACCAGCATGCGCACACACCGGTTCCACAGGAGCTGTCGCTTGAACGAGTCTGAGCTCGTCCGCATCACCGTCGACGAGAAGGAGGTGCACGTCCCGAAGGGGACGGGCCTCGTCGAAGCGGCGCTGCAGGGCGGCGTCGAGATCCCCGTCTTCTGTTACGAGCCGCGCCTCGGGCCGGCAATCGGCGCGTGCCGCATGTGCCTCGTCGAGGTGGAGGGGATGCCGAAGCTGCAGGCCGGCTGCACGCTGACCGCGCAGGACGGGATGGTCGTCAAGACGGCCCGCACGTCCGCGAAGGCGGCAGAGGGACAGAACGCGACGCTCGAGTTCATCCTCGTCAACCATCCGCTCGATTGCCCGGTCTGCGACAAGGGCGGCGAGTGCCCGCTACAGGACCTGACCTTCCGCTACGGCCCGGGCAACACGCGCATGAGCTTCGAGAAGCTGACATTCGAGAAGCCGATTCCGATCTCGCCCACGATCGCGCTCGACCGCGAGCGCTGCATCCTCTGTTACCGCTGCACGCGGTTCAGCGAGACGGTCAGCGAAGACGGGCAGCTCGTCGCGAAGAACCGCGGCGCGATGTCGGTGATCACGACGTTCGACGACGAGCCGTATCTGAGCGCGTTCAGCGGCAACGTCACGGAGCTCTGCCCCGTCGGCGCGCTCCTGCCGACGCAGTACCGGCACAAGGCGCGCCCGTGGGAGATCAACGCCGTGCCGACGGTCTGCGGCATGTGCCCGGTCGGCTGCAACACGTGGGCCGACGTGCGGGAGGAC
>JAICWC010000200.1 GCA_025934995.1 Thermoleophilia bacterium | reverse complement strand
GTGACGTTCGCGATGCGGCCGCCGCCGCGCTCGATCATGGACGGCAGGACGGCGAGCGTGGTGTGCAGGAGGCCCCAGAACTGGATGTCCATCAGCTCGCGGAAGTCCTCGTGCGTCTGGGTCTGCCACGGCCCGACCGCGATGACTCCGGCGTTGTTGATCAGCACGTCGACCGGCCCGACTTCGTCGATGAACGCCTCGACCTGTTCCCGGTCGGAGACGTCGCACGGGATCGCCACGACGTCGTCGCCCAGCTTCGCCTGTGCTCGGAACAGCTGCTCCTCGCCCCGCGCGCAGATCGCGACGCGTGCACCCTGCTCGCGAAGCTCTCGCGCGATCGCAAAGCCGAGCCCGCGCGAACCGCCGGTGACGACCACCCGCTTGCCGTGCAGGTCGAGCGCCGTTGCGCGCCTGTACGCCTTCTCTGCGGCCACAGCCGCTGCCCCGAGCGCCACGAGCCGCCTCATGGTGGTCGCTATACCCGCCGACGTCTAAAGAGAAGCGCCGAGCGCGTCGTCGAGCGACTCGTGAACCGTGAAGTGCTTGTCGAGGCCGGAGATCTCCAGGGCGCGACGCGTTTCGAGGCCGGGAGCGGCGAGGAGGAAGCCGCGGCGGTTCGCCATCCGCGTCCGCGCCTCGATCAGCACCCCGAGCGCGGTCGAGTCGATGAAGTTGACGCCCGAGAGATCGACCACGAGCCGATCGGGCGATTCCTCGGTGCAGGCGATCAGCGCTTCGCGCACCGCGCTCGCGTTGTAGAGGTCGAGCTCGCCGGCGAGCCGTACGACGGTCGAGCCGTCGTTGCGGTCGATCCCCGCGACCGGGTCCTCGCGAATCCCGTCAGCGCCCCCACCCACGCAGGAGATTGAAGCAGAATGGAAGCGCGATGGAGGTCGCCGAGGTCGCCGCGAGGGCAGCCGGGGAGAACTTCCCGGTCGGCTCCGTTCTCTTTCCGCGCGCGTTGCGGCCGCATGTGCGCGCGCTCTACTGCTACGCGCGGCTCGTCGACGAGCTCGGCGACGCGTACGACGGCCACCGGCCGGCGGCGCTCGACGAGCTCGAGGCTCAGGTTGCGCTCACGTTCGAGGGCGAGCCGACGTGGCCGGTCCTCCGCAACGTGCAACCGACGGTTCGCGAGTTCGGCCTGCCGCGGGAGCCGTTCCTGCGGCTGATCGAGGCGAACCGGATGGACCAGCGGATCGTCGACTACGCGACATGGTCCGACGTCAAGCACTACTGCATGCACTCCGCCGACCCGTGCGGGCGCCTCGTGCTCGGCGTGCTGCGTCTACTGGACGACGAGGAGCTCGTCGCGGCGAGCGACGACGTCTGCACCGGTCTCCAGCTCGTGAACTTCCTGCAGGACGTGCCGCGCGACTTCGCAATGGGCCGCGTGTACCTGCCGCAGGACGATCGCGATCTGTACGGCAATCCGGAGCTCGACCGCCCGAGCGACGACTTGCGGGCGCTGCTCCGGTTCGAGGCGGCGCGCGCCGCAGCGTTGCTGAGCGCGGGCGACGTGCTGCGCTCGCGGATCGGCGGTCGCCTCGGCCGCGCAGTCGGCCTCTTCGCGCGCGGCGGGCTGGC
>JAICWC010000057.1 GCA_025934995.1 Thermoleophilia bacterium | reverse complement strand
TGTGAGGGCTTCGGAAGCTCGGCTCTGCGGCCCAGCCGCGCCTCCTGCCCGTCACCGGATTGTCCGGCGCGCCCCCTGCAAACCCGAGCCTGGCGTCCGGCCTGGTTGCAAGGTGGCCTGACTATAGGCGCCATGTCCCGAGCAGTCAAGTAGCTCAGTCAAGTGATTTGGGGTATGGTCTGCTTCACCGATTTCCCAGTAGAACATGCCCCGCCCGGGGGATGCCCGACCCGCCGACATGGACTTTGGTGAAGCAAGCCGCATGAACGACCAGACCGCCGCCATCCGCACCAGGGCTTCCGCTCAGACCGGGCTCCGCCTGGGCGAGCGCCTGCGCCAGCTGCGCGTCGCAGCCGGGATGACGCAGAGCGAGGTCGCCGGCGAGCGGTTCTCGAAGGAGTACGTCTCGCAGATCGAGCGCGGCAAGACGCGCCCGACGCGCGAGACGGTCGAGTGGCTCGCGGCGCGCCTCGGCGTCGACGCGGGCTTCCTCGCGAACGGCGTCGCGACCGACGAGCGCGGGCGCCTCGAAGGCGCGCTCGCCCGCGCCGAAGCCTTGTACGAGGGAACGCGCAACGAAGAGGCGGATGCCGAGTACGCGGCGCTCGTGCCGGCGGCGCGCGCGATGGGCGTGCCGGAGCTCGCGGTGCGCGCCCTGACCGGCGCGGGCAAGACGCGGATGCGCCTCGGTGCGCTGCGCGAGGGCCTCGATCTCCTGAACGAGGCGCGCACGCTCGTCGAGTCCGGCTCCTTCTCCGATCTCGAGCGGGCGGAAGTCTTCTACGCGCTCGGCGTCTGCCGCTACCAGCTGAACAGCGTGCAGACCTCGCTCGGCCTGCTCAACGAGGCGCTCTCGCTCGCCGAGCGCTCGGGCATGCCCTCCGACTCGCTCCGCTCGAACATCCTCTCCTGGCGCTCGCGCTGCTGGCGCCGGATGCGCGACTACGAAGCGGCGCGCGAGGACATCGAGCGCGCGCTTCAGCTCGCCGAGGACGCGGACGATCCGCGCGTGATCGGCGCGGCGTTCTTCCAGGCGTCGATGGTCGCCGACCGTGAGGGACACTGGGTGCTCGCGCGCACGTACGCGGAGAAGGCGCGGAATGCCTACGAAGAGCTCGCGGATCGCGTCAACGTCGGCCGCCTGACGAACAACCTCGGCGGTCTCAACTTCCTCCTCGGCAAGACCGACGAGGCGGTGACGCTGCTGAAGGAGGCCTTCGCGATCGCGCTCGAGAACGGGATCGAGCAGGACGCAGCCCAGGCGGTGTCGTCGCTCGCGCAGATCAACCTGCGCACGGGCGATCCGGGCAAGGCGGCGGAGCAGGCGCAGCACGCGCTGACGCTGCTCGAAGGCCGCGAAGATTTCATCGACGAGATCGGCAACGCGCACCTCGTGCTCGGCCGCGCGTTGCTCGAGCAGGACAAGCTCGACGAGGCCGAGGCTGCGTTCTCCGCGGCGGAGGCGAGCTTCGAGCAGCTGGGCTCGGCGAGCCACCGCGCGACCGCTTGGGTCGCCCGCGGCGATCTGGCCGCCCGGCGTGGCGACGACAGGTTGGCGGCGCATCTGTACCGCAGCGCTGCCGAGGCTCTGCAGGACGTCCGGTTCTAGTCGACGGAGGAGGTGACGACATGTCCAAGACGCGTTTGATTCTGATGCTCGTCTTCGCCGTTCTCATGGCCGCGATGGCCGCCAAGGGGTTCCGCCCCTTCGGGATGAGCGACGGTCCGTGGATCGACTAGCGGGACGGTTGTAACCGCCGTCCCGCTCGCCGCCATGCAGGTGCGTGGCGGAGGGCGGCCCCGTTTTGCCGGCGGGGCCGCCACCGGAGCGGTGTTTCCTGGGCGGATAACGCGGACATTGCTTCGACGTGGGCGCACGCCTCGATCGCACGCGCCGCGCGTTGCATGTCGGAAGGGTTGCGAGGCGCAGCGGCATTCGCCGGGTTCTCGCGGAAGTCGGCGTCGTCGGCAACCGTGAGGCGACGCGCGAGGGCGCACGCCGGTTCCGCGAGGCGCTCGAAGAGCTCGGCACCACGTACATCAAGCTCGGACAGCTCCTGTCGTCGCGGCCCGACCTTCTCCCCGACGTCTACATCGACGAGCTCGGCCACCTCGTCGACGACGTCCCGCCGGTCCCGTTCGTCGACGTCGACGCGACGATCCGCGCCGACCTCGGCGACGACGTGTTCGCATCGATCGATCCGGAGCCGCTGGCGACCGCGTCGATCGCGCAGACACATCGGGCGCTGCTGAAGAGCGGTCGCGAGGTCGTCGTCAAGGTGCGTCGCCCTGGGATCGTCGAGCAGGTGGAGCTCGATCTGGCGGTGCTCCGTTCGACCGCAGGCCTGCTCGCCGGCCATTCGGCGACGGCGCAGTTGCTGCAGGTCGAGTCGCTCGCCGACGAGCTCGAGGTGCACCTGCGGGAAGAGCTCGACTTCGTCGAGGAGGCGCACAACACGGAGCTGATCGCCGGCCTCGTGGAGGAGTACGAGGGAATCGTCGTGCCGCAGGTGATCCGCCCGCACGTCACGGAGCGCGTGCTCGTCCTCGAGTGGATCGACGGGCGGAAGGTCGAGGCCGACCACGGACTCGCGCCGCAGGTCGCGAGCGAGCTCGCGCGCGAGTTCTTCAGCGCCTACGTGCACCAGGTCGTCGTCGAGGGCGTCTACCACGCCGACCCACACGCAGGGAACGTTTTCCTGACCGCCGACGGGAAGCTCGCGCTGCTCGATTTCGGACTGCTCGGGCGGCTCGACGACGACACGCGACGCGGCCTTTCGCTGCTGTTGCTGGCGCTCGCACAGAATCGAGCCGACGACGTGGCCGACCTGATCATCTCGTTGTCGCTCACGAACGTGAGCTCCGACCAGGCGGGCTTCGTGCACGACGTCCGCCGCAAGCTGCCGCGCTTCCACTGGCGGCCCCTGTCCGGCATCCGCGCCGGCGAGTCGCTCGCGGATCTGCAGCGGCTCGCGCTGCAGCACAACATCGCGCTGCCCACGAGCTTCGCGCTCGTCGGCAAGACGCTCGCGCAGGCGGATTCGATCGCGCGCGTGCTCGACCCGGAGCTCGACCCGATCGGCCTGATGGAGCAGGAGGCGATCGAGGTGATGATGGTCGAGGCCGAACGGCGGCTCGAGCCGAATCGCTTCTTCTCGTACCTCTACACGCAGCTCGACCCGCTGACGCGGCTGCCGCGCCGCATCGGCCACGTGCTGAGCGAGATCGAGCAGGGCGGCTTGAAGATCGGCGTCCAGCCGACAGGGCTGGAGGAGCTCGAGGCGAACCTCCGCTCGATCGCAAACCGCGTCGGCGCGGCGATCATCGTCGCGGCGCTCCTGCTCGGGTCGTCGATCATCGTCCGCGTCCATCGCTTCGAATGGGTCGGCATCGCCGGCTTCTCGCTCGCCGGCCTCCTGGGCCTCTACATGGTCTGGAAGATCATCCGGACGCCAGGAGAGCTGTAGCCGGTGTCGTAGAGTTCCAGGGTGAGCTGGTGGAACGCCTACAAGCCGGTCAGTCTCGTCACGCTGAAGCACGGGCAGCTCGGGCTCCGGCTGACGACTGCGTCCGGTGAGCGGATGACGATGCCGCTCGCCCAGGCGACGTTCAAGATGCTGCTGCCGCCCGGCCTCAAGCCCCGCTGAGCGGCACGTCGCCGTTTCGCGAGCCCATCCGTTCGATCACGACCTGCGGGACACGCGCGTGCGGGGATAGGCGCAGACACATGCGAACGACCTCGGCGCAGTCCGCCGGCTGGATCATCTCGTCGCCGGGCAGCCCGCTCCACTCGGCCATCGGCGTATCGACGAACCCCGGGCAGATCGCGATCGCGCGCACACCGTCGCCGTCGAGCTCCTCGTTGAGCGACTTCGTCAGGGAGATCACGGCAGCCTTCGTCGCGCCGTAGGTTGCGAGCCCGGGCGTCGGCAGCGTGCCTGCGATCGACGCGAGGTTGACGACGAGCCCGTGCGACTCGCGCAGCAGCGGGATCGCCGCCTGCGTGACGAGGAACAGGCCGCGCAGGTTGACGCCGACCTGAAGGTCGAAATGCTTTGCGTCGAGATCCTCGACGGTGCCGGCGATTCCGACGCCCGCCGAGTTGACGAGGACGTCGAGACGGCCGAACTTCTCGCGATGCTCGGCGACGGCGCGAGCGCATTCGTCGGCGTCGGCGACATCGGCTGCGAGCGCGTGCGCCCCGAGCTCCGCGGCGGCGGCCTCGATCTTTTCCCTGCGCCGCGAGACGAGGGTCAGTCCGTACCCCTCGTCGCGCAGCATGCGGGCGATCGCCAGGCCGATGCCCGACGACCCTCCGGTGACGAGTGCTGCCTGCTCCACCGCTCTCTCTATACAGGAAGGGCAACGGAGCCGAAGCCCGAACACCGCCCGCGAGGGGGTCCTTGCGGCTCCCTTCTCTCCCCTAAGGAGGCGGCGGCGGAAGCCGCCGTCTCCGTACTGTTCCGGCATGACCTCGCTGACGAGCTTGACGGTGGGAGGCGGCTGCGCCGCGAAGTACTCGGCCGCGCGCCTGCAGAAGCTGCTCGAGGGCTTCGTCCCGGTCGAAGCCGAGAACCTGCTCGTCGGCCTCGCGCCGGCGGACGACGCCGCGGTCTACAAGCTGGACGAGGACCGCGCGATCGTCTTCACGCTCGACTTCTTCCCGCCGCTCGTCGATGACCCCGCGGCGTTCGGGCGGATCGCCGCGACGAACGCCTTGAACGACGTCTTCGCGATGGGCGGCTCGCCGTTGCTCGCGCTCTCGATCGCCGCGTTCCCGGAGGAGCTGCCGGACGAGGTGCTCGCGTCGGTCTTCGCCGCCGCCGACGAGCAGGTGCGCGCGGCCGGCGCACTGCTCGCCGGCGGCCACACGATCCGCGACGAGGAGCCGAAATACGGGCTCGCCGTCGTGGGCGTCGTGCACCCGGACGGCATCTGGGCGAAGAGCACGGCGCAGCCCGGCGACGCGCTCTTTCTCACGAAGCCGCTCGGCACCGGGCTCGTGCTCGCCGGCAAAGGCGACGTCGGCGAGGCGGTCGAGTGGATGACGACGCTGAACAAGCAGGCCGCGGACGTGCTTCGTCCGTTCGCGCCGCACGCCGTCACCGACGTCACCGGCTTCGGGTTGTTCGGCCATGCCCACGAGATGGCAGAGCGCAGCGGCGTCCGCGTGCGCATCGACGCCATGCCTTCGATGGCCAACGCGCTCGAGCTCGCGCGCGACGGCGTGCGAACGGGCGGCGACCGCCGCAACCGCGAGTTCGCGCCGGTCGACGCCGACGGCGTCCCGGAGGAGCTGCTCGCGCTCGGCTACGACGCGCAGACCGCGGGCGGCCTGCTGATCGCCCTGCCGGCCGAGAAAGCGCTGTCGCTGCAGTCGGAGTTCGAGCGCAAGGATCTCTTCCTCGCGCGCATCGGCGCCGTCGAAGCGGGGAGCGGCGTCAGCGTGACAGCTCGCGCAGGCTCCTGAGCCCGCGCTTGCGCTTCTCGACCAGCTCGCTCTCGAGCTTCTCGAGCTCGCGCTTCTGACGCCGCACGAGCGCAAGCTGCCGATCGATGTGCGGCAGCGCCGCCTCGATGATCTCGACCCGCTCCTCGTCGGAGTCGGTCTGCGTCAGGCGCCGGCGCAGCGCCGCGCGCGCTTCCTCGGCCTCGACGAGCTCCTTCAGCTCGTCGAGCGAGAGATTCAGCAGATCGCGCAGCCGCGTCAGCTCCGCGAGCCGCTCGACGTCGTCGTCGTCGTACAGGCGGTGTGCGCCCTTGATGCGCGAGCCGCCCGGTAGGAGGCCGATCTCCTCGTAGTAGCGGATCGTCCGCGGTGTGACGCCGACGCGCTCTGCGACCTCGCCGATGCGGATCACGCCGCCTCCAGGAGCTCGTCGCGCGATGCGTACGGCACGTGCGCCGGGCGCAGCATCGACACCACCGCGCCGAGCAGCGAAATGCCGGTCAACACCCACAGCGCGAGATGCATGTTCGAGATGAACGGCTGCAGCTGCTCGTTCGACAGGCCGGACGTGATCCCGGAGAAGATCTTGAAGAGGACGTCTTTCGGCACTGCCGACGTGACGATCGCCATCACGAACGCGATCGAGATGACGGCGCCCGTGTTCTGCAGCATGACGCGCGCGCCGGCGGCGATGCCGCGGCGGTGCACCGGCACGGCGCCCATCATCGCCGCGGTGTTCGGGCTGTTGAACATGCCGGAGCCGATGCCGACGAGCAGCAGCCACAGCGCGCTCCACACGTACGACGAGTGCGCTTGCAGCATCGTCATGCCGGCGAGACCGGCGGCTGAGACGACCATGCCGAGGGCGGCGAGCGTGCGCGAGCCGCGCTTGTCCGCGTACATGCCGGCGAGCGGCGACGCGACGAGCATTCCGATCGCCATCGGCGCGAGCTCGAGCCCCGCCATGATCGGCGACTGACCTTGGGGGCCCTGGAAGTAGAAGACGAAGAGGAACATCAACGCGAAGCGCGACAGGCCGTTGATGAACGCGGCGCCCGACGCAGCGCTGAACAACTTGTCCGAGAAAAGCGTCAGGTCGAGCATCGGCGCCCGGCCGTGCCGCTCGATCAACACGAAGACCGGCAGCAGGACGACGGCGGCGATGAAGCCGCCGACGACGAGCGGCCCGCTCCAACCGGAAAGCCCGCC
This sequence comes from Thermoleophilia bacterium, assembly GCA_025934995.1. GTDB lineage: Bacteria > Actinomycetota > Thermoleophilia > Gaiellales > Gaiellaceae > Palsa-739. Next base: position 10,090 of record JAICWC010000057.1, on the reverse strand, counting down.
CTTCGAGAGCGCGAGGACGAGGCCGGTCAGCCCGACGACGAACGAGGACGTCCCGAGCAGATCGAGCCCACGTTCGTCCGCCCGCCCGGACAGCTCGTGCAAGACGAGCCAGCCCCACGCCGCACCGAGCAGGCCGAGCGGCACGTTGAACCAGAACACCCAGGGCCAGGCTATCGCGACGAGCGCGCCGCCGAGCACCGGCCCGATCACGAGCCCGACCGCGGCGACCATCGTGTTCGTCCCCATCGCGAGCCCGAGCTCCTTCTTCGGGAAGGCGTCGGTGACGAGTGCGGCTGCATTCGCGAACAGGAGCGCGCCGCCGATGCCCTGCAGCACGCGCCAGAGGATCAGCTGGGTGCCGCTGCCGGAGAAGCCGGCGCCGAGGGAGGCGAGCGAGAAGATGACGAAACCGAGCACGTAGGCGTTCTTGCGCCCGAACAGATCGCTGAGGCGGCCCGCGGTGAGCACGAGTACGGTGGAAACGATCATGTAGACGAGGATCACCCAGACGAGCTCCAGCAGCGTCGTGTGCAGGCTGCGCTCGAGATCGGGGAGGGCGATGATCAGCGTGCCGGAATTGACCGTGGCGAGCAGCATGCCGAGGCTGGTGCAGGAGAGCACCCACCACTTGAATTGATCGCTATGTCGGCGGCTACGGAGAAAACTCATTCTTACGTCAACGTAAGATTATCAGAAAGGGCCTTCCGCCGTCTGGCCTGGTGGACGGTCGGCTGGCTGATCCTGATCATCGCCACGGGCGCGACGGTGCGGCTGACGGGCTCCGGGCTCGGCTGCCACCACTGGCCGGGCTGCACGCCGCACGCGTTCCTGCCCGAACAGGGCTTCCACTCCGACGTCGAGTTCGGCAACCGCGTCGTTGCGGCATTCACCGTGTTCGCGACGCTCGTGCTCGCCGTCGCGTCGCTCGTCGCGCGTCACGCACGGGCGTTGTCATGGACCGTGTTCGTCGGCACGCTCGCGCAGGCGCCGCTCGGCGCGATCACGATCCACTACGGCCTGAACCCGTATCTCGTGATCGCGCACCTGCTCCTCTCGCTGTTCGTGCTCGGCCTCTGCGTCGTCGTTGCGGCCCGCGGTCACGGCTTCGCGCTGCCGGTGCGTGCGCGCCAGCTCGCGTCGCTGTTGCTCGCCGCCGTGACGTTCCTCGTCGTCACGGGAACGCTCGCAACGGCTTCGGGCAAGTTCCCGGGCTCGAATGCGGGCACGCCGGTCCGGCGGATCGGCATGTTCGAGCCGGCCGTCGCGCTGCATGTGAAGGCGGTCGCGATCTTCGGCGTCTCGTTCCTCTTGCTCGCGTTCTGGGCGATGCGAAACCGTGTCAGATGGCTCCTCGCCGCCGGCGGCGGGCTGCTCGCGATCCTCGTCGGCCAGATGGTCGTCGGCGAGTTCCAGTACCGGATGTACGGGACGATTCCGTGGTGGGTCGTGCTGATCCACGTCGCGCTCGCGGCGTCTCTCTTCGCCTGGACGGTGGGCTTGGTCGCCCGCGTGTGGTATCCGGCCCGCAACTAGACTTCCGAAATGTCCGACCTGCAGGTCTCTTTCCGGCCCGAGCTGCGCGATCCCGTGCTCGTCGCGGCGTTCCGCGGCTGGAACGACGGCGGCCAGGGCGCGTCGCTCGCCGCCGGCTACCTCGCGAAGGTGTGGGAGGCAGAGCGCTTTGCGGAGATCGACGCCGAGGACTTCTACGACTTCCAGGCGACGCGGCCGATGGTCACGCTCGAGGCGGGCGAGACCCGGAAGCTCGAGTGGCCCGACAACGGCTTCTTCCATGCGCGCGTGCCCGGCTCGCGCCGCGATGCCGTCATCCTCATCGGCACCGAGCCGAACCTGCGCTGGCGCACGTTCGCGGGGCTCGTGCTCGGCCTTGCGCAGGATCTCGGCGTGCAGCGCATCGTCACCTTCGGGTCGTTGCTCGCAGATGTGCCGCATACGCGACCCGCGCCCGTGACTGCAGCCGCGACCGATGCGCAGATGGTCGAGGAGCTGGGCCTCGAGCCGTCCCGTTACGAGGGGCCGACGGGAATCGTCGGCGTGCTGCTCGATGCGGCGCGTAAGGCGTCGATCCCGTCACTCAGCCTCTGGGCGGCGGTTCCGCATTACGTGTCGCTCGCGCCGAGCCCACGCGCCGCGCTCGCGCTCGTCAACCGCTTCGGCGAGCTGTTGCACCTCGACATCGACACCGACGACCTGGAGACCGCGTCCGACGAGTACAGCGAGCAGGTGAGCGAAGCGGTGTCGACCGACGCCGACACCGCCGCGTACGTCGAGGAGCTCGAGCGTCGCGTCGACCTGCTGAGCGAGGAAGAGGATCTGCCCTCCGGCGACACGCTGGCCGCCGAGCTGACGCGCTTCCTTCGCGAGCGCGACGAGCAGGAAGAGCAGGACGAGGGCCCCGACGGCCCCGCCTCCTAGCGGCAGCCAGAACGGCCGGGTCTTCCAAGCCTCCCGGTCGCGGCCGGGCTAGCCGTCGGCTTCGCTGCGATCCGGCGCGTCTTCTGCGGCCTGCGGCTCGCCGCCGCCGCCGTCCTCGCCCTCCGCTGAGGCCGGTTTCTTCCGCCGCCGGCGGCGCTTCGGCTTCGCAGCGCTGTCCGCGTCTTCGGAGGACGAGCTCGTTTCGCCGTTCTCGGTCGCGACGGCCGCATCCGTCGGCGCCCCCTTCTTCCTGCGCCGCCGCCGACGCCGGTTCCGGGACGCCTGCTGCTTCGGCGCCGGCAGGTTCTCGCTGAGCGCGAGCGCGACCTCGTGGATCTCGCCGAGCTGCTCGCGCGCGTCGTCGATCAGCTTCGTCGCGCGCGGCGTGTAGCCCTCCGCGGACGCGAGCAGCGCGGAGCCGACCTGCAACGACTGCTCCTTGGCAAGCTTGACGAGCTTCGCGGCGTTCTCTTCGTGCCGGTGTCCGCGCGAGTTCGCGAGCGCGCCGAGCAGCCGCTTCGCCTCCGGATATTCGGTCGATGCGCGGCGATCCTGCACCTTGCGCGTCGCGCGCGCTAGCCGCCACGTCCAGCGCTCGAGGATCTGGTCCGGCGCATCGGGCTTGCCCTCGGCGATCGCGCGCAGCAGCACGCGAATGCCGTGCAGCCGCTCCTTCTCCCAGGTGGGCGCCTGCGTCACCAGCGTGACGAGGTCGTCGAAGTCGGCGCGCTCGACACGCATCGACACGCGATCCTGCAGCGCCATCATGCGCAGCCGGCGATTCGGGTTCTCTGCGGCCGCTGTGGAGAGGAACGTCTCGAGCGCTCCCTTCGACGCGCGACCGTCCGTCAGCTTCTGCACGAAGGACGCGCGCTCGTCGAACCGGATCTGACGGCCCGCCATCGTGGCCCAGTAGCGCTGCTCTTCGTCGTCGAGGAAACGTGGATCGACACGCTGCCACTCGCGCGTGATCACGGCGACACGGCGACGGACATCCGGCGTCACGGGCACGAGCCAGGGCGCGGGCGTGAGGCGGCGGCGCGCACGGCGCTGCGAGCGGCGACGCGGTGCGGGCGTGACGCGCGCGCCTTCGCGATAGAAATCTGCGTCGAGCAGCGAGTGGAGCGAGATCACGCGCTCGTTGTGCGTCGCGCCTTTCGGGACGAAGTCGACGACGATGCCGGCTTCCTTGCGAGGGTGCAGCCGCATGATGCGGCCGATGCGCTGCTGGTAGACGCGGCGCGACGCTGTCGGCGCGAGGTGCATGCAGACCGTCGCGCGCGGAGAGTTCCAGCCCTCCGCGAGCAGCTGTGCATTGATCAGGACGTTGATCTCGCCGCGTTCGTACGCAGCGAGCGTCTCGGCGAGCTTGACCGGCGGCGTGCGTCCGGACACGGCTTCGGCCTTGAGACCGGCGGCGCGGAACTCCTGCGCGAGGTTGTACGCGTGCTCGACGCCCGCCGCGTAGACGATGCCGGGCGTGTTGTCGAAGCGGTCGCGATAGAGCGAGGCGGCCGCCTGGTTCAGCGCCTGGTGGTCGAGCGTCTTGGCGAGGATCTCCTGATCGAAGTCGCCGCCGACGATCGGCACGGAGTTGATCGCGGCGACGGGCGGGACGCGCAGGTCGCGCAGCGGCGCAATCAGTCCACGCCGCGCGGCGTCCTGCAGCGGCAGGTCGTCGACCGACGCCGGGAAGACGTCGCTCACCTGCTTCGCGATCAGCTCTTCGGTCGCCGTCATGCCGATGTAGATGGGCTCCGGGAACGAACGGATCGCGGCGGACGTCTTCTCGCCGAGCGCCGTGTGCGCCTCGTCGCAGATCACGAGCTGGTACGCGTCGCGATTGATCGACGCGACGTGACGCGCGAACCAGGCGTACGTCTGGATGGTCAGCGGGTTCGGCGTCGTCGAGCCTGCGTCGCCCTGGATCGCGTCGGTGAAGCGGTCGCCGTACCCTTCCGTCGTCAGATCGCGGTCGAACTGCGAAACGAGCAGACGGCGGTGGGTGAGGATGAGCACCCCGAGCGTGCGCGCCGCTTCGACGAAGCCGGCGGCGGCGATCGTCTTGCCGGAGGCCGTCGGGTGCCGGAAGCGATAGCGGCGGACGGCACCGGGATCCTCCTCGAGTGAGAGCGGCTCCGGCAGGACGTCCTCGTCGGTCGACTCGTCCAGGTCGCCGTCGAAATCCTCTTCGTCGTCGAGGTCTTCGATCACCTCGACGAGCGAGTGGCCGTTGCCGTTCTCCTCCGAGCGCTGTAGCGCTGCGATCAGCTCGGTGAGCATCCCGGCGAGCGCGTCCACCTGATGACGGCGGAGCGTCGTGCCGGCTTTCGTCTTGGGCTCGGGCTCCGCCAGCACGCGTTCGAGCCCGAGCAGCAAGCCGTAGCGCACCTTCCATTGCGGGCTCGGTCCGCGCCGTCCCGCTTCGATCTCGAAGAGCGCGTCGTCGAGCGCGCGGCGCCGCGCGGTGCCCGGTGCCAGCACGACGGCGACGTCCTCGCCCTCGCGGAGGAACGGCTCGCCCGCCCACGCTTCGGCGCGGAGTGCGGCGGCGGCCAGTGGATCCGCCGCATCGGAAAGGATGGTCGGCTGGGTGGCTTCTTGCATGTGCGCAGCACGAACCTGTGCTGCATTCCTTCGAGAGGTGCGCGCCGCGAGTCCCCTGAAAGCGGTCGCGCTGGCAACAAGCATACCCCCAGGGCCGGAGGCGTCAACCCGGGCGCTGCTAGGCCTGCCCCATACCGCCGAAAATCGCGAACGGGTTGCCGGGCCGGGTCTCCCAGACGAGCTCGCCTCCGGGCTCGACCTGTCCGTGCAGGCGGGCGGCCAGCGCGTCGGCGTCCTGGCGCGTGGCCGTGCCGACGATCAGATAGCTCCAGTGGCGGATCGGGTTGTAGCCCTCGGCTTCGAGCTGCTCCGCAAGCGTGCCGGCGGCATGGCGCGAGCCGCAGTCGACGCGCACCTCCCACGGCGCGTAGCCGTGCTCGAGCTCTTCCTCCTCCCACGTCTCGCCCGGCGCCTCGTCGTCCCACCGCTCTTCCTGCTCGAGCCAATGCTCGATCCGGTTCGTGCCCCCGACGATGCCGCTTGCGCGCTGCGCGTCCGCGTACGTGTTCGCGTAGACGAAGACGTCGTCGCCGTCACGCGAGACGGAGAAGCGGCCGGCGCCCTCGGCGGCCTTCAGCTGTTCGAGCAGCGCGCCGGGATCGGGCGGCGTCAGATGGATGCGGAAGTCGTCGATGCGGGGATCTTGCCGAAATCGGCGATGCCGGTCTGCTCGAGGTGCTTCGTGATCCCGCCGAGGAAGAACGGATAGCCCGCCCCGAGGATCAGGCAGGCATCGACATCGGCCGGGTCGCCGACGACCCCTTCGTCGAGCATGTGCTGGATTTCGTCGGCCGCCGCTTCGAGAACGGCCTGCCGGATCTCTTCCGGCGTGCGCCGGTTGTCGCCCGTCGCGGTCGGCTCCTCGCCGTTCGCGATCTGCTCCAGCGCGGGGGAGAGCGGGAAGCGATCCGGATAGGCGGCGTGCATCGTCTCGAGCACGTGCAGCGCGACGCGCGGTCCTACCATCTGCAGCAGGAATGACGGCGCCATCGGCATCCCCAGACCGAGCATCGCCTCGTCCGTCTCCTCCGCCGTGTTGCCGTTCTCGAGCGCATCCATCAGCACACGCGACACGCGCGTGAGCACCCGGTTGACGACGAAGCCCGGCGAGTCCCCGACGATGACGCCGCGCTTGCGCAATTTCTTGACGACCTCCCATGCGGTCGCGAGCACCTCGTCGCTCGTCCGCGGCGTGCGCACGATCTCGACGAGCGGCATCAAGGCAACCGGGTTGAAGAAGTGCAGTCCGACGTCGGCCCCCATCTCCTCGACCGAGAGCGACGACGTGTTCGTCATGAGCATCGCGTCGGGCGCGATCTCGCGCACGGCGGCGAACACTTCGCGCTTGACGTCGAGCTGCTCGAACACCGCCTCGAGCACGAGGTCGCAACCGGCGAACTGCCCCCAGCCCGTGCCGCCGTCGACGAGCGTCGTCAGAAACGGCTTCCGCTGGCCCACCTCGCCGCGGATCGTCTGCAGCGCTTCGTCGATGCGCGACTGGTCGAGGTCGCGCAAGACCACCGGGACCTCGAGCCGCTTGACGAACAGCGTCGCAATCTGCGTCGCCATCAAGCCCGCTCCGACGATGCCGACCTTCGCCACTCGCCGCGGCTTGGCGTCCGGCAACGCCGGCGGCTTCTTCGAGCGGCGCTCCACGACCGTGAACGCGTACGCGGCGGCTTGCGCCTGCGGTGAGACGAGCAGCTCCGCCATCGCCTCCTCCTCGGCTGCGTAGCCCTCCTCGATCGTCCAGTCTTGCGCGCCCGCGATCAGGTCGAGTGCGACGTAGGGGGCGCGTGTCGCGCCGTGCACCGCGTCGTTGACGCGCGAGCGCGCCTTGCGCAGCACCGTCTCGACATCCGACCAGTCCGGCGGCCGTCGTTCGATCGCAAGGGCCCGCGCGAACGCGAGCGTCTCGTCGAGGAACTCGACCGGGTCGAGCAGGGCATCGACGATCCCGAGCTCGAATGCTTCCTCGGCCTTCAGCAGCTTGTTCTGGCGCAGCGGGTTGAGCACGATCACCTTCGCCGCCGCCTCGGGGCCGATCAGCTTCGGCAGCATTTGCGTGCCGCCCCAGCCGGGGATGATCGAGAGCGCGACCTCGGGGAAGCCGAGGTGGCGCACGTTCTTCGCGAGCGTGCGCGCAGTGCAGTGCAGCGCGAGCTCGAGCCCGCCCCCGAGTGCCGCGCCGTTGATCGCTGCGACGGTCGGGAACGGCAATGCGCGGATGCGCCCGAACAGCTCGTGCCCGGCGCGGATCCCCTCGCGCGGGTCCTGGACGTTCGCGAACTCGTCGATGTCGGCGCCGACGCAGAAGACGAAGGGCTTGCCGGTGAAGACGGCTGCCTCCCAGCCGCCGTTCGCCAGCTGCTCGAGCACGTCGACCGCCGACTCGAACGCCGAGCGGCCGAGCGTCGTCGGCCTGCGGTAGTCCTCCCCGTTGTCGATCGTGACGAGCGCGACCCGGCCGGCGGGGTTGAGCTTGAAAACCGTGTCGGCCATTACTGGACGTTCTCCCAGAGGATCGCGCAGCCCATGCCCATGCCGATGCAGAGCGCGGTCAGCCCGTAGCGCCCCCCGCGGTCGCGCAGCCCGTACGCGAGCTGCGAGATCAGGCGCACACCGGTGGCCGCGAGCGGGTGGCCGCACGCGATCGCGCCGCCGTACGGATTGAGTCGCGGGTCGTCGGCGGGGATGCCGAGCTCGTCGCACCAGGTCAGCACCTGGACGGCGAACGGCTCGTTGAGCTCGAACAGGTCGATGTCGTCGAGCGTGATGCCCGCCTGCTCGAGCACGCGTTTCGTCGCCGGCACCGGCCCGATGCCCATCAGGTGCGGGGCCACGCCCGCATAGGCAAAGGACACGAGCCGGAGCTTCGGCTGCAGCCCGAGCTCCTCCACCGTGCCCTCGGCGGCGAGGAACGACGCGGTCGCGCCGTCGGTGAGGCCGGCCGAGTTGCCCGCGGTGACCCGTCCGCCGGGGCGGAACGCCGGCTTCAGCTGTGCGAGAGCCTCGATCGTCGTGTCCGGACGCAGGAGCTCGTCGCGCTCCGCGAGCTGCCACCCGTCGTCGCTGAAGACGGTGAGCGGCACGACGGTCTCGCGCATGACGCCGTTCTCCCAGGCCGCGCTCGCACGCTGCTGCGACTGCACTGCGAACGCGTCCGCACGCTCCTTCGTGATCTCGGGGAAGAGATCGTGCAGGTTCTCGGCCGTGCTGCCCATCACCGCCGCGCTCTCGTCGATCAGCCGCTCGCTGACGAAGCGCGGATTGAAGTCGACGTCTTCGCCCATCGGGTGGTGGCCCATGTGCTCGACGCCGCCCGCGATCGCGACGTCGACGGCGCCGAGCGCGATCTCGCCGGCCGCCGCGGTGACCGCGGTGAGCGCGCCGGCGCACATGCGGTCGACGGCGAAGCCGGGGACGGATTCCGGGAGGCCTGCGAGCAATGCGACGTCGCGCCCGAGCGTCAATCCTTGGTCGCCGACCTGGGCCGTGGCCGCGAACGCGACGTCCCCGATCCGCTCGACCGGAACCTGGGGGTTCCGGCGGAGCAGCTCGCGCACCGCTTTGACGCCGAGGTCGTCCGCGCGCGTGCGCCAGTACTGCCCCTTCGGGCCTGCCTTGCCGAACGGCGTGCGGACGCCGTCGACGAAGAAAACGTCCCGTGCGTCGCGCATCGCGGTCAACTTTATGCTCCGGCGCGTGAGCGAGACCGCGATCGAGCGCTACCGCCGGGGCGAGGCGCGCGACCTCGACCAGCGGCAGCTGACACAGCTCGCGAACGCCGCGTGGGCGGCGGGGCTGCACCTCCTGCTCGAGGGAGAGCCGGAGAAGTCGCGCGAGTGGCTGCAGACCGCCGCGCAGCGTTACCGCGAGAGCTGGGACGCCGGTGCGCCGCCGGACTCGTGGGGACGGCCGATCGCCGCGATGAAGGCGCTGCTGCTCGCCGGCGAGGACGCATCCGACGCGGCTCGGTGGGCGCTCGACGCGGGCGCGCGCGATGCTGCGTCCCCGATCGGCCGCTACGCCGCGTCGCTTGCGCTGCTCGTGCTCGGCGAGGACGTCGAGGCGCGCATCGTCGGCTCCGAGATCCGCAACGAGGAGTTCCCGGAGGCAGTTGCAGATGCCGTCGTCACCGTCGCCGCCGCCGATCGCGCCGGCTACCTGCTCGCGATCGAGGACGTCCTCGAGTCCTTCGAGCAGCGCGGCGATTTCCTCGAGGACGTCCGCGTCGCCGACACGGTGCTCGTGTTCCAGATCCTCGCGGCGCAGCGCGACTGCGCGGTCGAGCTCAGACCTTCGCCGCTGCTGCCGCGTCGAGAATCGCCGTCGTAGCGCCGCGAATCGCCCGCACGAGTGAGCCGGGCGTCTCGCGGGAGGGCTCGCCGTCGAACGCGCGCGCGCATGCGTCCGCCTTGTCCTCGCCGGTGACGAGGAAGACGATCTCGCGCGCGCGGCGCAGCATCGGCAGCGTCAACGTGATGCGGTCTACGAACGGCTCGAGATGCGCCTCGGCGCCGATCGCCTTCCGCTCGGTGACGTCGAGCGTCGGTTGCAGCGGGAAGAGCGACGCGACGTGCCCGTCCGGCCCGAGCCCGAGCAGGATGAGGTCGAAGCGGTCGAGCGAGCCGAGCTCCTGCTCGTACAGCGTCGATCCCTCTTCGCGCCCGAGCTCGCCGCGCATCCGGTGAACGCGGTGCGTCCGCACCCGCGACAGCAGCTTCTCGTCGACGAGCTTGTAGTTCGACCGCTCGTCGTCGGCCGGCACGCAGCGTTCGTCCGTGAACCAGATCTCGACGCCGCTCCAATCCGGCTCGAGCCCCGCTGCGAGCTCGTATGCGTGCCCGACGCTGCCGCCGCCCGTGAGCACGATGTGCCCGCCCTCGCGCGCCGCGGCCGCGAGCCGTTCGGCGACGACCTGCGCCGGGTCGGGCGCACAGACGATGTCGATGTTCCTAGCCACCGGATGCGAGTTCACGTGCCCGGGTCATGGCCGCCTGAATCGCGTTGAGGAACGCGGCGCGCACGCCCGCCTGCTCGAGCT
>JAICWC010000147.1 GCA_025934995.1 Thermoleophilia bacterium | reverse complement strand
GGCTGGTCCGAGGATGAGCACGTTCGAACGCCACACACTCGACAACGGCCTGCGCGTGATCACGGCGAACCTGCCGCACGCGCAATCGGTGACGTGCATGCTCATGCTCGCCGCCGGCTCTCGCTACGAGACCGCGGCGACGAACGGGATCGCGCACTTCTCCGAGCACATGTTCTTCAAAGGGACGCACAAACGGCCCGACACGAAGCTCATCTCCGGCGAGATCGACGCGATCGGCGGCCAGATCAACGCGTTCACCGGCAAGGAGTACACCGCGTACTACGTCCGCTGCGCCGCCGAGGCGCGCGACACAGCGCTCGACGTGATCGTCGACATGCTGCGCAACTCGCTGTTCGATCCCGACGAGATCGAGCGCGAGAAGGGCGTGATCATCGAAGAGATGAACATGTACACGGACACGCCGCGCGACTACATCGGCTACGTCTACGAGCAGCTGCTCTACGGCGACCAGCCGCTGGGGTGGGACGTGCTCGGACGCAAGGAGACGATCCGCGGTGCGACACGGGACACGTTCATGTCGTACGTCGGCGAGTGGTACCACCCGTCACGCATGGTGCTCGGGATCGGCGGCCGTATCGGCGACGACGTGCTCGAGCGCGTGACCGAGCTGCTCGGCGACATGCCGGCGCAGGAGACACCCGCGCCCGCGCCCCTGCAGCCCCACGCGAACGGACGCGTGAAGGTGCACTCGAAGGCGTCCGAGCAAGCGCACGTGATCGTCGGCGTGCCGAGCTACCCGATCGACCATCCGGACCGCTACGCGCTGCAGACGCTGGCGAGCGTGCTCGGCGGCGGCATGTCGTCCCGCCTCTTCATCGAGGTGCGCGAGCGCCGCGGCCTCGCGTACTACGTGTTCGGGCTCAACCACAGCTACACCGACACCGGCTCGCTGTACGCGCAGGCCGGCGTCGACATCAACCGCATCGACGACGCCGTGTCGACGATCGCGGCCGAGCTCCGCAAGATCGCCGCGGAGCCGGTACCGGCGGACGAGCTCGAGAAAGCGCGCTCGTTCACGAAGGGGCGTTTCGTGCTCGAGCTGGAGTCGCCGCAGGGGCTGACGCTCTTCGGCCTGCGTCGCGAGGTGCTCGAGGGCCGCACGCCGGAGCTCGAGGAGATCCTCGGCGCGCTCGACCGCGTGACGGTCGAGGACGTGCAGCGCGTCGCAGCCGACCTGATCGGCGACGAGCAGCTGCGCCTCGCGGTGATCGGACCCTTCGACGACGCCGAGCGGTTCGAGAAGCTGCTGTAGGCCGAGAAACGACTCGCGCCTGCTTCGAGGCAGGCGCGAGTCTTCATTCTCCACGTCGTCGGGTCGGCGGTCCGGTTAGCACCTGAGCCCGGGGCCCGCCCGTCAGAGTGCTTTCAACCCGACGGTTCTTCTTCCGGTTCCATCTCAGCATTCGTGGCGGACGGACGCACTCCTATGAACGTCACGCGTCGATCGTTGCAAAGTCCGCCTCGAACACCTTCCGCTCGTCCTCGTCGGCGAGCGCGGCGGTCGTCTCGCGGCCGAGCTGCGCCCAATGCGCGGCCTCCTCGCGGTGGCCGGCGGTCAGGTGCGCGCGCGCGAGCGCCTCGTAGGCGCCCGCGAGATCCCAGTCCTCCATGCTGCCGTCGTCGTTTGCCGTCGTGATCTCGTGACAGCGGCGCGCGTGGTAGAGCGCCTGCTCGGACTGGCCGAGGATCGCGTGCACGCGCGAGCACTGCCACTCGCTGCGCGCGCGATTCGCGCGCGTCCCGACCTGCTGCCAGTGATAGCCCGACGCGTGTGCGCAGTGGATCATCTCGTCGTCCTCCTCCGGCGTGCGGGTCGGCTTCTCCATGAGCGTCCACGCCTTGTTGAAGAGGTCGACGCCGAGCGTCCGGTGGTCGATCATCGTTGACTCCTTTTCGTCGATCAGCGACTGCAGCCGCTGCCGGATCCAGGTGAGCTGAGACTGCCGCTCGGCCGTGCGCCGTTGCTGGTCGTGCAGCACGCGGTCGCCGTCCGCATCGAGAAAGCGGGCGATCTCGTCGAGCGGGACCTCGAGCTGCCGCAGCATGCGGATCGTCTCCGCGCGCTCGGCCTGCTCCGGCTCGTATGAGCGGTAGCCGCTCGCCGGATCGACGCCCGCCGGACGCAGCAGCCCGATGTCGTCGTAGTGGCGAAGCGCCTTGACGGTCAGTCCGGTGAGGCGGGCGAAGCGGCCGATCTGCATATCGACAGCTTCGCCCCTCCTCCTACCGGAGAGTCAAGTCCCTCAGGACTCTTCTGTCCCCTCGCTCTGCGCCCGGTTCTGGATCTCCGAGACGACCGTCGGATCTGCCAGCGTCGTCGTGTCGCCGAGCGGGCGGTTCTCCGCGACGTCGCGGAGGAGGCGGCGCATGATCTTGCCGCTCCGCGTCTTCGGGAGCTCCGGCGTGAAGACGATGTTCGCCGGCTTCGCGATCGGGCCGATCTTCTTGGCCACGTGGTCGCGGAGCTCGGCGAGCTTCTCGACGGAGCCCTCCTTCCCGCCCTTCAACGTCACGTACGCGACGATCGCCTCACCGGTCGTCGCGTCCTTGCGGGAGCACACCGCCGCCTCGGCGACCTCCTGATGGTCGACGAGCGCCGACTCGACCTCGATCGTCGAGATGCGGTGCCCGGCGACGTTCATCACGTCGTCGACGCGGCCGAGCAGCCAGTAGTCGGCGTCGCGGTCGATCCGGGCGCCGTCGCCCGCGAAGTACACGTTCTCGTACTTCGACCAGTACGTCTCCTTGTACCGGTCGGGATCCTTGAAGATCCCCCGCAGCATCGACGGCCACGGCCGCTTCAGCACGAGGTAGCCGCCGCCTCCCGGCCCTACCTCGTTCCCCTGCTCGTCGAACACGCCGGCGTCCACACCGGGGAACGGCTTCGTCGCCGATCCGGGCTTCAGCGTCGTCACGCCGGGCAGCGGCGTGATCATGATCATCCCGGTCTCGGTCTGCCACCACGTGTCGACGACAGGCGTGCTGTCGGCGCCGATGTGCTCGCGGTACCAGATCCACGCCTCCGGATTGATCGGCTCGCCGACGGAGCCCAGCAGACGCAGCGACGAGAGGTCGTGCTTCTGCGCGTACTCGGGCCCCCACTTCATGTGCGAGCGGATCGCCGTCGGCGCCGTGTACAGGATGGTCACGCCGTACCGCTCGATGATGTCCCACCAGCGGTCCTTGTCCGGGAAGTCCGGCGTGCCTTCGTACATCACGGACGTGGCACCGTTGCACAACGGGCCGTAGACGATGTAGCTGTGCCCGGTGATCCAGCCGATGTCGGCTGCGCACCAGTACACGTCGGTCTCGGGCTTGAGATCGAAGATGTAGTGGTGCGTCGTCGCGACGCCGCAGAGATAGCCGGCCGTCGTGTGGATGATCCCCTTCGGCTTCGCGGTCGTCCCGCTCGTGTACATGAGGAACAGCAGATCCTCGCTGTCCATCTGCTCGGGCGGGCAGTCGTCGCCGACTCCGTCGATGGCGTCGTGCCACCAGACGTCGCGGCCCTCCTGCATCGGCACCTCGTTGCCTGTGCGGCGGAGGACGACACACGTGCGCACCCCCGGCGCATCCGCCATCGCCTCGTCGGCCGTCTTCTTCAACGCAACGGTGGTGCCGCGCCGCCACGCCTCGTCCTGCGTGATCAGGACCTCGCACTCCATGTCGTTCATGCGACCGGAGAGCGAGTCGGCGGAGAAGCCGCCGAACACGACCGTGTGCGGTGCACCGATGCGCGTGCATGCGAGCATCGCCACCGGCAGCTCCGGGACCATGCCCATGTAGATCGCGACCGGTGTCCCCTTCTTCACGCCGAGCTTCTTCAGCGCGTTCGCAAACGTCGCGACCTCGCGTTGAAGATCGGCGTACGTGATCGCACGCTGCTCACCCGCCGGCTCGCCTTCCCAGTGGTACGCGACCTTGTCGCCGCGTCCCTGCTCGACGTGCCGGTCGAGGCAGTTGTACGAGACGTTGAGCTTGCCGCCGAGATACCACTTCGCGAACGGCGGCTCCCACTCGTAGAGCTTCGTGAACGGCTCGAACCACGTCAGCCGCTCACGACCTTCCCGCTCCCAGAACGCCTCGAAATCCTGCTCGTAGATGTCCGGTTGCGCGTTCGCCTGCTTGGCGAACTCCGGAGGAGGCGGATACGTCCGCTCCTCCAGGAGCATCGTGTCGATCGCGTGGTGCTGTTCCGTCTCGCTCGCCACTGGTTACGCCTCCGCTCTCCTCGGCATCGGGGACCCGATCCGGCCGATCGGCGCTGCGCCGACCGGCATCACCGGTACCGGCGACATCCCATTCACGACTCCTGCTGCAGAGGTGTACCACGCCACGGCCGCCGTCACGATCCCGGCCCAACCACCGGCGTGCAGCCACCAGGCGGTGCCGCCGTGCGAGAGGTTGAAGAAGCCGATCACGAGCAGGATCTCGGTGATCTCGAGTGTGAGGAACACGAAGAACACCGCGGTGCTCACCCGCATGCTGTGCAGCAGCATGTAGGTGTTGAAGATCGCGAAGGCCAGCAGGAACCAGGCGAGCCCGTTCGTGAGATTGGCTCCGGCGAGCCCGGCGGCGAAGCCCTTCGACACGTCCGCCAGGACGACGATGATCCCGAGCCCCATCCAGAAGCCCCCGTACGTCGAGAACGCCGTCGCGCCGAACACGTTCCGGTTGCGGAACTCCCACATCCCAGCGAGGAGCTGGGAGAGCCCGCCGTAGAAGAGCGCCGGGCCGACCCACACCGCGTCCGGGATGAAGCTCGCGTTGTGCCCGCTCAGCAGGAACGTCGTGAGCGCGAACGCAGCCAGGCCCAGCGGCGCCGGGTCGGCCGCGGGCACGCCCTCCACGAGCGTGACCGGACGGTCTTGGGCGAATACAGCCATGTGCTTCCGC
Source organism: Thermoleophilia bacterium (assembly GCA_025934995.1). Lineage (GTDB taxonomy): Bacteria > Actinomycetota > Thermoleophilia > Gaiellales > Gaiellaceae > Palsa-739. The sequence goes on along the minus strand of JAICWC010000147.1, from coordinate 886 downwards.
CTCCTTGCTCTGTTGTTGACCCCGCCGCACTCTTCCCGATTCGAGTGGCAGTAGTCAAGCGGAGTGCGATGTTCAACCGCCGCCGGTCGAGGTCGGGGGAAGCGCGGATCGGACGATCTCGCGCGCTTCCCGCTCGTTCCGAACGCCGACGATCGCGCCGGTGACGGCCGGATGGCGCAGGACGAAGCGCAGCGCGCCCGCCGTGCCGCCGATTTCGCGACGGGTGTCGGGGAGGTCGGCGCGCTGCGCGAACGGATGAGCGCGACGGAAGTCGTCCGCCGCGAGCGCTTCGAGGTCGAAGCCGTCGGTGAGGAAGCCGCTCGCGAGCGGCGCCCAGACGATCACGCCGAGACCGCGCTCGAGCGCGAACGGAAGCAGGCGTTCCTCCTCGCTCCGCTGCAGTGCGCTGTACTCGAACTGGAGCGAGGCGACGGGCCCGACTGCGAGTGCGCGATCCACGAGCTCGGGCGGGTGGTTGGAGAGGCCGCCGTGACGCACCTTTCCCGCCGCGACCAGCTCGAGGATCGCGCCCCACGTCTCTTCGATCGGTGCCGCACGGTCGACGTCATGCGGCTGCAGCAGGTCGACGTGGTCACGCCGTAGGCGGCGGAGGCTCGCCTCGACGTCGCTTCGTACCGTCTTGGGCCGTAGATCCATGTAGTCCTCGCCGTCGTCGCGGCGCAGCGTTCCGCACTTCGTGAAGACGAGGACGTCGTCGCGTCCGCACAGCGCCTTGCCGACGACGTCCTCCGCACGGCCCCAGCCGTAGAACGGCGCGGTGTCGATCCAGTTGACCCCGCCGTCGAGCGCGGCGTGGATCGCGGCGAGTGAGTCGCGCTCGTCCTGCCGGCCCCAGTTCACCCACCAGCGGCCGGGAACCGAGCCG
>JAICWC010000127.1 GCA_025934995.1 Thermoleophilia bacterium | reverse complement strand
CTACCGCTGGATCGCTCACTACTCGGGCGATGCCAACAACAACGCCGTCGACACCGCGTGCAACGACGCCAACGAGGCCTCGACGGTCAACAAGGCGACGCCGACGCTGTCGACGACGGCCTCCGGGCCGGTCACTGTGGGTGCGGCGATCCATGACACCGCGCACCTCGGTGGCGGCTTCGGGACGCTCGGCGGCACGGTCAGCTTCCAGGTGTTCGCACCCGGTGATACGACCTGCCAGACGGCCCTGACTCCGGCGCCCGCCTCGGCAACGGTGAGCGGTGCAAAGGACTACGCGTCGGGCAACTTCACCACTGCAGCGGTGGGTGACTACCGCTGGATCGCTCACTACTCGGGCGATGCCAACAACAACGCCGTCGACACCGCGTGCAACGACGCCAACGAGGCCTCGACGGTCAACAAGGCGACGCCGACGCTGTCGACGACGGCCTCCGGGCCGGTCACTGTCGGCGCGGCGATCCACGACACAGCGCACCTCGGCGGCGGCTCGTCGCCAACGGGCACGGTCTCGTTCCAGGTGTTCGCGCCTGGTGATACGACCTGCCAGACGCCGCTGACTCCGGCGCCTGCCTCGGCGACTGCGACCGGTGCCGGCGACTACGCCTCCGGGAACTTCACCACGGCGGCCGTCGGCACCTATCGCTGGATCGCTCACTACGCCGGCGATGCCAACAACAACGCCGTCGACACCGCGTGCAACGACGCCAACGAGGCCTCGACGGTCAACAAGGCGACGCCGACGCTGTCGACGACGGCCTCCGGGCCGGTCGCGGTGGGCGGATCCATTCACGACACCGCGCACCTCGGCGGCGGGTTCGGCACGCTCGGCGGCACGGTCTCCTTCCAGGTGTTCGCGCCTGGCGACACGACCTGCCACACGCCGCTGACTCCGTCGCCGACCTCGGCGACCGTGAGCGGCGCTGCCGACTACGACTCCGGCAGCATCACCGCGAACAACGCCGGTGACTATCGCTGGATCGCCCACTACTCGGGCGACGCCAACAACAACGCCGTCGACACCGCGTGCAACGACGCCAACGAGAGCTCCTCGGTCGGGAAGGCTTCGCCCTCGATCGCGACCTCGCTCTCGGCGGCCACCGGTGCCATCGGCGACAAGGTGCACGACTCGTCCACGCTCTCCGGCGCGTCCGCCGGTGCCGGCGGGACGGCCACGTACACCGTCTACACGAACAACACCTGCACGACCGCTGCGACGTCGGCCCAGATCGACGGCCAGCCGAGCGCAGTGGCCGTGACGGCCGGCAAGGTCGCCGATTCGCCTGACGTGAAGTTCTTGCAGGCCGGCGATTACTACTGGCGCGTCGTGTACAGCGGCGACGGCAACAACAACGGTGCGTCCAGCCCGTGCAACTCCGAGGACAACGAGCATCTCGCGATCGCCAAGAACAGTCCGTCGATCGCCACCACGCTCTCCTCGGCGGAGATCCTCGCGGGCTCGTCGGCGCACGACTCGGCAAAGCTGAGCGGCGCGACCGCCGATGCGGGCGGAACCGTCCAGTACAGCGTGTACACCGACAGCAAGTGCTCCACCGGGGCGCAGAACGTCGGTAACCCGGTCACGGTCGACGCAGGCTCCGTTCCGAACTCGGACGGTGTCGCGTTCCCGAATGTCGGCACGTTCTACTGGCAGGCCGTCTACAGCGGCGACGCGAACAACAACGGCGCGACGAGCCCCTGCTCGGAAGAGCAGCTGACCGTCGACTCGCCGTCGATCTCGATCACGAAGAACCCGAAGTCGCAGTCGATCACGGCGGGCGGCACCGCGAACTTCACGATCGCCGTGAAGAACACCGGCAGCGTGACGCTCACGGGCGTAACGGTGACGGACCTTCTGGCGCCTGGCTGCGCGAAGGCGATCGGGACGCTGGCCCCCGGTCAGAGCACGAGCTACGACTGCGCCCTGTCGGCAGTCGCGGCTTCGTTCACGAACACCGCGACCGCGACCGGCCATCCGCCGGTCGGCCCGGACGTGACGGCGAGCGACACGGCGCCGGTGACGGTCAACGCAGTCCCGCCGCCCCCGCCGCCGCCGCCGCCGCCGCCGACCATCGACCTCGGCATCACGAAGGTCGGTACGCCGAGCCCGTCGACGGTGGGAGGCAACATCACGTGGACGCTCACGGTCGTGAATAACGGCCCGAGCAAGGCAACGGGGGTGACGGTCGCTGATCCGATCCCGGCCGGTACCACGTTCGTGTCGGCGACCTCGACGCAGGGCACGTGCACGGGCGGCGCTTCGCTCGCCTGTCAGATCGGCGCGATGAACGTCGGCCAGACGGTCACCGTGACACTCGTCACCGCGAGCATTGCGACCGGCACGATCCCGAACACGGCAACCGTGGTCGGGAACGAGGCCGAGACGAACACGGCGAACAACAGCGCCTCCGCGCAGGTTCAGGTCGTCGGTAAGTTCGTGCCGCCGCCGACCTACTGCACGGCGCTCGCTGTCTCGCCGAAGCAGCTGATCGTGGGCAAGAACCACATCCTGACGATCAAGGTGTCGCAGCACGGCAAGGCGATCCGCGGGATCCGCGTGCGGATCAAGGGCGCCACGCTGTCGATCACCACGGCGGCCTCGAACTCGAAGGGCGTCGTCAGGCGGACGGTCAAGCCCGGCAGGGCCGGCATCGTCACGTTCGTCCCGGTCGCGCACAAGGGCTGCAGCAACCCGCGCGTCGGTGTGATCGGCGTCTTCACGCCGCCGGTCACCGGGTGATCCACTGGCTCGAGGAGGGGTGGGGTGCGAAAGCGCCCCACCCCGTCTCTGCCTGTGGGCGGAGGTCAGTGGTCGTCGATCGGGCTCTCGACGAGCCCGTTCTGGTAGGCGAGCCGCGCCGCCTCGGTGCGGTTCGACACGCCGAGCTTCCGATAGATGTTGGTCAGGTGGAACTTGACGGTCTGCTCGGCGACCCAGAGTTCCTTGCCGATCGCTTCGTTGGAGAGGCCGCGGGCGAGCGCCGTGAGGATGGCCGTCTCGCGCTCGGTCAGGCCGGCCGCTTTCGCGGCACTGTCGCCTGGATCAGGCAGGCCGATCGCGCTGTACACGGTTCCCTCGACCGCCTGGCGCAGGGCCGATGGCAGATCGACCGGGTTGATGCTCTTGACGATGAAGGCGCTGGCGCCGCGCTGCAGCACCGTCTGAATGACCTTCTCGTCGGTCGTGACCGAGAGGATCACGACCTTGACCTCGGGATAGCGCTTCTTGATCTGCGCGAGGCAGGTCAAACCGTCGGCGCCGGGCATCCGCAGGTCGAGCAGGACGACGTCGGGGTTCGTGCGGCCGACCATGGGCAGGACCTGCGATCCGGACGAGCACTCGCCGACGACCTCGAAGTCGTCGGACTCGCTCAACGAACGCTTGACTCCTTCGACGATCAGCCGGTGATCGTCGGCGATGAGAACCCGCACACCCGAATCGTAGACGGCAATGCAGACGTTCCCAAGTGGCAAGCCTCGTGAGCAGCGCGGCGGCCCCGCCCAGGCGGGCGCAGATCCTGATCGCGGCCGACCGGTTGCCGACCCGTGTCGGCCTGCGGCTCGCGCTCGAGCCCGAGGCCGACTGCACCGAGGCGAGCGACGCCGATTCGGCGGTCGACGCGGCCGAGCGCGATCAGCCGGACGTCTGCGTCGTCGATCTGGCGGCGCCTTCCCAGCGGCTCCGTGCCGCCGCCGAGATCGCCGAGAAGTCCCCGTCGTCGGCGGTGATCGTCATCACGGCGCTCCTCGACGAGGCGGAGTTCCTCGCTCTCGTGCGCGCGGGTGCCGCCGGGTATCTCCCGGAGACGGTGGATCCGGCGCGACTCCCGCACGTGGTCCGCGACGTGATGCGGGGCGAGACAGCGGTGCCACGGCGTTTCGTCTCCAGGCTCGTCGCGGAGCTCCGTGGCCGCGACCGGCGACGCAACGTGCTTCTCCCCGAAGCCCGGCGTGTCGTCCTGACGAGCCGTGAGTGGCAGGTGGTGGAGCTGCTGCAGCGCCGACTCGACACGCGCAGCATCGCGCAGTCCCTGGGGATCTCGCAGGTCACGGTGCGACGGCACCTGAGCTCTGTGGAGCAGAAGCTCGGGGTCTCCAGCCGCCGTGAGTTACTCGACTTGCTCGCCTAACGGCTGGGTCGGGACCAGCCGAACCGGGGGGCACCCGGCATAGGTGCCTTCTATGGTCGAACGGCCCGCGTCAATTCTCCCCAAGCTGTAGCGGCGCGGGTTCGGGCCGACAGGCCCACCCTGTCTGCCCGACGGGCTCTCCCGCCCCCGTTGAAGGAGAGCATCCGCCGGCGGTGCCCCGCACCGCCGGCGGCCCCGCTTCCGTGGGTCGCTCGGTCCAGCCGAACGGCTGAAACGGCCTGCGAGTTCGTCGGATGCGACGCCCGCCGAGCCGACGAGAGTCAGCGTGGTGTCATCACTGAACCCCTCCGTGCTCGTGCCCGTGATTCGCATGCTGCTCGACGCGCGCGCGGCCCAGGACGTTCGCTCCGCGATGGCGCACGGGACGTGGCTCGTGTCGCGGTACAGCTCCTTCTCCTTGTGGGAGATGAACGAGGAGGGCGCGCTCGAGTTGACGCTGCGCGAAGGGAAGGACCTCGACCCGACGGCGGTGCATGTCGAGTCGCTGCTCCTGGAGCCGGCGGGCAAGACGGGACGCGCGATCAGCACGATCGACCGCTTCGTCGACCTGCGGGAACAGGCAGCGGTCGACGCGTACACCCACATCAGCCGCCTCTGCGTCGTGCGACCGCTCCTCGCCTTCGGAGACGTGATCGGCCTGATTGCGCTCCACTTCGAAGACCGCATCGCTCTCGACGACGCCGAGTTCGACGCGCTGCGTCAGCTCGCGCCCTGCGCTGCCGTCGCTCTCTCGACGGCGCGCACGCGCGACCTGCTCAGCAACTACGCCTACACCGACTCGTTGACCGGCCTGGCGAACCGACGCCATCTGGAGCAGGAGTTCAAGCGATTGAGGGCGGTTCCGCTTTCGCTCCTGCTCGTCGACTTCGACGGTCTCAAGGCGATCAACGACTCGCTCGGCTACGAAAGCGGCGACGAGCTGATCCGCACCGTCGGCAACGCGTTGCAGGCGACGGCGGCGCCGGGCGACTCCGTCGTGCGGTACGGGGGCGACGAGTTCGTGGTCGTGCTGCCGGAGGTCGGCCCGGTGCAGGCCGCAGCTCGTGCAGACGAGCTGACCCGGATGCTCGACCGGCTCGGCCTCGCGCAGGAGCTGACGCCGCTGTTCCGCGGCGCGAGCGTCGGCTGGGCTTCCGCGGCGCCCGGCGAGGATCCCGGCGCCGTGCTGCAGCGCGCAAGCTCCGAGATGCGGCAGCGCAAGCGTCGTCGAAACACGGATCGCACCGTCGTCGTGGATCGCGACCGTTACGTGGACGACGCCTCGGCCTAGACTGACCGCGTGGCGCAAGCGCCCGCACTTCCGCAGGGATTCGAATTACCGCTCGAGCCGCGCTTGCCGCGGATCGGCTCGGTCGACGCGGTCGCACTCGAAGAGCGCGCGGCGAGCCTCGCGAAGCGCAGCATCAAGAAGGAGGCGAAGCTCTGGGCGCTCGAGCTCGCGATCCGCACCACCGACCTGACGACGCTCGAGGGGAGCGACACCCCGGGCAAGGCGGCCGCGCTCGCGAGCAAGGCGATTCGGCCCGACCCGTCCGACCCGACGATCCCCTCCGTCGCGGCGGTCTGCGTCTACCCGAACCTCGTGCCCGCCGTACGCGCGCGCGTCGAAGGCAGCGGCGTCAAGGTCGCCGCGGTCGCGACGGGCTTCCCATCGGGCCAGTACCCGACGCAGATCAAGGTGGCGGACGTGCGAAGCGCCGTCGAGCTCGGCGCCGACGAGATCGACATGGTGATCGACCGCGGCGCGTTTCTCTCCGGCCGGTACGCGAAGGTGTACGACGAAGTCGTGCAGGTGAAGGAGGCGTGCGGTGACGCGCACCTGAAGGTGATCCTCGAGACCGGCGAGCTCGGCACGTACGACAACGTGCGCCGCGCGACGCTGCTCGCGATCGCGGGCGGCGCCGACTTCGTCAAGACGAGCACGGGGAAGATCAATCCGGCGGCGACGCTGCCGGTCGCGCTGTGCATGCTCGAGGCGGTGCGCGACGTCTACGAGCAGACCGGCAGGCGCGTCGGCTTCAAGGCGGCCGGCGGGATCCGCCAGTCGAAGCAGGCGATCCAGCATCTCGTCCTCGTGCACGAGACGCTCGGCCCCGACTGGCTGACGCCCGACCTCTACCGGCTCGGCGCGTCGTCCTTGCTGAACGACATCCTCATGCAGATCCGCAAGCAGAAGACCGGCATCTACCAGGGCCCGGACTACTTCACCCTTGACTGAGCTCCAACCGATCCCGGACGACTGGACGTACGCGCCCGCGCCCGAGGCGCGCGACATCGTGCGCCTGCCCGAGCGCTTCGGCCACTTCGTCGGCGGCGAGTGGTTGGAAGCGACCGAGACGTACACGACGCTCGCGCCGCGCGACGAAGAGCCGCTCGCACAGGTCGGGCAGGGAACGGAGCAGGACGTCGACGCAGCCGTGCAAGCCGCGCGCGCCGCGTTCGCGAACGGCTGGTCGTCGCTGCCCGGCAGCGAGCGGGCGAAGTACCTGTTCCGGATCGCGCGCATCTTGCAGGAGCGTGCGCGCGAGTTCGCCGTCCTCGAAAGCCTGAACGGTGGCAAGCCGATCAAGGAATCGCGCGACGTCGACCTGCCGCTCGCTGCCGCACATTTCTTCTACTACGCCGGCTGGGCCGACAAGCTCGAGTATGCATTCCCGAACCGCAGGCCGAAGGCGGTCGGCGTTGCGGGGCAGATCATCCCGTGGAACTTCCCGCTCCTCATGCTCGCGTGGAAGGTCGCGCCGGCGCTCGCGTGCGGCAACACGGTCGTGCTGAAGCCGGCGGAGACGACGCCGCTGACGGCGCTGCTGTTCTGCGACGTCCTCAGACAGGCCGAGCTTCCGCCCGGCGTCGTCAACATCGTCACCGGCGACGGCCGCACCGGCGCTGCGCTCGTCGACCACGAGGGCGTCGACAAGATCGCGTTCACCGGCTCCACCGAGGTCGGCAAGGCGATCCAGCGCCGCCTCGCGGGCACCGGCAAGAAGCTGACGCTCGAGCTCGGCGGCAAGGCAGCGAACATCGTCTTCGACGACTGCGCCCTCGACCAGACGGTCGAGGGGATCGTCAACGGCATCTACTTCAATCAGGGCCACGTCTGCTGCGCCGGGTCACGCCTCTTCGTCCAGGAGTCG
>JAICWC010000033.1 GCA_025934995.1 Thermoleophilia bacterium | reverse complement strand
TGGCGCGTCAGCTTCCCCGTCCCTGCACCGAGGTCGAGCACGCGCCCCAGCGGGAGCCGCTCGGCGATCCACGCGACGGCATCGGCGGCGTACTGCGGGCGCGCCCGTTCGTACGCGTCGACCGCGCGGCCGAAGCTCAGACGCGGCTCGACGGACAAAGGTCGTTGACGACGCAGTCTTCACACAACGGACGCCGTGCGATGCACACACGACGACCATGCCAAATCATCAGGTGCGGAAACCGCGGCCAGTCGTCGCGGGGCACCAGCCTCACCAGGTCGCGTTCGATCTTGACCGGATCCTCTTGCTTCGTGAAGCCGAGCCGCTGGGACAGACGGCGCACGTGCGTGTCCACGACGATTCCTTCCGGATTGCCGAGCTCGGACGAGACGACGTTGGCGGTCTTGCGCGCCACGCCAGGCAGACGAATCAGCTCGTTCAACGTCTGCGGCACCTCGCCCTCGAACTCGTCGAGCAGCATCTGCATCGTCCCGCGCAACGACCGGGCCTTCTGCCGGTAGAAGCCGGTCGCGAAGATGTCGCGCTCGAGCTCTTCCTGGGGGACGGCGAGATAGTCCTCGGGCCGCCGGTACTTGAGAAACAGCGTCTGCGTGACCTTGTTCACGTTCACATCGGTCGTCTGCGCCGAGAGCATCACCGAGACGAGCAGCTCGAGCGGGCCGGCGAACTTCAAGGCGATCGCTGCATCGGCGTGCTCGACCGCGAGGCGCTCGATCACCGGCCGGATGCGCTGTTTCTTCGGCCCGACGCGCTTCCGCGCTTCGGCAACGAAGCTACGAGGCACTCAATTCCAGGGCCGGCGGCACGCTCCGCAGCCTGGGCCCGGCGCAGACGAGATCGAGCGCCGGACACCCGGCGCACGTGAAGTCGCTCGGCGTCGGCCGGAACTCGCCTGCCTTGATCCGCTCGATCCCGATGCTCAGCTCAGCCTCGAGCGCCGCGACCTGGTCGCGCACGAAGGTCGTCGAGACGACGGCGTCGGCACGTTCGAGGAAGTGGTAGACGACCTCGACGCGCTCAGCCCCGGCGCGGAAGCACGCAAGGGCATACACGAGTCGTTGCAGGCGGTAGTCGTCCTCGACGATCTCCTCCGGCGACGCTTCTCCGAGCAGGTTCGTCTTGTAGTCGATGACGAGCGCATCCGCCCCGTCCAGGCGCATGGCATCCACGAAGCCGTGCAGAAGCACGCCGTCGTGCTCGAACGTGAAGTGCCGCTCCTTCTGCATCTCGCCGATCGCAGCGACGCGCTGCGCGAGCTCGGATCCGCAATACGACTCGACGAAGCCGCCGATCCGGTCGAGCTCCTCGTCGTCGACGGTCGGATACCACGTCCGCACCTGCTCGATGTCGGGGGGTGCCGGCGCCGCGAGGTCGACCTGTTCGAGCAGCTTGTGCACCGCGTCGCCGATCTCGGTCGCACGCAACCCTCCGTCCCCGCCGGCGGGCATCGCGGCGCGACGCTCGCGCATGCCGGCGACGTAGATCGCGTAGTACTTGTACGAGCACTGGTCGAACGTCGAGAGCGCGGTGAAGGAGAGTCGGCGCGGGCGGTGCAAGGGCGGCTCCGCCGGCGCGACGAGCGGCGGCAGCACAGGAGCCGCTGCCGCCTGCACCGCGTCGGCGAGCTCGGCGAAGAGCGCAAGCTGACCTTCCTCGGGGATCGGATCCTCGACGGCGGGAGCGGGCCGGTACCGATCGACGCGTATGACGAGCCGCGCATCGCCGCGCTCGATCTCGAACGGCGTCTCCCCGGCGGCGTTCAGCTCCTCCTCGGCGTCGATGCGTCCGAGCACCCAGCCGATCGGGGTGTTCGCGTCCGCCGTCTTCTCGCGATCGATCGCACCGGAGACGATCAGCCGCTCCTTCGCGCGGGTCATCGCGACGTAGTAGAGGCGGAGCTTTTCGGCGTCCTCCTCGGCCTTGCGGGTGTCCTTGATCTCCTCGTAGTCGAACACGCCGCGGCGCTTCGTCGTCACCGGGTCGGCGACTCGGAAGCCGAACCGGCCGTCGGCGAGCGCGAGGATCTCGTCCGCGGAGGGCGGCGCCTTGTCGCGGCCCGCATCGGCGACGATGACGACCTTGAACTCGAGGCCTTTCGCCGCGTGGATCGTCAGCAGGCGGACGGCGTCGGCGCCCTCCTCCTCGGCGACGGCTTCGAGCTCTCGCGCGCCGAGCGCCTCCTGATCGGCGACGAAACGGACGAAGCCCTCGACGTCCGGCCCGCGCAGCTCCTCGTAGGAGCGTGCGAGCCGCGCGAGCTTGCGCATGTTCGCGTAACGGCGGCGGCCGTCCCACTGCGCGAGGACGGCGAGGTCGTAGTCGTGCTCGCTGACGATCCGCTCGCAGAGCCGCTCGAGCGACAGTCGCGCCATCGCCTCGACGAGCCGGTCGAACCGCTGCCGGAACGCGCGCAGCAGCCGCGTGTCTCGATCGGCGAGCTGCGGCGGCAGCGAATGCTCGATGCCCGTGAAGAGCGGGCGCTTCGACGCCGCGCGGCGGATCAGCGCCAGCGCGTCGTTCGAGACGCCGACGAACGGCGACGCGAGGACGGCGACGAGCGCCCGGTCGTCGTACCGGTTGTGCAGCAGCCGCAGGTACGCGAGCAGGTCCGCGACCTGCTGCTGCCCGAAGTACCCCTTGCCGGTCGCCCGGTACGTCGGCAACCCTGCCTTCCGCAACTCGTCCTCGTACCACTCGGCATCGGTACCGGCGGCAAAGAGCAGCACGATCTCGCCGGGCGCCGCGACGCCGGCGTCGACGAGCTCACGCACGCGACGCGCGATCGCCTGCGCCTCCCCGCGGCGCCAGTGCACGCCGCTGTCCGCGTAGCTCGCCTTGTCGGTGACGAGCAGCTCGACCGGATGGCCGAACACGGGGTCCGGGTACTCGGCCGCCGCGGCGAGCGGCTGGAACTCGCCGCCGAAATGCGAGCCGAAGAGATGGTTGACGGCCGCGAGCACCTCGGGGCGGGAGCGGTAGTTGTGTGTGAGCGGCAGGAGTTGCGCTGCCTGCGCGCGCCGCTCGCGGAAGACGCTGACGTCGGCATGCCGGAAGCCGTAGATCGACTGGAACTCGTCGCCGACGTAGAACACTTCGGTTTCGGGTCGGCGCAGGAGATCGACCAGATCGCACTGCAGCTGATTCGTGTCCTGGAACTCGTCGACCATGATCGAGCGGAAGCGCAGGGACTCGCGCTCGCGAATCGCCTCGTGCCTCTGCAGGAGGTCGCGGGCGCGCAGCTGCAGGTCCTCGAAGTCGAGCGCAGACTCACGCGCCTTCGCCTCGTCGAACGCCTCGGCGTAGCGTTCGAGCAGCTGCTGCAGCAGATCGCGGTCATGCGCGGCCAGCTCGTCGAACGCGGCCTGCTCGACGGCGCGTCGCGCGTCCTCGTAGGACGCTGCGCGCTCGGTCGCGCGCGCCTTGAAGCCGGAGAGGTCGAACAGCCGGTCCGGCTGCACACCCCGCTCGAGCGTCGCCAGCAACTGCGTCGCCGCCGTCCGCTGGTTGTCGGTCGCCGCGTCATCGTCGGCGAGACAGCGCGCGGCCTCGCGCAGCTCCTCGATCCGCTCTGCAAGCTGAGGGCGACCGCCGATCTCGAGTGTCAGGTCGCGGCCGGCGGAGCGAAGCGTCTCGTAGACCCCCGTGAGCATCCGGCGCAACCCGTCGCCGCCGTACGTCGCGAGCAGTCGCAGCCGGTCCGGCTCGCCGTTCGCGCAGAACTCCGCGAGCGCCGCGCGGAACGCCTCGCCGCGTAGCACGGCCGCCTGCGCATCGTCGAGCTCCCGGAAGCGCGGGTCGAGCCCCGCCGCGAACGGATACGCCTTCAACAGGCGCAGACAGAAGCCGTGGATCGTCGAGATCCAGGCGCCGTCGAGCTCGCGCGCGAGATCGTCGCGCCCGCGTTTCGAGAGCTCGGCGCGGATGCGCGTGCGCAGCTCGCCGGCCGCGCGGCGCGTATACGTGATGACGAGGATCGAGTCGACATCGAGCCCACGGTCGCAGACAGCGCGGACGAAGCGCTCGACGAGCACGGCGGTCTTGCCGGTGCCTGCACCGGCGGAGACGAACACTTCACCGGTCGCCTCGACGGCTGCGAGCTGCTGCTCGTTCATCTACGTGCGCTCCACGCGGCACATCGGCCAGAGGTCGCACCAGGCGGGGCAGTCGCCGCCCTTCGGATCGTGGCGGACGTCGCCTTCCTGGATCCGGTGCGCGAGCTCGTGCGCCTTGACGCGCGCGTTCTCGACCGACGCCCAGAACTCGTCCTCGTCGAGGTAGTCGTTCTTCGCGAATCCCGGGAGCGTCTCGCTCTCGGTCGCGCGCAACAGGCCGCGTGCCTTGCGCTCGCCGGCGAGCGGCCGGTAGAGACCGCCGAGCGGCTCGAGCCCGACGAGATCTCGCAGCACGAGCATGTACAGGGGGATCTGCAGCCTCAGCTCGCTGTCGATCTCGCGCGCCGAGTGGGCGTGCTTGCCGGACTTGTAGTCCTGGACGATGCCGCGGGCGCCGAACGGATCGACGTCGATGCGGTCGATCTTGCCGCTGAGCGTGATGCCGCTCCCGAGGTCGAGTCCGCGCTGGAGCTCGGTCGGCGCGCGCTCGCGGCCGAACGCGACCTCGAAGCGGCGCGGAACGAGCTCGAGCTCCGATTCGCACTCGGCGCGCACGACCGCCTCGAGATCGCGCCACAGCGTCTGGTCGAGCTCGCGCTGCTGCATCTCGGTCATGTCCATCCGCACGCCCTGCAGAGCCTCGTCGAGGCACGTGCGCATGAGGCGTACCGCACCGTCGACGACTTGCTCGTTCAGCCGCTCGACGCCGAGCTCCTTGGGGATACGCGAGAAGAAACGATGGAGCGCCGTGTGCGCGACGCTGCCGCGCAGCATCGGGTCGACCTCGCGGTCGATCGCCTTCGGGTCGAGGAACCGCTCGACGAACCACGCCGACGAGCAGTCGGCGAAACGCTCGAGCTCGGTGACGTTGAACGTCGACTTCGATCCCAGCTGCTCGCGCACGAGCGGATGCGTGATTCGGGTCGGCCGCCGAAACGCTCCGATCGCGCGCTCGAGCCGCCGTTCCCACCCGTTCGCGCGTGCGAGCGTCTCCGCCCCGCTCGCGTCGCGCGCCGCGAGCTCCGCCAGCCCACGCAAGCGCTCTCGCTCTGTCGGCGCGCCGTCGACCGGCCAGGTGAGTTGCGACAGCCGCCGCTGGTACGTCCAACGCGGTGCATCCTCGATCAGCGTCCGCACCTCGTCCCAGAACGGGCTCGGCTCGCGCGGGCTGCCGTCGTCGGTCGCAGCCTCGCGGACCAGATAGAGCCGCTCGAGTGGGCGCGTGCACGCCGTATAGAAGAGATAGCGGACACGAGCGACCGAGACCGGCCGCTCGAGCCGCGCGCCGGCGGCATCGAGCGCTCGCCGCACGTCGTCGTCGAGGAACGGCGAAGCCCCCCCGCGGCGCGGCAACGTTCCCTCCTCGAGACCGAGCACGAAGACGACGTCGAACCGGCGCGTGCGCGCCCGCAGCAGGTCGACGACCGCAACACGGCCCGGCTCGTCGCCGCGCAACATGCGGAACGTGTGCCGGTCGACGGACGAGACGACCTCCTCGCGGTCGACGTCGGGCCACCGTGCGAGCTCGGTCAGCAAGCGATTCACGGCTTCGTAGGCGCGCAGGTCGACGCGCGACGTCTCGCCGACGGGCGGCCGCTCCGGGTCGTAGGCATTGCGAAGCATGCGCGTCGCCAGCGCGCGCACGGCTTCGACGGGATCGTCGGCGGCGCGCAGGTCGTCGAGCACCGGAAGCGGCGCGCCGCGAAACTTCTCCGACTCCTCGACCACGCGCTCGGGCGCCTGGATCGCCCGACCCCGTAGGCGGCCTTCGACGAAGTCGACGGAGCGGCGCTCGAGCCCCGAGAACGGCGACCGCAGGAAGGTGAACAGGTCGCGCCGCGTCCCGCCGAGCCACGCGAAGCGCAGCAGCGCAGCCAGCGCCTGCCCGAAGGGGGTCTGCGCAACGCGCAGCTCGCCGTCGACCGAGTACGGGATGCCGAGCGTGCCGAGCGCCGTCTCGAGCGGAGCGCGCAGCCGGTCGACGGACGGGCAGACGATGCCGATGCGTTCTGGCGCGGTTCCCGCGCGCACGAGAGCGAGCAGCTCCTCGCCGACGAGCTCGAGCGCCCCGCGCGTGCCCGCGCCCTCGAAGAAGCGCACCGCACCCGCGCTCGGGACGCTGTCGGCCCGATCGGAGAAGAGCGCGCGTTCGATGTGCGCGAGTGCAGGCTGGACGACCTCGCCGGAGCGCGGCGGCAACTCGACGACGTTCGCTCCCGCGAGCCGCTGCAAATCCTCGGCCGTGCGGCGCAGCGATGCGAACGCGGGGCGACCCGGCTCGTAGGGAAGCGACACGCTGACCTCGGCCCGGCCGGCGAGCCCCTCGAGGAGCGCCCACTCGGCGCCCGTCAGGTCCTCGAACCCGTACGCGAAGACGGGCTCGCCGTGCCACGCGTCGAGGTCGGCGCGCAACCGCTCGACGGCGCGCCGGCGCATCAGGTCGGGATCCCAGAAATCGAGCCGGTCGAGCTCCGCGCGGTACGCGGCATAGAGAACGGCGAGCTCGCCCTCGAGCTGCTCCGGATCGAGCAGCCCCGACTCGACCTCGCCGAGCGCCTGGAGCAGGGAGTCGGCGAACCCACCGAAGCGCGCCGAGGCGGCAAGGCCCTCGAGCGGGGCGCGGGCGACGATGCGGCGGACGAGGAGTGCGCGCTGCGCCCGGCTGATCACCTTCCGCTCCGCGCCTGCGATGCGCGCGAAGACGTCGTCGAAGGTGCCGATCGAGCCGCTCAGGAGACAGGGCTGCCGTTCGAGCAACTGCCGCTCCACGCGCTCGACGTCCGATCCGGTCGGCACGATGAGCACCGGCTCGCGGTCGAGAGCCTCGAGATAGCGGTCGAGCAGCAGCTCCACCTTGCCCGCGTTTGCAGGCCCCGCGATGAGCGCGAGCGTCACCGCTCCATCGTAGAGCGGTGCCCTGACGACTCCAGATCGCCCCTAGGGACGCGTCCGCAAAGAGCGGAAACTACTGCGCGGTGGCGGCGTTCTTCGGCCGGCGGCCGCGGCGGGCGACCTGGCGGCCCGGCATGCTCGTGGCGCAGTCGCCGCAGAGATCCGCTTCCTTCGCGCCGCGCCGGGCGTCGCTCCAACTGAGGCGCATGACGGCGCCTTGCGCCTCGTCGACCTCTTTGCCGCAGTTGTCGCAAACGAGAATTGTTTTCCGTGCCATGCCGGAAATGTAGCCGAAAAGCCGACGGTAAATCTAGGCCGCTGCGCGCGCCTGCCGAATCCGGTACGAGCGCAGCAGGCTGACCAGCGCAATCTCCTCCGGATCCAGGCCGATCTGGCGGGCGGCGACGACGCGCAAATGGCGCGGCCGGAAATCCTCGATCGTTCTGCCGTCGAGATACTGGTCGACGACCGCGGGAGCGACGTATGAGGCGCGGCAGACCGCGGGCGTGTTTCCGAGCTGCGACGCGACCCCGCGCATGACCGCCGCCACCGCACGCCTCCCGTCCGTCGCGGTCTCGGGGACGCCGTCGCGGATCGCCCGCTCGGCGAAGCCGATCGCGGCGAGCAGGGTGCCGCCCCAGGTCCGGAAGTCCTTCGCCGTGAAGTCCGGCCCCATGTGCTCCTTCACGTACTCGTTCAGATGGCGGCTCGTCAGGTTGGACAGGGGCCCGCCGTCGACGCGGAAGCGGAAGACGCGACCGCCTTTCTGCGCGGCGAGCAGCTCGCGCATCGCGGCCGCGAGCTCCTCGTCGACGAGGGTCGTGCGAACCTGCACCTTGTGCTTTCCCCGGAAAGCGAGCGTGATGCGGTTGCCTCGGACGGTGACGTGACGGCGCGTGAGCGTCGTGATCCCGTACGTGCCGGACTCGCGGACGTAGCGTTCGTTGCCGACGCGGAACCAGCCGAGATTGATCAGCCGTAGCGCGATCGCGGTGACGCGCTCCCGGTCCAGCCCGTCGTTGTCGAGATCGGCCGCGAGCGCGGCGCGAAGGTCCGGCAGTTTCTCCGCGAACCGGATCAGCTTGTCGTACTTGGCCTGCTCCTGCGCCGCGCGGAAGTCGGCGTGGTAGAGGTACTGCTTGCGGCCCGCCTTGTCGTAGCCCGTGGCCTGCAGCTTCGCGCGGGGGCTCGGTGAGATCTCCACCTCGCGCCACGCCGGCGGGATCGCGAGCTTCTCGATGCGCTCGATCTGCGCGGCATCGGTAATACGACGGCCGGCGCCGTCGAAGTACCGAAATGCACCCTTACGACCTTTGCGAGTCCACTTCATCCCCGCATCTACACTGCCCACCCGATGCGCGACGAGAACACGATTGTCGTCCTCGAGGGAGATCAGACCGGTCAAGAGCTGCTCGAGGAGGCATTGCGCGTCCTCGCACGAGACGTGATCGGTGTCGAGCTCGAGTTTCCGCGCTTCGATCTCTCACTCGAAAATCGCCGTGCAACGGGCAATGCCGTCGTCCACGAGGCTGCGGAGGCCGTGCGCGAGCACGGGCTCGGGCTGAAGGCCGCGACGATCACGCCGGAGGAGCGGGGCGACATCGGGTCGCCGAACAGGATCCTGCGCGAGGAGATCGGCGGCAAGGTGATCGTGCGGACGGGTCGGCGCATCCCGGGCGTGATGCCGCTCGGCGGCGTGCACGCCCCGATCTCGATCGTGCGGATGGCCGTCGGCGACGCGTACGGTGCGAAGGAGTGGCGCGAGGGAGGCGGCGACGACGAGGTCGCCTTCCGCACCGAACGGATCGAACGGCGCATCTGTCATGCGGTCGCCGAGTTCGCATTCCGCCAGGCGGCGCGGACCGGGGCGAAGGTCTTCGGCGGTCCGAAATACACGGTGAGCCCGACGTACGAGGGGATGCTCAAGGAGGAGATGGACGCCGCCGCGGAGCGTCATCCCGACGTGGCGTACGAGCCGCAACTGATCGATGCGACGTTCGCGCTGCTGCTCTCCGCGGCTGCCGATCCACTCGTCATCCCCGCGCTCAACCGCGACGGGGACATTCTCTCCGACCTCGTACTGCCGCTCTACGGCTCGATCGCGGGCTCCGAGTCGCTGCTCGTCGCGTTCGAGGAGGACTTCGAGCCGGCGGCGATCATGGCGGAGGCGGCGCACGGCACGGCGCCGTCGCTGCAGGGCAAGAACGTCGCGAACCCGATGGCGATGATCCTCGCCGGCGCTGCGCTGCTCTCGCACGGCGGGGAGCCGTCCCAACGGGCAGGTCGCGCAATTCGCGAAGCGTGCCTCGAAGCGGTGCACGCCGGCCGGCGCACGTCCGACCTCGGCGGCCATCTCGGCTCGAGCGAGTTCACCGACGAGGTGATCGCGCGCGTGCGCGCGAAGCTCGACGTCTGGGCATCCATCTAAACGGGGACAGTCCCCGTCATAAAAGGCTCACGAACTCGTCACGCACGCCTCGAACGCCCTGCAAAACCGTCTGTGCAAGTCGTGACAGTCTCGTGTGGGGGACTGTCCCCGTTGTTAGGCGGAGAGCACGATCGGCTGCGAGGCCCACGTCTGGCAGAAGAGCGTGGCGAGGGTCGGGTCGAACTGCGTTCCCGCGCACGCGTCGACCTCCGCGAGCGCGCGGTCGTGCGTGAGCGCGTGCCGGTACGGCCGCGCCGACGTCATCGCGTCGAACGCGTCCGCGATCGCAAGCAGCCGAGCCTCGACCGGAATCGCCGGCCCGCGCAAGCCGATCGGGTAGCCGCTGCCGTTCCACCACTCGTGGTGGAAGAGGACGTACGGAAGCGCATGACGGGCCTCGCGCAGCGGGAGGACGAGCTGCGCCCCGGCGCGCGGGTGGACTCGGATCTCAGCCAACTCGTCGAGCGTGAGCGGTCCCACTTTGAGCAGGACGTCACGCCGGACGCTCACCTTGCCGATGTCGTGCAGCGGCGCTCCGAAGCGGAGGCGTGAGATGCGCCGTGCGTCCCAGCCCAGCTGATACGCGATCGGCTCGGCAAGTGCAGCGACGCGCGCGCCGTGGCCGTGGGTCTGGTCGCGCTCCTCGAGCGCCCGCGAGATCGCCGTCAGCATGCCCGGAGGAAGTTCCGCACCTCAGGCGCGATTCCTCCGATGCAGGACGAACCAGACGGCTAGGAGCGCGACGACCGCCCCGGCGATCGCATAGGTGCCGTAGCGGATGACCGCACCGCCGACGTAGTAGGCGAGCAGGCCGATCGCAAGCCCCCAGGCGACGGCGCCGACGACGTTCGCGGCCAGGAAGCGCGGCAGCGGCATCCGGCCGACTCCGGCCATCCAGCCGAGCGTGGCACGCAGGACGGGGACGAAGCGGCCCATGACGACAGCCTTCGACCCGTGTGCCTTGAAGAAGGCGTCTGACCGTTCGACGCCCGGCTTCGACACACGCTCGAACCACGGCCAGCGTGCCAGCAGGCTCCGGCCCCACCGTCGACCGACCGCGTACGAGATGCCCGCGCCGAGAACCGCTGCCGCGATCGCGAGCACGATCGTCCACACGATGCTGCCGTGCCCCTGCGACGCGAGCACCGCCGCTGCGATCAACGCCGTCTCGCCGGGGATGAACGGAAGACCGGCGACCTCCAATAGCACGACGACGAAGACGACCCAGAGTCCGTAGTGCTCAACGAAGTGGGTCACGAACGCACGCTAGTAGAGTTCCGCGCGATGAGGGTCGGAGTCGCGCGCGAAACGGCGCCGGGCGAGCGCAGGGTCGCCCTTGTGCCCGAGACCGTCGGCAAGCTCCGCGCTGCCGGCTTCGATGTCGTGGTCGAACCGGAGGCAGGTGCGGCCGCGTCGTTCCCGGATCAGGCCTACGTCGATGCCGGCGCGACGACTGGGTCGCCGTGGGAAGCAGATGTGGTCGTTGCGGTCCGGCGGCCCGATCCCGCGCTGCTGCGCGACGGGCAACTCCTCATCGCCTATCTCGACCCGCTCAGCGACCGCGAAGGAGTCGATGCGCTCGCCGCGCGCGGCGTCACAGCATTCGCGATGGAGTCGATCCCCCGCATCACCCGCGCGCAATCGATGGACGCCCTCTCGTCGCAGGCGACGGTCGGCGGGTACAAGGCCACGCTGCTCGCGGCCGAGCATCTGCCCCGGTTCTTCCCGATGCTGATGACGGCGGCGGGCACCGTCACGCCTGCGAAGGTCCTCGTCATCGGCGCCGGAGTTGCCGGACTGCAGGCGATTGCGACTGCGCGCCGGCTCGGCGCCGTCGTGACGGGGTTCGACGTGCGCCCCGCGACCCAGGAGCAGATCAAGTCGCTCGGGGCGAACTGGCTCGACCTCGGGGTCGGCGGCGCCGAAGCCGAGGGCGGCTACGCACGCGAGCTGACACCCGAGGAGATGCAGGCGCAGCAGCGCGCACTCGAGGAGCGCATCGGCGAGTTCGACGTGGTCATCACGACGGCCGCCGTCCCGGGACGTGCTGCGCCGAAGATCATCCCGGCCACCGCGGTGAAAGCGATGCGCCCGGGATCGGTGATCGTCGATCTCGCAGCGGAGACGGGCGGCAACTGCGAGCTGACGGAGCCCGGCGAGGTCGTCGAGCGCGAGGGCGTGACGCTCGTCGGCCTGACGAACCTCCCGAGCACGATGCCGTATCACGCATCGATGCTCTACTCGCGGAACGTCCAGGCGCTGCTGTTGCACCTCGCCCCGGGCGGCGAGCTGAGCCTCGATTGGAACGACGAGATCACCGCAGGCGCATGCGTCGCGGGCAAGCAGGAAGGAGTTCCAGCGTGACCCATTCGACGTTGCTCGTCTTCGAGGTGACAATCCTCGTGCTCGCGATCTTCCTCGGCATCGAGGTCATCTCGAAGGTTCCGGCGCTGCTGCACACGCCGCTCATGTCGGGCACGAACGCGATCCACGGTGTCGTCATCGTCGGGGCGATGCTGGTCCTCGGCAGCGGCCACAAGGGCCCGTTCACATGGATCGTCGGGTTCATTGCCGTCGTGCTCGCAGCCGCAAACGTCGTCGGCGGCTTCGTCGTCACCGACCGGATGCTGCAGATGTTCAAAAAGCGCGAGAAGTAGTGGGCTACAACCTCTCGAACCTGCTGTACCTGATCACGATCGTGACGTTCATCCTGGCGTTGCGGTTCCTCTCGAACCCCGCACACGCGCGGCGCGGCAATCAGGTCGGTGCGATCGGGATGCTGCTCGCGATCGTCGTCACCTGGATCAAGACGGGTGGAACGAGCTGGTGGGCGCTCGTGCTCGGGATGGCGATCGGCGGCGGCTTCGGCGCGGTCGCCGCGCGCCGCGTGAAGATGACCGCGATGCCGCAGATGGTGGCGCTGTTCAACGGCGTCGGCGGTGGGGCGGCGGCGCTGATCTCGCTCGCGGAGCTGCATCGAATCCTTCCCGACCCTGGTCGGCCGAAGGTCGACATCGGCCTCGCGATCGTGCTGTCCGGGCTGATCGGCGCCATCTCGTTCGCTGGATCGATGGTCGCGTTCGCGAAGCTGCAGGAACTGATCGGCGGCCGGCCGATCACCTATGTCGGCCAGCAGTTCGTCAACGCTGCGCTCTTCCTTGCGATTGCAGTCGCAGGCGCGGCGCTCGTGGCGGGCGTGCAGGACGAGTGGCTGCTCTGGGTGCTGACGGCGGGCGCGGCGGTGTTCGGCGTCCTGTTCGTCCTGCCGATCGGCGGCGCCGACATGCCGGTCGTGATCTCGCTGCTGAACGCGTTCACGGGGCTCGCGGTCGCGCTCGGCGGCTTCGAGCTCGAGAGCAACGTCCTGATCGTCAGCGGCATGCTCGTCGGCGCGTCCGGCACGTTGCTGACGTTGATGATGGGCCGAGCGATGAACCGTTCGATCACGAACGTGCTCTTCGGGGCGTTCGGCCAGGTCAGCGCGTCGGCGGCCGCGGTTGCCGCGGGCGACGGCGGCGGCTCGGTGCGGAGCGCGACCGCCGAGGACATCGCAGTGATGCTCGCCTACGCGCACAAGGTCGTGTTCGTCCCCGGCTACGGGCTCGCGGTCGCGCAGGCGCAGCACGACGTGCGGCAGCTCGCCGACCTGCTCGAGGAGAAGGGCGTCGAGGTGTCGTATGCGATCCATCCGGTCGCGGGGCGCATGCCCGGCCACATGAACGTGTTGCTCGCCGAGGCGAACGTCCCGTACCCGCAGCTGAAGGAGATGGACGAGGCGAACCCGGAGTTCGCACGCACCGACGTCGCCGTCGTCGTCGGGGCAAACGACGTCGTCAACCCCGACGCACGAAACAACCAGGGCAGCCCGATCTACGGCATGCCGATCCTCAACGTCGACGACGCGCAGACCGTCGTCGTCCTGAAGCGGTCGATGAACCCCGGCTTCGCCGGCATCGAGAACCCGCTCTTCTACAACCCCAAGACGGTGATGCTGTTCGGCGACGCGAAGGAATCGATCGTCAAGCTCGCGCAGGACGTCAAGACGCTCTGATCGTCGCGCGGGTTGCCGCGGACATATCCAGGGCATCGATCTCTCCACGCCCGAACCAACCGACATCCTGAATCTCGTCGTCGCTCGGCTGAGGCTCACCGCGCTCGAGCGTCGCCTCGTAGACGGCGGTGATGAATCCCGCTTCGTCTCCGTTCTCGTAGGTGACGACGTGCTCGGGCCCGCCGACGACGGCGAGCAGGCGCGTGATCGACACGTCGACGCCCGCTTCCTCGCGGCACTCGCGTCGTAGCGCCTCCTCCGGTCCCTCGCCGGGATCGATCGCACCGCCCGGGAGCTGCCAGCGGCCGGCGACGTGCCTCACCAGCAGCAACCGGCCGTCGTCGTCCTGGATCCGTGCCGCGACTGTCGGCATCAACAGGAAGTCGTTGCCGATCTTCGCGCGCAGCCCACGAACGTAATCGGACATTCCCACTAGAAGAACCGCGCCGGATCGAAGAGCTTCAACTGCGGCGACGACATGTCGCCGAGGATCGCGTCGGCGACGAGCTCTCCGCACGCGAAGCCGAGGACGTTGCCGTGCCCGGAGTAGCCGCCGGCGACCCAGACGTCGTCGTGACCGGGCACGCGTCCGACGAGCGGCAGCATGTCCTGCGTCAGCCCGAAGATGCCCGCCCAGCGGTGTGTGATCGTCGGCGGCTCGCCGATCAGCTCGCCCATGAAGCGCTCGAGAGACGCCTGAATCGTCGGCGTCGTCTCTTCGACGTCGGTCAGCTCGTCCATGATCGAGACGTCGCGGAAGCCGCCGAGGAGCAGGCGCCGGTCGGGCAACTGCTGCCAGTAATCGAAGCCCTGACGTGCGTAGTGCGGCTTGTCGTAGAGAACGCGGTCGAGCGGCGCGCTCACGATCACCTGGCCGCGCGTCGGCCAGACGAGATCAGCGAGCTCGGGAACGAGCCCGTGTCCGTAGCCGTCGGTCGCCACGACGACGTGCTCCGCGTCGAGCGATGCGACGTCGCCGACGCGGTCGTGCTCCCGGATCTCCGCGCCGACCCCCGCAGCACGTGCGGCGAGGCGGCGCACGAAGCGCGCCGGCTGGAGCGCACCGTCCTCGGTGTGGAGGATCGCGCCGTGGAAGCGGCCGTCCGCGGGCTCGTCGATCCATTCCGCCGCGATCCCGTCCTCGCGCATCGCCTCGAACTCGGCGCGAATCTCGTCGCGCTCCTCGGCGTCCGCGGCGAGACGAAGACTGCCCGTGCGCCGCAGCGAGTCGCCGGCGAGCCCTGCCATGCGATCGAGCGCGTGCTCGGTCCAGTGCCACAGCTCCGACGCCTGCTCGCCCCCGTACGTCTCGCGCGCGACGTCGTAGCGCGACGCGCCGCCGCGGAGCGCGAAGCCGCCGTTGCGTCCGCTCGCGCCCTCGGCCACCGCGCGCTGATCGTGGACCCGGACGGTCAGTCCGGCCTGAGCGAGCCGCAAAGCCGCCGAGCAGCCGGTGATGCCGGCCCCGACGATCGCGACGTCGACGTGGCCGGCGTGCGTCGTTGTCGCCCGCGGCGGCTTCTCGTCCTCGAGCCAGTACGGGTTCACGACAGCTCGCGGACGGTGGCCGCAGCGATGCCGATCTTCCGGACGATCACGAACTGGTCGCTGCGATAGATGACCCGCTCGACGAGCGGCGTGGCCTCGTGCCCGGGCACGACGACGAAGCGAGCGGGGATCGCCCGAACATCGTCATATTGCTCGGTCGTCAGATGGACGCGCTCGACGCAGGTCTCGTCCGCGCACTCGCACACGAAGCCGAGGGTCTCGCTCGCCGTCTGGTCGAAACGGCCTGCCAACTCCCGGATCCGCTCGTTGATCGCGCGAAACATGACCTCGTTCCGCGCGAGGCGGGCTTCGAGCGACGGCATGTCACCGATTCAATCACGCGCGGTAGACACCATCGCGCTCGGTGATGTGGCCGGCGAGCTCGAGCTCGCTCAACGCGCGGCCCACGTCTGCGGCGGAGCGACCCGTGACATGGACGAGCTCGTCGATCGTCGCGGGTAGGTGCGCGAGCAGCACGTCGTCGACGGGATCTTCGCGCGGCGCGAGACCGTAGACGTCGAGAACGTCGGCGGCACACGTCAGCGGCGCGGCGCCGAGCTTCAGGAGCGTGTTGGTCCCCGCCGAGAGCGCGCTGCCGATCTCGCCGGGCACCGCGAAGACCTCACGCCCCTCTTCGAGCGCGAGGTCGCCGGTGATCAGAGCGCCGCTGCGCTCGCGCGCCTCGACGACCACGGTCGCGCGGCAGAGGCCGGCGATGATCCGGTTCCGCGCGGGAAACCGCCACGGTGCCGGCTCGACGCCGGGTGCGTACTCGGCGACGACGAGGCCGGTCGCAGCGATGCGCCGCGCCAGCTCGCCGTGCGCCGCGGGGTAGTCGCGGTCGATGCCGCAGCCGAGGACTGCGACGGTCGGGCCGCCGGCATCGAGGACCCCGCGATGGGCTTCGGCGTCGACACCACGGGCGAGGCCCGAGACGACGACGAGCCCTGCGGACGCGAGCTCGCGACCGAGCATGCGTGCAACCGACGCGCCGTACCCGGAGCACGCGCGCGCACCGACGACCGCAACGGCGGGACGTGCGAGCAGCTCGAGGTCGGCGTCGCCGCGGACGAACAGGCCGGGCGGCGGATCGTGGATCGCGCGCAGGAGCGGGGGCAGCTCACGCTGCGCGACGAAGCGGAAGCCGCGGGCCTGCAGCCGTGCACGATATGCGGAGTCGTCGAAGCTGTCGATATGCGCCGACCAGCGGCGGCCGGCCGGCGGCCGAACGAGATGCGCGCCGGTCTCCGAGGCGAAGACGGCGAGGGCGAGGTCACTCATGCGGCGCCCCTCGATACGACAGCGCCTCGGCGACATGCTCCGCCTCGACGTACGGCGACTCCGCGAGTGCGGCGATCGTCCGCGCGACGCGTGCGACGCGCGCACGACCTCGACCGGAGAGCGGGACGCGGTCGACTGCGCGCCCGAGCAGCTCGTCCGCGTCGGCGGACCGCCGCGCGCGCGACCGCCGACGCGCCACATCGACCCGTCCCGCGACGACAGCCGACGACTCGCCCGGGCCGGCCGCGAGCTCGACCGCCCGCGAGCGCGGCAGCGTCACCACGAGGTCGAAGCGATCGAGCAGCGCCCGCGAGAGCTTCGCGCGATACGCGGTCAGCCGTTGGGCGCTGCACGTGCATTGCAGCGCGGCATCGCCGCGCGCTCCGCAGGGGCAGAGATTCATCGAACCGACGAGCTGGAAGCGTGCGGGAAAGACGGCGCGTCCACCTGCCCGTGCGATCGCCACGATGCCGTCCTCGAGCGGCTGGCGTAGCGCCTCGAGCGTCTGCCGCGGAAACTCGGCGAGCTCGTCGAGGAAGAGAACGCCCCGATGGGCGAGGCTGGCCTCTCCCGGCCGCACGCTCGGCCCGCCGCCGACGATCGCAGGCGTCGACGCCGTGTGGTGCGGCGCGCGGAACGGCGGCCGGGTGACCAGCGGATGGTCCGGCGAGAGGACGCCGGCCACGGAATGGATCCGCGTCACCTCGAGCGCCTCTGCTGGCGTCAGCGGCGGCAGGAGGCCCGGCAGTCGCCGCGCGAGCATTGTCTTCCCCGTCCCCGGCGGCCCGGCGAGGAGCAGATTGTGCCGACCGGCCGCTGCCAGCTCGAGCGCCCGCCGCGCACGCTCCTGTCCGCGCACGTCGGCGAGATCGGGCTGCTGCTCGGCCGGCGGCGGCGGAGCGTCGTCGACCGGCGGCGGCTCGCCCTCGCCGCGGAGATACGCCACCGCCTCCGCCAGATGACGCAGCGGCACGGCCTCGATGCCGGCGAGAGCGGCCTCCGACGCCGCTTCCCGCGCGCAGAGGACGCGCGTCAGGCCCGAGCGACGTGCGCCCTCGGCGACCGCGAGGATGCCGCCGACGCGGCGCAGCCGCCCATCGAGCGCGAGCTCGCCGAAGCTTGCATGCGACTCGAGACGCTCGCGCGGCACCTGCTGCGAGGCCGCGAGGATGGCGAGCGCGATCGCGAGGTCGTAGCCGCTGCCTTCCTTGCGCAGCGCGGCGGGTGCGAGATTGACGATGACGCGGCCCTTCGGAAAGCGCAGCTCCGCGGACGCGATGCCGGACATGACCCGCTGCCGCGCCTCGGCGCACGCACGGTCGGGAAGGCCGACGATGACGAACGCGGGCAGGCTGGCCTCGCTGACGTCGGCTTCGACCTCGACGCGTCGCGACTCGAGGCCGACGAGGGCGTGGGTGACGGCGCGTGCGAGCACGCATCGACGCTACGCGCGAATGTGTGACGACTTACGCGCGCCTTGTGACCAGAACGTCCTCGAAGTACTCGCCTGCCCGGCGCCCCGTCCGGCGGTTGACGTGCCTCCGCAGACGATGCTCGAGCACGAGCCCGGCCCGGTCGAGGATCTCCGGATAGAGCTCGCGGCGGTCGTTGACGACGATCAGCAGCGGCGCGCCGTCGACGCAGGCTCGGGCCGCGTTCGCGAGCGCGGCGGCGATGCCCTCCGTATAGGCGGCGAGCGACGCGCGGGACGTTCCGGCCGCCGCCGCGCCGAGCTCGAGCTCGCGACGGTCGTCGAGCGCGAGCAACTCGTACGCATAGCGGTGCTGCTCGTGATAGTCGATCAGCCCCGGATAGGGCGGGGACGTCAACACCCCGTCGAAGGCGGTGCCGTATTCGACATCGCGCGAGTCGCCGTGCAGCACCTGCGCCGAACAGCCGTCGCCGCGCAACTCGGCAAACTCCTCGATCCGCGCCAGTGTGTCGAGGGTGTAGCGGCGCAGGAACGCCCCAGCCGACTCGACGGGGCGGCATGTGCGCTTGTGCTTGTGGCACCAGTACTCGGTCCGCTGCGGTGCACGCGGCGCCTCGAGATCGAAATGCGTCGTCCGGCGCGCAGAGCGCGCTGCGCGGGAGAGGACGACCCGCAACACGTCGCTGTACACGTATTCGCCGATCAGGTCGGCGAATGCGAGCAGCTCTGCACGGGCCTGCGGTGCGTACCACGACGACACGTACTTCGACGCGCGTCGCGCCTTGGTCGGTTGCACTCCGACGCGCTCGTAGACGTCGTTGAGCTCTTCGCGGATCAGCGGCAGCTCGTACTCCGCTGTCTTGACGCCGATCAGCAGACAGTTGAATGCGGCGAGCTCGACGCCGGTCGCGTCGAGACCGGACTCGAGCGCCTGAACGAGCGTCGTCCCCGAGCCGGCGAACGGATCGAGCACGTGCGCGCCGCGCGTGAAGTAGCGGTCGAGCAGCACCTCGACGAGCTGCGGGATGAACTTCCCGTGGTACGGGTGCAGCCGGTGCACGTGCTTCGTCCGCACGTGTTCGGGCAGCGCGCGCTCGGACCATGAAAGCTCGAGGTCCAGGCCGGCATAGAGCTCGTCCTGCGTGACGGCCATGGGCAGCGACTTCGCTAGCCCGTCAGGAACTCCTCGCGGAACTCGGCCGGCGGCGTCGGCCGCGTGAACTTCGCATACGCCACTTTCGGGCTCGGCGTGTCCTGGTCGACGCCGGCGGAGTGCTTCAACGCGGTCTCGTCGCGCGGGTAGAGGATGACGTCCGGCCCGACGCGGCTGCCCACGGCGAGCACGAGGCACGTGCCCTCCCCCGCGCCGACGATCGCATGCGGAACGTCCGGCGGGCAGTGGAAGTAGTCCCATTGCCCCATAGGCACCTCTTCCCCGTCGACGATCAGCAGCGCCTCGCCGCGCAGGAGGAGAAAGCCTTCCTGATAGCGCTCCTGGTGGTACATCGTCATCGGCTGGCCCGGCTCGAGGACGGTCAGGTTGATCCCGAACTCCTCGAAGCGGTCGACGTCGTAGTCGAAGTCGACCGTGCTGCCGAGCTCGTTCGCGCGCCACGGCATCTCGCGCACGCTGCGGACCCACCAGCTCACAGCGGAGATGCGACCTTCTCGAGCTCGCCGTACTCCGCGTACGCCGCCCGGGGATCCGGGTCGTTCGGGTACGTCGCCTTCCCCCCGCCGACGCGGCCGCCGACCGCGATCACGAGCGCGCCTTCGTCGCCGGCGCCGACGACGACGTGCGCGACGCCGGGCGGACAATGGAAGTAGTCCCACGCGCGGAGGCGGCGGGTCTTTCCCTCGACCGTCAGGTCGCACTCCCCGCGCACGACGAGAAAGCCCTCCTGATGCGGGTCGTGGTGGTAGAGGGCCATCGGCTGGCCCGGGCCGAGAACGTTCAGATTGATCGCGAATTCGTCCGCGGCGAGCAGGCAGTACTCGCCCATCTTGTTCGACGTCCACTCGAGATCCCGGGCGTTTCGCACCCACCAGGAGTCCGTCATGGCCGGATCCTAGAGTGGCCTCCGTGCTCTACGCGCTGCTCTTCCTGCCGGCGATCGTCGCGATCGCATTCGTCGTCCTGCGCCGGCCGAAGACGCTCGCCGAGGCCGTTCCGGAGAATCCCTTCGCCGAGCTCGACGCGCTGCTCGCAGAGCTCGAGTCGGCGACGCTCGACGAGCGCAGCGCCGACGAGCTGGAGGCGCTCGCCGAACGCCTAGAACGCATCGCCTAGGCGCTCGAGTCGCCCTTCCTCGAGCGCGACGACGTCGAACCCGAGATCGAGACGCGCCAGCTCCGGATGCGCGGCGAGGTACGCCTCCGCCGCGCGGCGAACGCGCCGCTGCTTCTCGGCGCCGACCGCGCCGACCGCGCCTCCGAAATCGGATCGCGTTCGTTCCTTCACCTCGACGAAGCGCAGCGAGCTGCCGCGGCGGACGATCAGGTCGAGCTCGTTGCCGCCGGCGCGCACGTTTGCGCCCAACAAACGCCAGCCGCGCAGGCGGTACCACCATGCAGCGCGGCGCTCACCCTTGTTCAGTTGCGTACGCCAGCGCGTTGAAGGACAGGCGGTGTACCGGAGATGGGCCTCGCTCTCGGACGACGCGTGTGTGCGAGGGAACGATGTACCCCACGTGCTGCGCGAACCCGTAGGCGGGGTAGAGCGCGTCGAGCCTGCGCATCAAACGATCGCGCGTCACCTTCGCGACGATCGACGCAGCGGCGATCGCAGCGCTCTTCTCGTCGCCGTCCACGACTGCGGTGTGCTCCGGCGCGGTCGGGCCGAGCCGGAAGCCGTCGACGAGACACGCTTCCGCGGGGGGCGTCAGCGCGTGCAGCATCGCGCGCAGGCCCGCGAGATTGGAACGGTGCAAGCCGTTGCGGTCGATGTCGCCGGCGGGGATGACACGCACGCAGACTTTCTCCGCGCACTCGAGCACGCCGCGGAACAGCCGTTCGCGCACCTCCTCAGTGCACTGCTTCGAGTCGTTGAGGTACGTGAGCGGACGCACGCGATGCTCCTTCAAGCATGCGTAGTCGAGCAGCACCCCGGCGACGACGAGCGGTCCGGCGAGCGAGCCCCGACCTGCTTCGTCGGCGCCCGCGACGAAGCGCGCCCCGAGCTTGCGGTCGAAGCGGAGGAGCTTCTGGCCGGTCGCCTTCACGGCGTCCGACGATAGCGCGAGGATCAGCCGGCGACTATTCGGCCGGAACCGGCTCGTCCGCGGGGGCCTCGTCGGCCTCCGTCGCGTCTTCGGGAGCCTCTGCCTCCGCCGCGGGCTCCTCGGCAACGGGCTCGTCGACGACTGCCTCGTCCTGGCCCGGCAGATCGCCCGCCTCGGCCGCGGTCGGGAGATCTTCCGTCGCCTGCACCGCCTTCGCGGCGCTCCCCGACTCGGCGGCCGTGAAGCCGTACCGCTTCTCGCGAACGCGCGCCTTCTTGCCGACGCGGCCGCGGAGGTAGTAGAGCTTCGCGCGGTTGACGTCGCCGATCGCCGTCACCTCGATCTTCTCGATCTTGGGCGAGTGCAGGGGGAACGTCCGCTCCACCCCGACACCGAACGACTGCTTGCGGACCGTGAACGTCTCCCGGACGCCCGAGCCCTGGCGCTTGATGACGATGCCTTCGAAGACCTGCACGCGGCGGCGCGTCCCCTCGATCACCTGGAAGTGGACGCGGACGGTGTCGCCGGCCTTGAACCGGGGCACCTGGCGCAGCTGGGCGCGCTCGATCGAGTCGATGACATTGCTCATGGCAAGGGGGCCCGAAGGCCGACGGCCAGATTAGCGGAAGCCCCACCGATTCGGGAGCACAGAGGCCTGGGTCGCGCCCTTTCGCGGCCGCGACCGACATGCGCGGGCGCGGCCCGGCGAGGCCGGCCGTCAGCAGGTGCGCGTGGACGCGCGCACATCCGCGCGGCGGAAAGCGGAGCGAAGTGGAGCGGGCCTAGCGGAAACCAATGCGGTTCGGGGGCCAGTAGACGAAGAAGACCTCGCCGATCAGGTTCTTCCGCGGCACGGCGCCCCACGTGCGCGAGTCGCACGATTCGTTGCGGTTGTCGCCCATGAAGAAGTAGTCGCCGGCCGGCACCTTCCAGGTGCCGCTCATGTGGTCGCGCCGCTCGGGCTGGATGTACGGCTCGAGCAGCGCCTTGCCGTTGATGAAGATGAAGCCGTTCCGTTCGGTGACCGTCTCGCCTGGCAGGCCGATCAGCCGCTTCACGAAGGTCTCGCCGACCTTGCCGTCGCTGCAGACCGGCTTGTCTCCCGGCGTCTTGAAGACGATGATCTCGCCGCGCTTCGGGCTGCGGAAGTGGTAGATGAAGCGATTCGCGAGCACGCGGTCGCTGAACCGCGCCAGGCAGCCGTTCGCGGGCCGTGCGCAGTGCAGCGTCGGCTCCATCGACGACGACGGGATGCGGTACGGGTTGACGACCCAGGCCTTCAGCGCGAGCACGATGAGGATCGCGCCGCCGATCGTCAGGATCCAGTCGAGGACGACGCGCACGCCGTGCGGCAGCCCGGGTGCGACGCGCCCGAGGGGATCTCTCATCGCACGTTCCCCCGGCGCCAGCTGTCGATGCGCGCGTGGTCGCCCGAGAGGAGCACGTCGGGGACGTTCCACCCGCGGAACTCCGCCGGTCGCGTGTAGTGCGGGTACTCGAGGCCGCCGCCGAGCTCCTCGCTGAAGCTCTCGTGCTCGCCGCTTCCCGCCGCGAGCGCGCCGGGTAGGCGGCGCGTGACGGCGTCGAGCAGCAGCATTGCCGGCAAGTCGCCGTTCGAGAGCACGTACGGGCCGACCGAGATCGCGTCGCTCGCGAGGTGCTGCACGATGCGGTCGTCGAAACCCTCGAACCGTGCGGAGAGGAGCGCGAGATGCTCCTCCTGCGCGAGCTCCTCCACGACCGCCTGCGTCAACGGGCGCCCCTGCGGCGACATCGCGATCACGCGCCGCGGCGGCGCTTCACCGTATGCGGCCTCGAGCGCCGCGGCGACGACGTCGACACGCAGCACCATCCCGGCGCCGCCGCCGTACGGCTCGTCGTCGACCTGTCCCGCGCGCAGCGGCGTCGTGTCGCGGTAGCTGTAGAGGCGCAGCTCGAGACCGCCGCCGAGGATCCCGGCGATCGGCTGCTGTTCCGTCAACCACGCGAATGCGTGCGGAACGAGTGTGAAAACGTCGATTCTCATTCGGGATCCGCGAAGCCTGCTGCCACCACGATTCGCCCACCGGCGACGTCGACCTGCCGCACGCATGCCTCGACCAGCGGCAGCGACACGCCCGAGTCCAGCTCGAGGACGTCGTTCGCAGGGTAGTCGAGCACCTGCCGGACCCGCCCGAGCACGCGGCCTCCCTCCTCCTCGACCGCCAGGCCGACGAGCTGGAACGCGTAGTACTCGTCCTCCTCGAGCGCGGGGAGCGATTCGCGGGGGACGGTGAGCGTGGCGCCGCGGGGCACGGCGCGGTCGAGGCGGATCACCGGGCGGCCCTGTGCGCCGTGCTTCGAGGACACGATCTCGTAGGCCTCGTCGCCGACGTGGACGGTCGTGCCGCGGTCGAAGGCGCCGGCGCGGTCGCTCGCACCCTCGACGAAGAAGGAGCCGTCGAGCCCGTGCGGACGACCGACCTTCCCGATCGGGACGAGCTCAGAGGCCACGTTCGGTGAACTCGGCGAGCGCGTCCTCGCGCGTCGCCTGCAGCCTCGCACCGTCGTACGGCGTGTGGCGACGCTCGAGATCGAGCAGCCAGTACGCACCGGGCTCCTCTTCGTAGGGCATGCCCACGCTGCCCGAGTTGATGACGCGCTTCCCGGCGACCACGCGGTCGAACTGCATGTGCGTGTGACCGCACACTACGACGTCCGCGTCGACGTCCGCGAACAGAAAGGCGATGCGCTCCTCCGGTGTCAGCTCGGTGAAGATGTCGAGGTCGTTGCGCGGCGAGGCGTGCACGTACAACACGTCGTCGATCGTCGCCGTCGGCGGCAGGTCGTGCAGGAACTCGATCTGCTCGGCCGTCAGCGCGGCACGCGCAGCGTCGAGGAACTCTGGCGGAGCGAGGCCGTCTTCGTCCGGATGGAGCTCGCGGTCGGCGTTGCCGCGAATCCACACCACACGGTCGCCGAGCGCCGGTAGCGTCTCCAGCGTCTCGCCCGGCTGCTCGCCGCCCGCGACGATGTCACCGCCGACGACGATCGTCGCGTCGCCGGGGATCTCCGCAAGGACCGCCTCGAGCGCACG
>JAICWC010000173.1 GCA_025934995.1 Thermoleophilia bacterium | reverse complement strand
GGACATGTCCTTGTCGGGGCTGTTCGGCGGCACGAGCGCCGCGAACGTCGTCGCGAGGATGTTCTCGAAGTCGCCCTGCGGCGAGGTCAGGTTGATCGTGATCTTCCCGGTCTTGTCGTCGGTCGTGATCCCGCTGATGTCACCGCTCTTCGCGTTGTCGGAGCCGACGATGCCGCCGAAGAAACCGACGCCCGGCGAGTCGACCTTGAAGTCACGGACGATCGACGACTTGAAGTCGCTCGCCTTCACCGGCGTTCCGTCCGAGTACTTCAAACCGGATCGCAGCGTCATCGTGTAGGTCTTGCCCCCGTTTGTGACCTTCGGCAGGTCCTGTGCGAGGTACGGAACGATCGTTGCGCCGTCCGGCCCGTTGACGTGCTTGTAGCCGAGCAACGGCAGATAAACGTTCCACATGATCCCCCAGCCCTCGACGGTGTACGAGAGCGCGGGATCGAGATAGTCGATACCGGTGTCGTACGCGAGACGGAAGTTCGCGAACGTCTTGCCGCTCGACGACGACCCGGAAGAGGCCGTCGAGCTGTTGTTACCGCTCGAGCTACTGCTGCTGCCGCCGCAACCAGCGGCGACCATCGCGAGCACGGCGGCGAAGGCGGCGGGTGCAACCAGCCAACTTCTCCTGCGAATCAAGTGGGTACCTCCCCGGTCGTATCGCATTCGCGGCAGGCGCAGCGTTGTGCCTGAGCGCGCGGGAGATTCTTCCAGACTGCGATATATCGACGCCGGAAGAACGAATCAGTTAGAGCCGGAACACACGACGTCTACGGGCGCGTAGCTCGTCCGGTTCGGTCTCCTCGACGACGCCGTCGACCCCGTCGCGCCTCGTCGAGTGGAGGATCCGGCCGTCGCCGACCCAGAACGCGACGTGGTCGGCAGGCCGGCCGGGGTCGCCGTACGTGATCAGATCGCCGGGTTGCGGGTCGTCCACCGGCGTGCCGGCGCCCTCCTGCTGGTCGGCGTCGCGCGGGACGAGCCGGCCCGTCGCGCGGAAGCCCATGTGCACGAGGCCGGAGCAATCGATGCCTCGCGCCGTCATGCCGCCCCATTCGTACGGCGTCTTCCCGACGAGCCCCCGAGCCCATTCGATCGGGTCGTTTACGGTCGTTTGCAGCCATTTTGCATCCTCATCGCCGCCGAGGTCAGCGGTGCGGATCCAGCCCGGGTAGTCGTAGGCGGTGCTGACGCGGGCCCAGCCGTCGCGCTCCTCCTCGACCGTCACGGGCTCGCCGGCCAGAACCTGCGTCACCTGCTCGGCGTCGTCGCGGGGCTCCCTGAGCACCCGCGCGAGTTGGCGTGCGAACGTACGTTCGCCTAGGCTTCCGGCCATGCAGCTCAGGCTAGACGCGGCCGACCGGCTGGTGGAGCTGGTGGAGGAGCGGCGCGGACCGGTCGTCGCGGACGAGGCGGCCAGGCGCTTGTTCGCCCTGCGGGCGGCGCCGGTCGCTCTTGCCCGCTCGTTGCTCGCCGAAGTGGTCGAGGCGGACGCCCGGCTCGCCTGGGAGGGCGACGCCGTCTCGCTCGCGTCCCCGCTCGGCGCCGACCTGCTGCTCGAGGACGCGACGTACGTCGTCGTCGACCTCGAGACGACCGGACTTCGGCCGGGCTCGTCGCAGATCTGCGAGATCGGTGCCGTCCGCGTCAACGGCTTCGAGATCGTGGACGAGTTCGAGACCCTCGTCGACCCGCGGGAGCGCCTTTCCCCCGTCGTCTCGTCGCTGACAGGCCTGTCCGACCGAATGCTGCGCGGCGCGCCGCCTCCGGGCGTGGCGGTGCAACGCTTCCTCGCGTTCGCCGGCGATGCGGTGCTCGTCGCGCACAACGCGCGCTTCGACTTGTCGTTTCTGGATCGCGAGACGGAGCGGCTGACCGGGTCGCGACTCGGCAATCCGGTCGTCGACACCGTGTCGCTCGCGCGCCGTCTCGTCGGCGGCCGCGTGCCCGGCGCGTCGCTCGCGCACCTGTCGCACTGGGTCGGGACGTCGGTCGAGCCGTGCCATCGCGCGCTGCCCGACGCGCAGGCGACCGCGGAGGTGCTCATACGGTTGATCGGGCTCGCGCAGGAGCGCGGCGCGTGCACGGTCGCCGATCTCGTCGCGCTCGCCGCGACGCGCACGCGCCGCGTCTACGACAAGCGCCACCTCGTACACGGCGCCCCGCCGCGTCCCGGCGTCTACGTGTGGCGCGACCGGAGCGAGATGGTGCTGTATGTCGGGCGCGCGCGCGACCTCCGCGCGCGGTTGCGCTCGTACTTCCGCTCCGATCGGCAGCGGCCCGCGGTCGAGGCGGCTCTGGGGGCAGTCGAACGCATCGAGTGGACCGTGTACGGCAGCGAGCTCGAGGCCGCCTTGGCGGAGCTGCGCCTGATCCGCGAGCTGCGTCCGCCGGCGAACGCACGGGTCGCGCGTCCCGACCGGTACGTGTGGCTGCGGAAGCGTGGCGACGGCGTCGTCTGCTCGACGCAACCTTCACCGGTCGGGCCGTTGCGCTCACGGCGGCGCGCGCAGATGGCGGCGCGCGCGTTGCAGGCGGACGAGCTCCCGCAGCCCGCCCGCGCGTTGCCCCGCGCGCGGCGGCGGCTCGCGGAGCTCTCGGCTGCGCACCGCTTCGAGGACGCGGCGCGACTGCGCGATCGCCTGGACGCGTTGGAGGGCGTCTGCCGCGAGCTCGACAGACACGCTCGCCTGCAGGCGGTCGCACGCTGCATCGTCGCACCCGCTGCGGAACCCGGACACGCCAGGGCGTTCTTCGTCTGCGGCGGACGCGTGTGCGCGGAGCGGTCACTGCCGCCGGGAGGGGGTGCACACCTCGAGATCGAAGCGGGGCTCGCAGCGACGCGTCGCGAAGGCGAGGTCGATCTCGACGAGCTGTTCCTCGTCGGGCAGTTCCTGCGCAAGCCGCCGCCGGAGCTGCGCATCGTCCCGCTCGAGAAGGACGCGATCCTGCGCGCGGCCGCGCAGGTCGTGAAGCACGCGGCTCAGCCCGTACGGGCACGCTCGAAAACCACGTTGCCGAACGTGGCTGCCGGCGACGCACTGTTCTAGTTTCGAGCGTGATGAGCGAGCCGATCGTCATCGAGGAGTACGACCGACCGTCCCGGCTACGCCGAGGCCAAGACCGACTTCGTCGAGCGCTACGTCCGCTAGGCGGCGACGTGGATCAGGTCGCGCAGCGCACCGAGGCGGGCAAGCGCCTGGCCCTCGAGCTGCCGGACGCGCTCGCGCGTCAAGTCGAGCTCGTGGCCGATCGCCTCGAGCGTCCACGGCTCGCCTTCGAACCCGAAGCGCAGCTCGAGGATCCGCCGCTCGCGCTCGGGCAACGCGTCGAGAGCGCGGCGCACGCCCTGGCGGCGCAGCGACTCCTCGGCCTCCTCGAACGGATCCGCGGCCTCGCGGTCGGCGAAGAGGTCGCCGAGCTCGCCTTCGTCGTCCGCGCCGACCGTCTGGTTCAACGAGACGGACGCATGCGCGGCGCCGAGCGCCTCTTCGATGTGCTGCATCGGCAGGCCGGTCGCCTCCGCGAGCTCCTCCTTCGTCGCCTCGCGGCCGAGCTCGACCTCGAGCCGCCGCGCCGCGCGCGACAGCTTCTGCTGGCGCTCGACGACGTG
>JAICWC010000197.1 GCA_025934995.1 Thermoleophilia bacterium | reverse complement strand
GACAGCACCGCCGAGATCGTCGAGCGACTCGAAGGCGTGCTCCTCCTCCGCCAGCCAAACCGCGGCAAGGGCGCCGCGCTGCGCGCAGGGATCCCGTTCGTCGACGGCGACGTGGTGGTGATCCAGGACGCCGATCTCGAGTACGACCCGGCCGACGTGCCCGCCCTGATCGAGCCGATCCTCGACGGGCGTGCGGACGTCGTCTACGGGTCGCGGCTCTCGGGCGGGCGGCCGCAGCGCGCCTACCTCTTCTGGCACCGCGTCGGCAACCGGGTGCTGAGCCTCGTCGCGGGTGCGCTCTTCAATACGACGCTCTCCGACATGGAGACGGGGTACAAGGCGTTCCGCGCCGACGTGCTCGCCTCACTCGACCTGCGCGAGAACGGATTCGGGATCGAGCCAGAAATCACGGGCCGCATCTGCAAGGAGCGTCTGCGCATCTACGAGCTGCCGGTCTCCTACTACGGGCGCACCTACTCCGAGGGCAAGAAGATCACCTGGCGCGACGGCTTCCGGGCCCTGTGGGTGCTCGTCCGGGTGCGCGTCACTTGAGGCGCGCCGTGTCGCTCGCGCTGGCGCTCTCGGTCGTCGTCGCGCTCGCCTACTCGGGGTGGAAGGACGTGCCGCACGCCTGGAGGCTGCTGCGGAGCCAGCACGCAGGGTATGCCGGCTACACCCGCGCGCAGAAGGACCGGCTCTTCGGCACGTCGATTCCGATGTCGATGGAGGACTTCGACTTCTGGCGCTTCTATCTGCGCCCCGGCGACCGCTACTACCTGCAGATGCCGCCGGAGCCGTTCTCGAGCTTCGCCGACAAGCGGCAGATCGCCCAGGCGATCGCGCACATCTATCTCCTGCCGGCGATCGAGACGCAGAGCCTCGACGACGCGACCGTCGTGCTCTCGCTGGACGCGAACCCCACCACGCTCGATCGCTCGTTCTCGGACCAGCACGAGGCCGGGCTGCAGGAGATCTACTTCTCGAGGCTCCATGGCAGCTGAGCTCGCGGGCCTCGCGATCGTGAACATGGCGTACGTCGCCGTCGGGGCGGCGGCCCTCGTCCTGCCGGGCTGGGTCTCGCGCGAGCCCACGACCTGGTACCGGCTCGGCGCCGCCTACCCGGTCGGAATCGTCGCGGTCGTCGTGCCGGCGTCGTACCTCGCGCTCCTGCAGGTTCCCGTCTCGGCGACCGCAACGGTCGTCGGCGTCGCACTCGTCGCAGCGGCGGCCTGGAGGCTGAGGGTCTGGCGGCGCGGCTTCGCGCGGCCGCGCATCGCCAACGGCAGCTTCGTCGCCCGCCTACTCGGGCTCGTGATCGCCGTCGTGCTCGCGTACGGGCTGCGGACCTTTGCGACGCGGCCGCTCCTCGAGTGGGACTCGTGGGTCGTGTGGATGTCGAAGGCACGGTTGCTCTACGAGAACCCCTCGGCGGCTCCCGCGGCGCTCCGGTCAGGGAGCTACGGGCAGGCTCCGTACCCGCTCGGCCTGCCCACGCTGGAGGCGCTCGGCTTCAGCGCGATGGGCCGGTTCGACGGCATGGTGATCGCCGTCCAGTTCCTCCTGCTCGCGATGGGCTTCCCGGTTGCGCTGTGGTCGCTGCTGCGTGCGCGGGCGAGGGCGTGGATGATCGCGGTGACGAGCCTCGCGATCGTCTGTGCACCGCAGATGCTCTTCCAGCTCCTGACGCGGTACGCCGACGTCCCGCTCGGCCTGTTCGTCGGGCTCGGGCTCGCGGCGGGCGCCGCGTGGGCGGTCTCGCGTCACACCGAGCGCTGGCTGCTCGGGTCGTTCGCGCTCTTCGTCGGCATGGCGGGAATCATGAAGAGCGAGGGTTTTCTCTTCGCGCTCGCGGCGTGTGTCGCGCTCGCGGCGACGACCGTTGTCGCGCGGAGCCGCGCGCGCGCGCTCGAGGCCGCGGTCGCGATCGCGGCGGTGCTCACGATCACGTTGCCGTGGCAGGTCTACTGCGCCGCCTACGGTCTCTCGACGCAGGACTACAACCTCGCCAACATGGTGCGCCCTT
>JAICWC010000031.1 GCA_025934995.1 Thermoleophilia bacterium | reverse complement strand
GCCGTATAATGGCTGCTGGCACTCTCCCCTTGAGAGTGCCGACACCAAGACCAGGAGGAAGTTGATGAACCTGAAGCCGCTTGGTGACCGTCTGATCGTCGAGGTCCTCGAGGAAGAGGAGACGACGAGCAGCGGCATCGTGCTTCCGGATACGGCGAAGGAGAAGCCGCAGCGCGGCCGCGTCCTCGCCGTCGGCCCGGGCAGCCGGGACGACAACGGACAGTTCGTCGCAATGGACCTGGAGGAGGGCGACGAGGTCGTCTTCTCCAAGTACGGCGGCACTGAGATCAAGGTCGGCGTGGACGAGTACCTGATCCTGCGCGAGAGCGACGTTCTCGCCAAGGTCGTCGGAACTCGCGAGCCGGCCGGCGCAACCGCGTAAGTCACTTAGGAGGACTGGAAAAGAGATGGCTCACAAAGAGCTGAAGTTCAACGAGGATGCACGCCGGGCGCTTCAGCGCGGCGTCGACACCCTCGCCGACGCGGTCAAGGTCACCCTTGGCCCCAAGGGCCGGTACGTCGTGCTCGACAAGAAGTTCGGCGCACCGACCATCACGAACGACGGCGTCACGATCGCCCGTGAGATCGAGGTCGAGGACGTCTTCGAGAACCAGGGCGCGCAGCTCGTGCGCGAGGTCGCCACGTCGACGAACGACGTCGCGGGCGACGGCACGACGACGGCGACCGTGCTCGCGCAGGCGATCGTCCGCGAGGGCCTGAAGAACGTCTCGGCCGGTGCGAACCCGATGGGTCTCAAGCGCGGGATCGAGGCGGCCGTCGAGGCCGTCGTCGAGCACCTCAAGTCGAACTCGAAGCCCGTGTCGGGCAAGGAGGACATCGCGCGCGTCGCGACCGTCTCCTCGCGCGACCGCGAGATCGGCGACGTCATCGCCGACGCGATCGAGAAGGTCGGCAAGGACGGCGTCGTGA
This sequence comes from Thermoleophilia bacterium, assembly GCA_025934995.1. Classification (GTDB taxonomy): domain Bacteria; phylum Actinomycetota; class Thermoleophilia; order Gaiellales; family Gaiellaceae; genus Palsa-739. Next base: position 24,387 of record JAICWC010000031.1, on the reverse strand, counting down.
ACGTCGAGGAGGGCCAGACCTTCGGCCTCGAGCTCGAGTTCACGGAGGGCATGCAGTTCGACAAGGGCTACCTGTCGCCCTACATGATCACCGACGCCGAGCGCATGGAGGCCGTGCTCGACGACCCGTACATCCTGGTCGCGAACCAGAAGATCGGGGCCGTCAAGGACCTCCTGCCGGTGCTCGAGCAGGTCATCCAGGCCGGCCGGCCGCTGCTCATCGTGGCCGAGGACGTCGAGGGCGAGTCGCTCGCGACGATCGTCGTCAACAAGCTGCGCGGCACGTTCCAGGCCGTCGCCGTCAAGGCGCCGGGCTTCGGCGATCGCCGCAAGCGCATGCTCGAGGACATCGCGATCCTCTCGGGCGGCGAGGTGATCACCGAGGAGATGGGCCTCAAGCTCGAGAACACGAAGCTCTCGCAGCTCGGCAACGCCCGCAAGGTCGTCGTCGACAAGGACTCGACCACGATCATCGACGGCGCCGGTGACGCCGAGGCGATCAAGGGCCGCATCAAGCAGCTCAAGGGCGAGATCGAGAACACCGACTCCGACTTCGATCGCGAGAAGCTCCAGGAGCGGCTCGCAAAGCTGTCCGGAGGTGTCGCAGTGGTCAAGGTCGGCGCAGCCACCGAGACCGAGATGAAGGAGACCAAGCATCGCGTCGAGGACGCGCTGCAGGCCGCCCGTGCCGCCCTCGAGGAGGGCGTCGTCCCCGGCGGGGGCGTCGCGCTGCTGAACGCGGCGGACTCGGTCAAGGACGCCGTGCTCGAGTCGCTCACGGGCGACGAGCGCACCGGTGCCCAGATCATCATCAAGTCGCTCGAGGAGCCGCTGCGGCAGCTCGCGACGAACGCGGGCCTCGAGGGCTCCGTCGTCGTCCAGCAGGTCCGCACGGCGAAGCCGGGCCAGGGCCTGAACGTCGACACCGGTGAGGTGACAGACCTCGTCAAGGCCGGCATCACCGACCCGACGATGGTCACCCGCTCGGCGCTGCAGAACGCGGCGTCGATTGCGAAGAACATCCTGACGACCGAGGCGATCGTCGCCGAGGCTCCCGAGAAGGCAGGCGCAGCCATGGGTGGCGGCGGCATGCCGGACATGGGCGGGATGATGTAGCCGAGCCTCCGGGCTCGTCGCTTCACACGAAGGGCCGCCCGAGGGCGGCCCTTCGTCGTTCTCGCCGAAAACAAAGAGCCGCGTGGTGGCGCGGCTCTTCGAGGGGATGGGATGGGGGTGGTGCTTGCTGCTGTTATCGACCGCGTCCCGGGTCGGCGTATCCCTCGCACGAGGGATCAGAAGGAGTAGCGCTCCTCCGCCCAGGGGTCGGCGTCGTTGTGGTAGCCGTAGCGCTCCCAGAATCCGGGCCGGTCGACGGAGGTGAGCTCGATCCCGCGTAGCCATTTGGCGCTCTTCCAGAAATACTTGCCCGGGATCACGAGCCGCAGCGGGTAGCCGTGGTCGGGCGTCAGCGGCTCGCCGTCTCCGTGGGTCGCGAGGAGCGCGTGCTCGTCCTCGAGGTGGGAGAGCGGTACGTTCGACGTGAAGCCGGCTTCGGCGTGCGCGACGACGAAGCGCGCGGCGCTCGTCGGACGGACGAGCTTCGCGAGCTCCCGCCAGTGGACGCCGTCGAAGCCCGTGTCGAACTTCGACCAGCGCGTCACGCAGTGGATGTCTTGCACGTTCGAGCTCCTCGGCAGTGCGTTGAACTCCTCCCACGTCAGCTCGAGCTCGTTCTCCACCTCGCCGAAGACGCGCAGGCTCCAGGCCGTCAGGTCGTCGTAGCGCGCGACGGAGCCCGCGTGCAGCACCGGCCACTTCTCGGTCAGGTACTGCCCGGGCGGGAGCCGCGCCGGGTCGTACCCCGCCTCCTGCACCTTGCGCTCCGCCTTCGACCTGAACATGGCATCTAGTCTAGGTTGCGATGGCAACCGTTACCCCCGCCGTTGCGCGCCGCCCCCGTGCCTACGTGCGCGTGCAGGGGCCCGACGCGGTCGAGTTCCTGAACCGGATGCTCTCGAACGACGTGCCGGAGACCGGCTCGGCCGACGCGCTGCTGCTGACGGCGAAGGCCCGCGTGATCGCGCCGCTTCTCGTCTGGCGGCGCGGCGAGGACGACGTGCTCCTCCTGACGGAGCCCGAGCTCGGCGAGGTGGTGCGCGCGCAGCTGACACGGATGCGCTTCGCGGCGAAGTGCGCGGTCGAGCGGGAGGAGCATTCCTCGGCGATCGTCTTCGCTGCGAGCGACGGGATCCCGAACCGCGACTACGGCCGCCCCGCCGTCGAGGTGCTCGACGTCGACGTCGAGCCGACGCTCGGAGACGACGAGCTCGAGCGGCTGCGGGTCGAAGCGGCAACGCCGCGCTTCGGCCGCGAGCTCGACGACCGGGTGCTCCCGGCCGAGGCGGGACTCGAGGAGCGTGCGATCTCGTTCTCGAAGGGCTGCTACCCCGGCCAGGAGCCCGTCGCGCGGCAGCACTTCCGCGGCAAGGTGAACAGGCGCCTCCGCGTGCTGGAGGTCGAAGGAACCCCGGAGCCCGAGACGCCGGTGCTCCACGCCGGGAAGGACGTGGGCCGCGTCACGAGCTCGGTGCCGGGTCTCGCGCTCGCCTACGTGCGGGTGTCGGTGCCGGAGGAGGCTGCGCTCGAGGTCGGCGGAGCCGTAGCGCGGCTACACTGGCCGACCGGGCGCCCGTAGCTCAGGGGATAGAGCACCGGCTTGCGGAGCCGGGGGTCGCAGGTTCAAATCCTGCCGGGCGCACTCGACGGGGGTTACAAATGCGTTGCTTGGGGAGAGAACGCCGGCGTGGCGGACATCCCCGACACGCTCGTTCTGAAACGCCACCGCGACCTCGAGGGCCTCAGCAACACACTCTGGTGGCGCCGCGGCATCCTCGCGATCATCGGCATCTTTCTCCTGCTCGGGCTCGCGAACGTCTTCGGGCAGCGCCCGTCGTCGGTGACGGCATCCGCGCCGGCGGCCGACCTGAAGGTCTACGCACCGATCCGCCTGCGCGGCGGGCTGCTCTTCAGCGCGCGCTTCCACGTCTACGCGCACCACGAGCTGAAGAAGGCGACGCTCGTCCTCGATCCGGGCTGGGTCGAGGGCATGTCGATCAACACGATCGAGCCGAGCCCGGTCGGCGAGGCGAGCGCGAACGGCCGCGTGTCCTTCGACCTCGGTCACGTTCCTGCGGGGCAGTCGTTCATCCTCTGGATGCAGTTCCAGGTCAACCCGACGAACATCGCCTGGCACCGGCCGCAGAACGTGGAGCTGGACGACGGCGCGACGAAGATCCTCACCATCCACCGCAGCATCACCATCTTCCCCTGATGGACATCGTTCTCCGCACGATCGCCGTCTTCGCATTCCTGCTCGTGCTGACGCGCATCATCGGCCGGCGCGAGCTGTCGTCGCTCGAGCCGTTCGACCTGATCCTCCTGATCGTGCTCGGCGACGCGGTCCAGCAGGGGCTGACGCAGGACGACTACTCGCTCACCGGCGCGTTTCTCGTCATCGGGACGTTCGCGGTTCTGCAGGTGTTCGTCTCGTGGATCGGCTATCGCTTCCCGCGCGCGCGGCCGATCCTCGACGGCGAGCCGATCATCATCATCGAGGACGGGCAGCTGATCGAGCGGAACGTGAAGCGGGAGCGGTTGACGCGCGCGGAGATCGCCGAGGAGGCGCGCACCCAGCAGATCGCGCACATCTCACAGGTTCGCTGGGGCGTGCTCGAGACGACCGGCAAGATCAGCTTCATCACGAAGTCTTCGTAAACTCGGCGCGTGCCCGTGTACGTGACCGAGGCGCAGGTCGCCGAGCTGCTGACGCCGGCCGAGGCGCTCACGGCGGTCGAGGCCTCGCTCGGCCGGCTTGCGCGGGGCGCCGTCGACAACCCGCCGCGCATCCGGACCGACCTCCCCGGCGGCGTGCTCGCCGTGATGCCGTGCGTCGACCGCGAGCTCGGCTACGCAGGCTCGAAGACGTACGCGTGGCTGCCGGTGGGAACGTCGTTCCTCGTTGTCCTGTTTTCGCTCGAGACCGCCGAGCTCGCGGCGCTCGTCGAGGCGGACACGCTCGGGCAGCGGCGAACGGCCGCCGCGTCGGCCGTGGCGGCGCTGCGCCTCGCGCGGCCGGGCGCGCGCACGCTTGGCGTCTTCGGAACCGGCCGGCAGGCGACGGCGCACATCGCCGCGCTGCGCGACGCGCTGCCGACGCTCGAGCAGGTTCACCTCGCAGGCCGCACAGCCGGTCTCGCCGAGCGGCAGGCGGCGGGCGGGTGCGACATCGTCGTCACCGCGACGACCGCGACGGAGCCGGTGCTGCACGGGGAATGGCTGCGGGACGGCGCGTTTGTCTGCGCGATCGGCGCCAACGATCCGGCGTCGCGCGAGCTCGACGACGCGGTACTCGAGCGCGCGTCGGTTCTCTGTTGCGACTCGCGCGCACAGTCGCAGCTCGAGGCGGGCGACCTGATCGACCGTGTCGACTGGGACGCCGTGCGCGAGCTGCAGGACGTGGTCTCGGGCGCGGTGCCGGGCCGCACGAACGACCGCGAGGTCGTGCTGTTCAAGTCGAACGGCCTCGCAGCGTGGGACCTTGCCGGGGCCGCACGCGTCGTCGCGCTGCTCGCTTAGAGTGCGGACTTCGTGTCGGCCGCGAGGTCGTCGCCGAGGGTGTGCAGCACGTCCGGGCGGTCGAGCAACCGCCTGATCTGCTCCGCCGTGCAGCGGTTCGTCACGTAGTGGTCCTCGAGGATCTCCGCCATCGGCCGTCCGCGATGGTGCTCGCGGATCACGTACTCCGCGATCCGCTCCTCGTTCTGCGACCGCGACGAGAGGAACGAGAAGACACCCTTGATCGCATCGAGCAGTCCCATCCGAGGTGGATTCTATCCCGGCCACTTCAGATCGGGACCCGGGATCGGGTCGCCGTGCGGGTCGTGCGTCGGGAAGCCGAGCGCCTTGTCGATGCGCGCCTCGAGCTCTTCGGAGATCACGTGCTCCAGGCGGTCGGCCTCGTCGTGCACGGCGTCGACGTGCAGCCCGAGCGTCTTTGCCAGGTACAGCTCGAGCAGCCGGTGGTGGCGGATGACCTCCAGCGCGACGCCCTCGCCGGCGGCGGTCAGCTGCGCGCCGCGGTAGCGCTCGTGGCTCAGGAGGTCGAGTGCAGCAAGCTTCTTCACCATCGCCGAGGCGGATGCGGGCGAGACGCCCTGGTCCTTCGCGAGCGCGCCGATCGTCACGTGGCCGTGCTCGGCCTGCAGCTTGTAGACGCTCTTCAGGTAGTCCTGGATCGCCTCGGACAGCGCAACCTTGCTCATTTCCGCTCCGGGCGCCGGCAAAGCCGGCACCTCCGCTCCTTCGTGAGCTCCATCGAGCCTACGCTCATGCGTTGCAGGGTAACGTGGGCCGCCGTGGCGATCCGGGTCGGACACAGTGCGGATCCCGACGACGCGTTCATGATCTGGGCGCTCGAGGAGGATCGAGTCGACAAGCGCGGCCTCGATCTGCAGCCGGTCGTCTCGGACATCCAGTCGCTCAACGAATGGGCGCTCGAGGGCCGGCTCGAGGTCACGGCCCTCTCCGCCGGCGCATATCCCTCCGTCGCCGACCGCTATCTCCTCCTGCCGCACGGCGCGTCCTTCGGCGAGGGCTACGGCCCGATCGTCGTCGCGCGCGAGGAGCTCGACCTGCGCGGCGTGGAGATCGTGACGCCGGGCCCGCTGACGACCGCGACCCGCGTGCTGAAGCTCGCGCTCGGCGACGGCGTCCGCACGCGCGACCTGCCGTTCGACGAGGTGCTCGACGAAGTCGTCTCCGGCCGGGCCGAAGCGGGCCTCCTGATCCACGAGGGGCAGCTCACCTACGCCGGCTCGGGGCTGCACAAGCTGCTCGACCTCGGCGCGTGGTGGCAGGCAGAGCACGACCTCCCGCTGCCGCTCGGGCTCGTCGCCGCGCGCCGCGACCTCGAGCGGCTCGACGACGTCTCTGCCGTGCTGCGCGAGGCGATCGACGCCGGCCTCGCAAACCGCGGCGAGGCGATGCGCTACGCGATGGCGTTCGGGCGCGGCATCGACGCGGCCACGGCCGACGAGTTCGTCGCGATGTACGTCAACGAGCTGACACTCGACATGGGCGAGCGCGGCCGCCGCGCCGTCGAGCTGCTGCTCGGCGCCGTGCCTGAGTTCGCATGACGAAGGCGGTGATCCTCTCGGCGGTGCGCACGCCGGTCGGGCGCTACGGCGGCGGCCTCGCCGATACGCGTCCCGACGATCTCGCGGCGCTCGCCGTCCGCGCCGCCGTCGACCGCGCGGGCGTTCCTGCCGGGCAGATCGAGGACGTGTGGCTCGGCTGCGCGAACCAGGCCGGCGAGGACAACCGCAACGTGGCGCGCATGGCGGTCCTCCTCGCCGGGCTGCCGGAGACGGTCGCCGGCGTCACCGTCAACCGCCTGTGCGCCTCCGGTCTCGCCGCGATCGTCGGTGCGTGCCACGCCGTGATCGCAGGCGACGGCGACCTCTTCGTCGCCGGAGGTGTCGAGTCGATGTCGCGCGCGCCGCTCGTCACCGCGAAGCCGGACCGGGCGTTCCCCCGCGGCGACCGCACGCTCTACGACACGACGCTCGGCTGGCGCTTCCCGAATCCGCGGCTGCAGGAGCTCTTTCCCCTCGAGTCGATGGGCGAGACGGGCGACAACGTCGCCGACCGCTACACGGTTTCGCGGGAGGAGCAGGACGCATTCGCGCTCCGCTCGCAGGAGCGGTGGGCCGCGGCGGCCGACGCGGGGCGCTTCGACGACGAGCTCGTGCCCGTCGGCGACGTGACACGCGACGAGCATCCGCGAACGGACACATCGGCGGAGAGGCTCGCGTCGCTGAAACCCGCGTTCCGCGCAGGCGGCAGCGTCACGGCGGGAAACTCCTCCGGGCTGAACGACGGAGCCGCCGCGCTCGTGATCGCATCGGAGGAGAAGGCGCGCGAGCTCGGCGTCGAGCCGCTCGGCGCGTTCGTCGCGTCGGCCGTCGCGGGCGTCGACCCGCGCGTGATGGGGATCGGGCCGGTCCCCGCGGTGCGCAGGCTGCTCGAGCGGGCGAAGGTCGCGGTAGAAGACATCGACCTGATGGAGCTGAACGAGGCGTTCGCGTCGCAGTCGGTCGCGGTCGTGCGTGAGCTCGGCATCGACGAGGCGAAGGTGAATGTGAACGGCGGCGCGATCGCGATCGGGCATCCGCTCGGGATGAGCGGCGCGCGTCTCGCGGTGACGCTGCTGCACGAGCTGCGCCGGCGCGGCGGCCGTTACGGTGTCGCGACGATGTGCGTCGGCGTGGGACAGGGACAGGCGGCGCTTTTTGAACGCGGCTGAGGAGTACTTGCTCCTGGGCCTGCGGCTCGGGAAGCATGTCGACGGTCTCGTCGACGCCTACTACGGGCCGCAGGACCTGCAGGACGCGGTCGACGACGAGCCTGTCATCCACGCGTCCGAGCTCGCCGCCGACGGAGCGCGGCTGCGCGACTCGCTCGACGACGGCTGGCTGCGCGACCAGGTCGCCGCCTGCACCGTCTACGCGCGCGTCCTCGCGGGCGAGCAGCTGTCCTACAGCGACGAGGTGGAAGGCTGTTACGGCGTCCGTCCTGCTCGCGCGTCCGAGGACGTCTACGCCGCCGTGCACTCGGAGCTCGACGAGCTGCTCCCGGGCGACGGGTCGCTCTACGAGCGCAGGCAAGCGTGGCGCGAGCGGCACCTCGTTGCCGGCGAGAAGGCGGTCCCGATTACGCACGACCTGCTGCCGGTCCTGCGCGCGCGGACGAACGCGCTGCTCGAGCTGCCCGCCGGCGAGGAGGTGGCGCTCGAGCCGGTCTCCAACGAGCCGTGGTGGGCGTTCAACTACTACCGGGGCGAGCTCGCAAGCCGTGTCGCCCTGAACGTCGATGTTCCGACGACGGGCCTCGACCTCGTGCACCTCGTCGCCCACGAGATCTATCCGGGCCACCACACCGAGCACGCGGTCAAGGAGCAGTCGCTGCTCCGCGAGCAGGGGAAGGTCGAGGAGGCGATCCAGCTCGTGCCGACGCCGCAGGCGGTGCTCAGCGAAGGGATCGCGGAGACCGGAATCGATCTCGTCCTCGACGACGCGGGCAAGGAAGAGCTGTACGCGATCCTGCGCGGGCACGGGCTCGAGCTCGCCGACCCGGAGCTCGCGGAGCGGATCTCGAAGGCGCTGGAGCCGCTGCGCACCGTCGGGCTGGACGCGGCGCTGATGATCCACGAGGAGGGCGCGTCCGAGGCGGAGGCGCAGGCGTTCGTCGAGCGCTGGAGCCTCGTGCCGCCGGATCAGGCGAAGCACAGCGTCAGCTTCGTCACCGACCCGACCTGGCGCGCCTACGTGATCACCTACTCCGCGGGCCGCGATCTCTGCCGCGCCTATGTCGGCGGCGATCCCGCGCGCTTCAGGACGCTCCTCACGGAGCACGTGCGTATCGGGGAGCTATTGTCGGCCTGATGGCGTTCGGCCTCTGAGCTCGAACTACCGCTGGGCCGTCCTCGCGGCGGGCACGTTCGCGCAGTCGACGTACTCTGCGATCTGGTTCGGCGTCGCCGTGATGGCGCCGTTTCTCCGCGACCGCTTCGGGCTGACGCTCGGCCAGGTGGGCGTCCTGATCTCCGCGTCGTTCGCAGGCTCGGTCGTCAGCCTGATCCCGCTCGGCCTGCTCACCGACCGGCTCGGCGAGCGCTCGGTGCTCGTCGCGGGCGTCGGCGTCTGCGGCGCCACGCTCACGTTCGCGTCGCAGGCGCACGGATTCTGGCCGCTGCTCGCGCTGCTCATGTTCGCGGGGCTCGCCGGTGCGAGCGTGCAGTCGGCGAGCGGTCGCGCGGTGATGGCGTGGTTCCCCGCCCGGCAGCGCGGTCTCGCGCTCGGCATCCGCCAGACGGCCATCCCGATCGGCGGCTTTGCGACCTCGGTCGCGCTGCCGGCGATCGTCCATGCCGGCGGCGTCGGCTGGGGATTCGGAGCGATGGGAGTCGCCTGCCTCGTCTCCGCCGGGGCGGCGCTCGTCGTGCTCCGCGAGGGCCCGCGGCCCGAGGCGACCGGCGAGCTCACCGTCGCGCCGCTTCGCGACCCCCGGATCTGGCGCATGTCGGTGGGGAGCGCGCTCGTGCTCGCGCCGCAGATGTGCGTGGTCGGCTTCACCGTCCTCTTCCTGCACGAGCAACGCGGGATGTCGGAGTCCGCCGCCGCGGCCGTTCTGGCCGTCGTCCAGGCGCTCGGGATCGTCGCCCGCATCTCCGCCGGCCGCGTCTCCGACCTGCGCGGGTCGCGGCTCGGGCCGCTGCGCGCGATCGCGCTCGCCGTCACCGCACTCGTGCTCGTGACGGCCGTGCTCCTGCGGGCGCCGCTCGCGCTCCTCCTGCCGTCGCTCGTCCTCGCCGGCGTCCTCTCGATGAGCTGGAACGGGCTGTCGTTCGCCGCGGCAGCCGAGCTCGCCGGCCACGCACGGAGCGGTGCGGCGATCGGGTTGCAGCAGACGCTCCTGAACGGCTCGGGAGCCGTCTATCCCGGGCTCTTCGGGGTGCTCGTCGGCGCGACCTCGTACGGCTGGGGCTTCGCCGCCGTCGCGCTGCTTCCGCTCGCCGGCCGGCGCGTCCTGCGAGCATTGCCGGAGACGTAGCCTTGGCGGAGTCGACCGAAGAACGGAGGTGCCGGCGTGGCCGGCGCCGGAGTGGAGACCGATGATCGTCGAGCGGCTGGAGCAGATCTACGCGATCGCGCAGCATCGCGCCGGGTACTCGGCCGAAGAGGACGCCGCGCACGAGCTGGCCGCCGGGTGGATGCGCGAGGCGGGGCTCGACGTCTCGGTCGACGACGCTGGCAACCTGTTCGGGAAGCGCGGCGCCCCGCGCGTCTGGGCCGGCTCGCATCTCGACAGCGTCCCCACCGGAGGCCGGTTCGACGGAGCCCTCGGCGTCGTCGCGGCGATCGAGGCCGCGGCCCGTCTGCCGGAGGCGCCGCTCGCCGTCGTCGCCTTCCGCGCGGAGGAGACCGGGCCGATGGGCAGCAAGCGGCTCGCCGAGCTCCCGGACGCCTACCTCGAGCTGCACATCGAACAAGGTCCGGTGCTCGCGAGCCTCGGCGAGCCGCTCGGCGTCGTCACGGCGATCGCGGGCCAGGCGCGCGGGTTCAGGGTCTTCGAGGGTCGCGCCGACCACGCGGGGACGACGCCGATGGACCGGCGCGACGACGCGCTCGTGCAGGCCGCGAAGTTCGTCCTGCACGTCCGCGAGTGCGCGGGTGAGGGAACGGTCGCCACCGTCGGCTCGATCGAGGTCGAGCCGAACGCGACGAACGTCGTTCCGGCGAAGGTGACCGTGTCGGTCGATGCGCGGTCGGCAGACGCGAAGCTCCTCGACGCGCTGGTCGAAGAGCTCGACTTCGAGCTCCAGTGGCGCTCCGACCCGGTGCCCATGGGCGACGCCTTCGCGGCGATCCTCCCCGATGCGCCGCGGCTCGTCTCCGGCGCGGGCCACGACGCGATGTTCGTACCGGGGAGCTCGCTGCTCTTCGTCCGCAGCCTGAACGGCGGCGTCAGCCACCATCCCGACGAGCTCTCGAGCGCCGAGGACATCGCGCTCGCGGTCGATGCGCTCACCGCCGCGCTCGCTAGGCTCGTGTCTTGAACGAACGCGAGGTGATGGTGTGGGACGACCTCGGCCTCGGCGGCCGGGAGCTCGCGCAGGCGGTCTACGACGACGGCTACCGGCCCGACATGGTGCTCGGGATCGCGCGCGGCGGCCTGCTCGTCGCGGGCGCGATCGGCTACGCCCTCGGCGTCAAGAACACGTTCACGATGAACGTCGAGTTCTACACGGGCGTCGACGAGCGCCTCGAGGTGCCGATGATCCTGCCGCCGGTGCCCGACCTTGTCGACTTCGCCGACTTCAAGGTGCTCGTCGCCGACGACGTCGCCGACACGGGCGCGACGCTGAGGCTTGTGCAGGAGTTCTGTGCGGGCAAGGTCGCCGAGGTGCGCTGCGCGGTTCTCTACGAGAAGCCCCGTTCGGTGGTCAAGTGTGAGTACGTCTGGCGCCGCACGGACCGCTGGATCACCTTTCCCTGGAGCGCCGAAGAGGCGATTCTGCAGGGCGTTTCCCACGCGCTCTAGCCGCCCGCCGGAAGGTCGGTTACATTCGTCTGCACCCCCCGCAATACCGGCGTAAGGAGAGGAACACATTGACCAAGAGGAAGCTCGCGCTGGCCGGGATTCTCGTCGTGATCTCGGCAGTCGCACTCGTCCTCGCCCTCGGCACCTCGCCGGGCGCGGCGAAATCGAGCGGCGCGTACAAGGTGGCATTCATCTATGTCGGCCCGCACAACGACGGCGGCTGGTCGCAGGCACACGAGCAGGGTCGCCTCTACGTGCAGAGGCACCTCGGCTCGAAGGTGCAGACGACCTACAAGGAGAACGTCCCCGAAGGGCCGCAGGTCGCGACGGTGATCGATCAGCTGATCCGTGACGGGAACCAGATGATCTTCGCGACGTCGTTCGGGTTCCAGCCTGCGATGGCGGCGGCCGCGAAGAAGAATCCGAACGTCAAGTTCGAGATGGCGACCGGCACGATCATCCTGAAGAACATGGCGGAGTACTACGGCGCCGGTGAGGACGCGATCTACCTGTCGGGTATTGCGGCAGGCGCGGCGTCGAAGAGCGGCACGGTCGGCTATGTCGTGCCGTTCGCGATTCCCGAGGTGATCCGGCACACGAACGCATTCGCCCTCGGCGTGCAGAAGGCGCATCCGGGCGCGAAGGTGAAGATCATCTGGACGAACTCCTGGTTCGATCCGGCGAAGGAGAAGAAGGCGGCCGAGAACCTGCACTCGGCGGGCGCGGACGTGATCGGGCAGAACGTCGACAGCCCGTCGGCCGGCCAGTACTCCGAGTCCGCGGGCGTGCCGTGGGTCGGCTACGACTCGGACGCGAAGAAGTTCGCGCCGCACTCGTGGCTCACCGGAGCCGTCTACAACTGGGGCCCGTACTACCTGAAGCGGGTGAAGGCCGCGATGAACGGGACCTGGAAGACCGGCAACTACTACGGCAGCCTGAAGGACGGGTTCACCAAGCTCGCCCCCTTCGGCAAGGGTGTCTCCGCTGCGACGAAGAAGCTGATCGCGCAGCAGAAGGCATTGATCGAGAGCGGCAAGTGGAACGAGTTCAGCGGCCCGATCTACGACCAGAACGGGAAGCTGCGCATCAAGAAGGGGCACCGCCCCACGTTCAACGACCTGTACTCGATGAACTACCTCGTCAAGGGCGTCATCGGAAGCCCGAAGGGCTGACGGAACGGTGGGCGGGCGAGGCCTCGTGTCTCGCCCGCCCTCTTTTTTATGCCTGCCGCCGTCGAGCTGCGAGGGATCACGAAGCGGTTTCCCGGCGTCGTCGCGAACGACGCCGTCGACTTCGAGGCAGCGGAGGGTGAGGTGCACGCGCTGCTCGGCGAGAACGGCGCGGGCAAGTCGACGCTCTCGAACATCCTCACCGGCCTCTACCGGCCGGACGAGGGCGAGATCCTCCTGCGCGGCACGCCTGTCACATTCGGCTCGCCGCGCGACGCGCTCGACGCGGGCATCTGCATGGTGCACCAGCACTTCCGGCTCGTGCCGCCGTTCACCGTCGCAGAGAACGTCATCCTCGGCGATCACCGCGGTGAGGGAAGAAAGCTCATGGTGCACCCGCGCCGCATCGAGCAGCGGGTCGCCGAGCTCGGGAAGCGCTACCGGATCGCGGTCGATCCACGCGCGCGGATCTGGCAGCTCTCGCTCGGCGAGCAGCAGCGCGTCGAGATCCTGAAGGCCCTGTATCGCCAGGCGACCATCCTGATCCTCGACGAGCCGACGGCGGTGCTGACGCCGCAGGAGGCCGACTCGCTCTTCGAGACACTGCGCGTGATGGCGGACGAAGGACGGACGATCGTCTTCATCTCGCACAAGCTGCACGAGGTGAAAGCGGTCTCCGACCGCGTGACGGTCCTCCGCGGCGGGAAGACCGTCGACACCGTCGAGACGAAGGAGGCGACGCAGCGCTCGCTGGCTGCGCTGATGGTGGGGCGCGAGGTGGCGCTCGCCGAGCGGGTCGAGCGCGCGGTCGAGATCGGCACCCCCGTGCTCGAGGTGCGCGACCTCTGGGCGGCCGGCGACCGTGGGGGCGATGCGCTCCGGGGCGTGTCGCTGACCGTTCGAAGCGGCGAGATCGTCGCGATCGCCGGCGTCGCCGGGAACGGCCAGCGCGAGCTTGCGGAGACGGTGACGGGCATGCGTCAGGCGGCGCGCGGCGAGGTCGCCGTCGACGGGAAGCGGCTCGGCTCCGGCGACGCGCGCGCCGCTATTCGCGCCGGCGTCGCGCACGTTCCGGAGGACCGGCTGACGACCGGCGTCGCGCCGTCGCTCTCGATCGCGTCGAACGTCGTCCTCAAGTCCTACCGCGGCCGAAGCGTCACGCGGGGGCCGCTCTTGCGGCTGCGGGCGATCCGCGACCACGCCGCCGCGCTCATCAAACGCTACGACGTGCGCGGCGGCGGCCCCGACCTGCCTGCGCGCCAGCTCTCCGGCGGGAACCTGCAGAAGGTCGTGCTCGCGCGCGAGTTCCACGGGTCGCCGCGCGTGCTGGTCGTCGCGTCGCCGACGCGCGGCCTCGACGTCGCCGCCATCGAGACCGTCCACCGGTACCTTCGCGACGCGGCCTCCGGCGGCGTCGGCGTGCTGCTCATCTCGGAGGACCTCGACGAGATCCGCGCACTCGCCGACCGCATCTTCGTCATCTACGAAGGCGCGATCGCGGGCGAGCTCGACGCGCGTGCGTCGACGGTGGAGGAGATCGGGTTGCTGATGGCGGGCGGGGTGGCCGAGTGATCAGGATCGAGCGCCGGCTCGCGCAGCCGAAATGGCTCTCGCTCGCAGTCCCGATCGGGTCCGTCGTCGTCGCGTTCGGCGTGATGACGATCGTCCTCCTCGTCACGCATCACTCGCCGGGCAGCACGTTCCGCCGGATCTTCGACACCGGATTCCTCGGCAGCCAGTCGCTGAACGCCACCTTCGTCGCCGCGACGCCGCTCCTCTTCACAGGGCTGTGCGCGGCCGTCGCATTCCGCATGCAGCTCTTCAACATCGGCGGCGAGGGTCAGCTCTACGCGGGCGCCATCCTCGGGGCGGCGGCCGGGATCGCGCTCGGCGACCACTCGGGATGGCTGTCGGTGCCGGGCATGTTCGTCGCAGGCGCCGTCGGCGGCGCGGCCCTCGCGCTCGTGCCGGGGATTCTCCGCGCATTCCTTTCGACCAACGAGATCATCACGTCGCTGATGCTGAACTACGTCGGCGCGCTCGTCATCAGCTACCTGATCTTCGACTCCCAGTCGTACTGGCGGGACACCTCGAGCCCGACGGCGAAGGTGTTCCCGCAGGGGAAGAACCTGCCGGATGCGGCGAGCTGGCCGGCCGCACACGTCGGGTCGCTCTTCCTGCCGTTCGGGCTGCTCGCCGGCATCGTCGTCGCTCTCTTCGTGTGGGTCCTCTACACACGAACGCGGTTCGGCTTCGAGGTGCAGGTGATCGGAGACTCGCCGCGCGCCGCGTCGTATGCCGGCATGCGGACACGCCGGAAGATCCTCGCAGTGATGGCGCTCTCGGGGGCGATCGCCGGCATCGGCGGCGCGAGCCAGGACGGAGACTTCCGCCATACGCTCGACCCGCGCGGGCTGACGACCGCCGGGTACGGCTATGCCGGGATCGTGATCGCCGCGCTCGCGCGGTACAACCCGTTCGCCGTCGTGCTCGTCGCGTTCCTGCTCGGCGGGATCCAGAACGCGGGCTTCGCGCTGCAGGGCGCCGACTTCCCTTCGGGGCTCGTCGGGGTGCTCCAGGGGCTGATCCTCTTCTGCGCCCTCGGCGGCGAGCTCCTGATCCGCTACCGCGTGCGCTTCGCACGCAGCGGGCATGCGGCGGAGGCGCCCGCATGATCAACAACTCGGTCGTCGTCGTCGTGCTCGCGTCCGCGGTCATCTACGGCACGCCGCTCCTCTACGCGGCGCTCGGCGAGCTGCTCGCCGAGCGCTCGGGCGTGCTCAACCTCGGCGTCGAGGGAATGATGCTCGTCGGCGCGGTGATGGGCTTCTGGGCGGTGCAGCGAACCGGCTTGCTCTGGCTCGGCATCGTCGTCGCGATGGTCGCGGGCGCGGCGATGGCGTTGATCCACGCGTTCCTCGTGATCACGCTGCGCGCGAACCAGATCGTCTCCGGCCTTGCGCTGACGATCTTCGCCGGTGCCGCCGGACTTTCGTCGTATCTCGGCAACGACCTGAACATCGCCGACCAGCCGGCGCGGCAGTCGTTCTCGCCGTTCCTGCCGCACTCGTGGCGGACGGCGAAGGTCGTCGGGCCGATCCTCCTCGACCAGTCGTGGCTCGTCTACGCGTCGTGGATCTGCGTGGTCGTCGTTGCGCTGTACCTGAACCGCACGCGCTTCGGGCTCAACGTCCGTGCGGTCGGCGACGCTCCGGCGGCGGCCGACGCGATGGGCATCGACGTCCGCGCCTACCGCTACGTTCACACAGTGGTCGGCGGCGCGTTCGCGGGCGTCGGCGGGGCGTGCTTCTCGCTGTCGATCACGCCGCAGTGGGTGGACGGGCTCACGTCGGGCGCCGGCTGGATCGCGATCGCGCTCGTGATCTTCGCCTTCTGGCGGCCGACGTTCTGCCTCGTCGGCGCGTACTTCTTCGGCGCCTTCTCGGGCATCCCGTTCACGTTCCAGGCGCGCGGGATCCTGAGCGGCATCCCACCCGAGCTCTTCCAGGCGCTGCCGTACACGATGACGATCGTCGTGCTGGTGCTCGTCTCGAGCGCAGGCGCACGTCGCCGACTCGGTGCCCCGCAGGCGCTCGGGACGCCGTACGTGCGCGAAGAGCGCTAGCCTCCACGCACCGAGCGTGTTGCATATATGCTCCATGCGTGGTGCAGATCGACGAGGAGCTGCGGGATGCAACGATCGCCGTCCTCCGTGAGCAGGGCTTCGAGGGGCTGACGCTCGAGCGGGTGGCCGAGCGGGCGGGGCGGGCGCGCTCCACGCTCTGGCGGCAGGGGCTGACGCTCGAGCTGCTCGTCGACTCGCTCGTCGGAACGCTCGCGGACGATTTCCAGGCGGCGATGTTCCCGATCCTGACCGCGGACGGGACCGGGCTCGAACGCCTGCGTCGTGCGCTCGAAGCTCTGTGCGACCTCGTCGACCGGCATCTCCATCTGATGCTCGCGAACGACGAGGCCTTCCATCAGGCGCCGCACCCCGGCCGGCGTCCCGACTATCTCAGTCCGTTCATGACGTTCCTCCGCCAGGGCGCGGCGGACGGGACGCTGGCACCGGGTGACGACGTCGTCGAGGCCGCCGACGCCGTCTTCAACGCCACAGCGTGGCCGTACGTGCATCTCCGCGGCCGGCACGAATGGGCTGCGAAGCGCGCGAAGCGCGTCGTCGTCGGCCTCGTGCTCAACGGGGTCGCCACTCCAGGAAAGGAGCCAGCATGACGTTTCCCTACGCAGAGCCGCTCGTCCCCCGCGAGCCGGGCGAGCGTCAGATCCCCGAGCCGCCGCGCCGCGGCGAGCCGGGCGGACCGCCGTGCGCGATCTGCGGCGGCAAGACCACGAACGCGCTCTGGTCGGACGCGCACTGGACGCTGCACGCGCCGGTCGGCGGCAGCCTGCCGGGCGCGGTCTGGCTCGCGAGCCGCGAGCACTTCGACTCGTTCGCCGACATGCCGGAGGAGGTCGCTGCTTCCTTCGCAGGCGTCGTCGCGCGGGCCGAGCGGGCGATCCTTTCGCTCGGCGACGTCGGTCGGGTTCACCTCTATCGCTGGGGCGACGGCGGCGCGCACTTTCACGTCTGGCTGATGCCGCGTCCACTCGGCATGGTCGAGGCCACCGGCATGTTCCTGCCGGTCTGGGAGGACGCGCTGCCGAACGTGCCCGACCAGGAGCTCGCCGCGGCGGCAGAACGCGTCGCAGCTGCTATGTGAGCATGGCCGAGGCGCTCGCACGCCGGCTCGGAACCGGCGACGCCGTCGTGATCGGGCTGGGCTCGATGATCGGCGCGGGTGTCTTCGCCGCGTTCGGCCCGGCCGCGGCGGCTGCCGGGAGCGGCCTGCTGATCGGGCTCGCGCTCGCGGCGGGCGTCGCCTACTGCAACGCGGTCGCCTCGGCGCAGCTCGCCGCGCAGTATCCCACCTCCGGCGGCACGTACGTCTACGGCCGCGAGCGGCTCGGCGAGTGGTGGGGGTTCACGGCCGGCTGGGGTTTCGTGATCGGGAAGACCGCGTCGTGCGCCGCGATGGCGCTGACCTTCGCGTCGTACGCCGCCGGCGGCTCGCTCTGGGCGCAGCGGGCCGCCGGTGTCGGGGCGGTGGCGGCGCTCACCGCGGTGAACTATCGCGGCATCACGCGCACCGCGGGTCTCGCACGCGTGCTCGTCGTGCTGTCGGTTCTCGCGCTCGCCGTCGTCGTCGTCGCGATCGCGGTCGGCGGAGGCAGGGGACGCGTCCAGGGCCTGCCGTTCGGTCACGGCGGCGCGTACGGGATCGCCCAGTCGGCGGGTCTGCTCTTCTTCGCCTTCGCGGGCTACGCGCGCATCGCGACGCTCGGCGAGGAGGTACGCGATCCCGCCCGTACGATTCCGCGCGCGATCCCCCTCGCCCTCGGGATCACCGTCGCGATCTACGCGGCAGTCGGCGTCGCCGTGCTCTTCGGGGCCGGCTCCGCCGCCCTCGCCGCGAGTACCGCGCCGGTCGTCACCGCCCTCCACGGCGCGGGCGCAGCCTGGGCCTCGCCGGTCGCGCGGATCGGCGCTGCCGTGGCAAGCCTCGGGTCGCTCCTTGCGTTGATCGCAGGTGTGGGGCGCACCGCCCTCGCCATGGGGCGGAACGGCGACCTGCCGCGGTGGCTCGAATCGGTTCACCCGCGGCACCGGGTGCCCGACCATGCGGAGCTCGCGCTCGGCGCCGTCGTCTGCGTGCTCGTCCTCACCACCGACCTGCGCGGCGCGATCGGGTTCTCGTCGTTCGGCGTCCTCGCCTACTACGCGATCGCGAACGCCTCGGCGTTCACGCAGACGGCGGAGCACCGGCGCTGGCCGCGCCCGTTGAACGCCGCCGGCCTCGTCGCCTGCGTCGCGCTGATGGCGACGCTTCCGTGGCGCTCGGTCGCAGCCGGCGCCGCCGTCCTCACCATCGGCCTGATCGGACGGTTCGTCCTCCACCGCAGATCGAGCCGCATCCTCTCGAGCCGCAGCCTCTGAGGGTCCTCTGAGGATCCTCTGAGCAACCTCAGAGGACCGAACGGTCCCGAATGGACAGGCCGCGCGCCCGGTCAGAGCGTTCGGAAGGAGATCGGCTGCGCGCCGTCCCAGAGGGTGAGGCGGCCGAGCTCCTTCAACTGCTCCGTGCCCTCCACCACGGTGGCGAAGTGGTTCGCCCACAGGTGGCCCGCCTTGGAGGCGAACGAGCAGTAGCCGTAGGGGAAGAGCAGCTCGGTCTCGCTTTGCCCACCGGGATAGAGCGCCAGCTCGCCGGGATGCGGATACGACGTCGCGTTCTCCGGGCCGACGCCGAAGTCGCGGTCGCCCCACGGGATCCAGTTCGACTCGCCGCTCCAGCGGCAGTGGATGATCCGCTCCTCCATCGGCAGGCTCGCCTTGAAGGCGGCCACCGTCTGCGGTGCGAGCCCCTCTTCCCAGCGCGCCACGAAGCGCATCCCGGCTGCCACGATCTCGAGCACGCGCGAGACCCTACCTGCCGCTCACCGGATCGCGAGCGCGACGGCGACGACCGCGGCGGCCGCGATGCCGAGGATCGGCCACACGTTCAGGCCGCGATGCCGCAGGTTGAAGTAATGGCGCACGACGGCGCCGATCGCCATCAGCGCGACCAGCACGATCCAGCCGTTCCGGTGCCCGTAGGTGAACGTGAAGTGGTTCGACAGCATCGCGAAGACGACCGGCAGCGTCAGGTAGTTGTTGTGCACGGAGCGCGTCTTTCCCTCGCGGTTCCAGCGTGGGTCTGGCTCGCGCCCCGCCTCCTTCGCCCGAACGAGCTTCCAGTGGTTCGGGATGATCACGAAGAAGACGTTTCCGACCATCATCGTCCCGATCATCGCGCCCACCTGGAGGTAGGCCGCGCGCGCGGCGAAGAGCTCCCACGATCCCCACGCCGCTGCGCAGACGAACGCGAACACGAGCACCGCGAGCACGCCCTCGTCGTTCGCGAACGCGCGGCAGAGACCGTCGTACACGAGCCACGCCAGCACGATGCCTGCGACCGACAGCGAGATCGCCTCCCAAGCGCTCAGGTCGGCGACCGAGCGGTCGATCAGGTACGAGGTCGCGTGCGAGTAGTAGACGACGATGAAGAGCGCGAAGCCGGAGAGCCACGTCGTGTACGCCTCCCACTTGAACCAGTGCAGCGGCTCCGGGAGCCGCTCGGGTGCGACGCGGAATTTCTCGACGCGGTAGAAGCCTCCGCCGTGCACCTCCCACGACTCGCCGCCGACGCCGCGCCTCGCATCGTCCGGGTCCCGCGGCGGCGTCAGGTGGTTGTCGAGCGCGATGAAGTAGAACGACGCGCCGATCCACGCCATCGCCGCGATCACGTGCAGCCACCGGAAGAGCAGGTTGCCCCACCCCCACCAGTAGTCGGAGAGGGCTACGACGTTTGCCAACGATTCACCGCGATCTGCACCAGCTCGTCGACCGCTGTCGCGAGCTCCTCTTCGCGCGTGCGCTCCATCCGCGCTCGCAGCACCGGCACGATCGCGCGCCGCGGCCGGCCGTTCACGAAGACGACGAAGCGAAAGCCGAACCGCTCCTCGTAGGCCGCGTTCAGCTCGGCGAGCTCGCGGAGCACCGCCGGATCGTCGTCCGTTCCCTGCTCCCGCACCGACCGCGCGGAGCCCGCCTTCGCGCCGATCGCGGGATGCGCGTCGAGCAGCTCCTTCTTCTCGTCGCCGGACAGCTCGAGCGCCAGCTCGCCTGCGTGCGCGAGCGGATCGTCGACCGCCGCGAGCTTCTCCACGAACCGCGTGCGTCCCTCGAACAGCTCGGCGAGCTGCTCGGCCGTCAGCTGCCGCGGTAGCTCGCGCACCCGTACGACGAGATGAGCAGCGGTACGTGGGAGTGCCCTTCGCCGAGCTCGATCTCCAGCTCGACCCGCTTGAAGAACGGGGACGGCGGGTGGAAGACGAGCCGGTAGGTGCCGGCGCCGGCGTCTGCGAGATCGGAGATGCGGCCGTCCGAGTCGGTCACGCCGTCGCCGGCGAGCGTTCCGTCTGCTGCGAACAGCTCGACGCGGACACCCGCGGCGGGACTGCCGCGCTCGGTGTCGAGCACGTGCGTGGAAAGGGTCATCGCCACAGTCTCGCCGCCTCCTTGCGATGCTCGCGCGCGATCTCCTGCTCGTCCGCCCGGACGAGCCCTCCATCGCGCACGACGTCGGCGCCGCCGACGACGAGCCGGTCGACGCGGTGCGGCCCCGACAACACGAGGTTCGCGACGAGGTCCTCGGCCCCGCCGAACTCGAGCGCGTCCGTGCGCCAGACCGCGAAATCCGCGCGCTTTCCCGGTTCGAGCGACCCGATGTCGTCGCGCCGCAGCACGTCGGCGCCCCCGCGCGTCGCGAGCCGCAGCGCATCGCGTGCGGTCAGCGCCGCGCCCCCGCCGCGCCCGCGCGCGACGAGGAGCGCGTTCTTGACGTCCACGAAGATGTCGCTGCGCTCGTTCGACGCACTGCCGTCGACGCCGAGCCCGACGCGGACGCCCGCGTCGAGCAGGTCGCG
Source organism: Thermoleophilia bacterium (assembly GCA_025934995.1). Lineage (GTDB taxonomy): Bacteria > Actinomycetota > Thermoleophilia > Gaiellales > Gaiellaceae > Palsa-739. Next base: position 3,533 of record JAICWC010000031.1, on the reverse strand, counting down.
CACCGGCGCGACTCCGGCCCCCAGTCGCAGGTTCGACGTGGGGCAGTGGGCGACACCGACGCCCGCGCGGCCGAACGTCGCGACGTCCGCGGCCGAGAGGTGCACGCAGTGCGCGCACCACACGTCGCCTGCGATCCAGCCGACACGCTCGAGGTACTCGACGGGCGTGCACCCGAAGAGCTCGCGGCAGTAGGCGTTCTCCTCGACGGTCTCCGCGAGATGTGTGTGCAGTTGGAGGCCGAGCCTGCGTGCGAGCTCCGCCGACTCCTCCATCAGCCGCGTCGTCACCGAGAACGGCGAGCAGGGCGCGACCGCGATCTGCACGAGCGCGCCGTCGGCGAGGGTGTGCAGACGCTCCGTGTCGGCAAGGATCGTGTCGATGTCCTCGACGAGCGAGTCGGGCGGGAGGCCGCCGTCGGATTCGCCGAGGTCCATCGAGCCGCGCGAGGCGACGATGCGCACGCCGAGATCGTGCGCGGCGCGCACTTCCGCCTCGACGAGGCCCGACACGCCGCGCGGGAACACGTAGTGGTGGTCGAACACCGTCGTGCAGCCCGAGAGCGCGAGCTCGGCGAGGCCGCAGCGCGCGGCGGCGTACTCCATCTCCTCGTCGATGCGCGCCCACACGGGGTAGAGCGTCTTCAACCACGTGAAGAGGTCGGCCTCCTGTGCCCGTGCACGCGTCAGCGTCTGGTAGAGGTGATGGTGCGTGTTGACGAAGCCCGGCGTGACGACCGCGCCGCCGAGATCCTCGAACGCGCCGGGCGCGTCACCCGCACCGGCGTCGACGACGAGACCGTCCTCGATCCGCAGCCAGCCGCGCTCGTGCTCGGTGCCGGTGTCGTCCATCGTCACGATCCACGCGTTGCCGTAGATCATGTCCCCGCCTCGAGCGGCACGAGCTCGAACCGGTTCACGTCGACGAGGCCCCGGTCAGTGAGCTTCAGCGAGGGGATCACCGAGAGCGCGAGGAACGCGAGGTGCTGGATCGGCGCGTCCAGCGTGCAGCCGAGCTCGCGTGCGGCCGCGACCACTGCCCGCGAGGCGGCGACGACCTCGTCGACGGGCGCGTCCGAGAGAAGGCCGGCAACCGGGAGGGGCAGCTCCGCGAGCACCTCTGCGCCGTCGACGACGACGATGCCGCCGCCGCGGTTCGCGAGCCGCCGCACCGCGGCCGCCATCGACGCGTCGTTCATGCCGACCACGACGACGTTGTGCGCGTCGTGCGCGACGGTCGAGGCGAGCGCGCCGCGCTGGAGCCCGAACCCGCGAACGAACCCGAGCCCGACGCGGCCCGTTCCGAGGTGACGCTCGACCACCGCGATCTTGGCGAGGTCGCGATCCGCGTCGGCGACGGCCTCGCCCGCGCGCTCCGCAGGGGTGTCGACGAGCGAGTCGGTGACGATCTGGCCGGGCACGATCCCGATCACGCGCGCGTCGCCGCCGCTCCACGGCACGCGGAACATCTCCGGGCCGAACGCGCCGATCCGCATCGTGTGCCGCACCCAGTCCGGCACCTCTGCGCGCGGGATCTCGGCGGCCGGCCGGCCGCGCTTCAACACGATCTCGGGGACGAACCGTTCGAGGTCGGGAAGGACGAGCAGGTCGGCGTGGTACCCGGGCGCGACGGCGCCGAGGTGCGCGAGACCGTGCCACAGCGACGGGCCGAACGTCGCGCATACGAGCGCGTCCTCCGCCGGGATCCCCGCCGCGACCGCATCGCGCACCATCGAGTTGATGTGGCCGTCGTCGGCGATGTGCTCGGGCTCGCGGTCGTCGGTGCAGAACGCGATGCGGCCCGGCCCGTACTCGGCGAGGAGCGGTAGCAGCGCCTGCAGGTTGCGCGCCGCCGAGCCCTCGCGGATCAGGAGCCACATCCCGGCCCGCAGACGCTCGCGCCCCTCCTCCGCGGTGTAGGCCTCGTGGTCGGAGCGGATGCCGGCGGCGGCATAGGCGTTCAGCGAGCGGCCGAGCACGCCCGGCGCATGCCCGTCGACGTGCTCGGCGAGTGCGAGCTTCGCGAGCTCGGTCGGCGCACCGCCGACGACGCCCGGGAAGTTCATCATCTCGGCGAGCCCGATCACGCGACGGCGGCGCAGGAGCGCGTCGAGGTCGCCGGGCGAGAGCTCGCGCCGCGGCGACTCGAACTCCGATGCAGGGACGCACGAGGACGCCATGAAGTAGACGTCGAGCGGCAGCTCGGCGGTGGCGTCGAGCAGCCAGTGCACGCCGTCGGTGCCGAGCACGTTCGCGATCTCGTGCGGGTCGGCGACGACTGCGGTGGTGCCGAACGGAAGCACGAGCCGCGCGAACTCGTCGACCAGGAGCTTCGACGACTCGAGGTGCATGTGGGCGTCGATGAACCCGGGCACGACCCACCGGCCGGTCGCGTCGATCGTCTCTTCTCCCTCGTAGTCGCCGAGGCCCGCGATCCAGCCGTCGGCGATCGCGACATCTGTCTCGAGCCACTCGCGCGTGAAGACGGAGAGCACCTTCCCCCCGCGGATCACGAGATCGGCAGGCTCGTCGCCGCGCGCCACGGCAAGACGCTTCGAGAGGGGTGCGACCATGGCCGAAGAACCGTACCCTTCGTCGCCGTGGAAGTCCTGACGCCCCGCACCCTCGACGAGGCGCTCCGCCTGAAAGCGGAGCAACCGGCCGCGTGGCCGATCCAGGGCGGCACCGACGTGATGGTTGCGCTCAACTTCGACCGCGCCCGCCCGGAGACGATCCTGAACCTGAACGAGGTGGCCGAGCTGCGCGGGTTCGCGCGCGAGAACGGGTCGCTGCGGCTCGGCGCAGGCCTCACGTACGCCGAGATCGAGCACGGCCCGCTGCGGGACGAGCTGCCCGCCCTCGCCGAGGCGTCGAGGACGGTCGGATCGCCGCAGATCCGGAACCGCGGCACGATCGGCGGGAACCTCGGCACGTCGTCGCCCGCAGGCGACGCGCTGCCGCCCTTGCTCGTGGAGCGGGCGGAGGTGGAGTGCCGCTCGGTGCGCGGCACGCGGCGCGTGCCTCTCGGCGAGTTCGTCACCGGGGTGAAGCGCAACGTCCTCACCGCGGACGAGCTGATCGCCGCGGTATGGCTGACGCCGTCGCAGGCGCCGCAGACGTTCATGAAGATCGGTCCGCGCAACGCGATGGTGATCGCGGTCTGCTCGCTCGCGGTGTCCGCAGGCGACGAGCTGCGCGCGTCCTTCGGGTCGGCGTCTCCGCGGCCGGTGCTCGTGACGGCGCCGCGCGACGAAGCCGATTCGTTCGCCGAGCGCGTCGCCGCGGCGGCGTCGCCGATCGACGACGTGCGCGGCACCGAGGCGTACCGTCGCCACGCCCTGCGTGTGCTAGCGGAGCGGGCGTTGAAGCGGGTCCTCGCTTGAGGATCACGCTGAAGATCAACGGGGAGGAGCACCAGGCCGACTGCTGGGAGGGTGAGTCGCTGCTCTTCGCGCTGCGCGAGAAGCTCGGCTTCCCCGGCGCGAAGAACGCGTGCGAGCAGGGCGAGTGCGGCTCCTGCTCCGTGCTGCTCGACG
>JAICWC010000110.1 GCA_025934995.1 Thermoleophilia bacterium | reverse complement strand
GCCACGACCAATGCCCTCCGAAGCACGGCGTCAGGGTAGCCTCCTCGCAATGGATCCGCGTCCCGTCGGCGTCTTCGACTCCGGGGTCGGCGGCCTCACCGTCCTCCACGAGTGCCTGGTGACGCTGCCGCACGAGGATTTCGTCTACCTCGGCGACCACGCTCGGCTCCCGTACGGCCCGCGGCCGCTCGACGAGGTGCGCGACTTCTCGCGGGAGATCGGCGCGTTCCTCGAGCGACAGGACGTGAAGCTGATCGTCGTCGCGTGCAACACGGCGACGTCGGCGGCGTTGCCGCAGCTGCAGGCGGAGCTGACGGTGCCGGTGCTCGGCGTGATCACGCCCGAGGCGCACGCAGCCGTGCAGACGACGCGCAATCGCCGTGTCGGGCTGCTTGCGACGCAGGGCACGGTCGACTCCGGCCGCTACGCGTCGCTCGTGCGTGCGCTCGATGCGGGCGTCTCGTTCCACCCGGTCTCGTGCCCGCGCCTCGTGCCGCTGATCGAGAGCGACGATCCGTACGGGCCCGAGACGGAGGAAGCAGTGCGGGAGTACATCGCGCCGCTGAAGGAAGCGGGCGTCGATACGGTCATCCTCGGCTGCACGCACTACCCGCTGATCAGGCCGATCCTGCAGCGCGTATTCGGTCGCGATGTCACCCTCGTCTTCTCCGCCGAGGAGACGGCGCGCGAGGTCGCAGAGACGCTCGAGCGCAAGGGAATGGAGAACGACGCCGGGCGCGACGGCGTGTACCGCTTCCTCACGACCGGCGATCCGGCAGCATTCCGCGAGATGGGGCGGAGATTCCTGCAGCTGCCGATCGGCGACGTCGAGCACGTGACGCTGGCCGAGTTGAGCGCCGTATGACGTCGCGCAACGACGGGCGTCGGGCGGATGCGCTGCGGCCGCTGACGATCGAGCCGGACTATCTCGAGAACCCGCACGGCTCGGCGCTGATCACGCAGGGGAAGACGATCGTCCTCTGCACGGCGATGGTGCAGGAGGAGGTGCCGCGCTGGCTGCGCAACCAGGGACGCGGCTGGATGACGGCCGAGTACTCGCTCCTGCCGGCGTCGACGGGCGATCGCGTCGACCGCGAAGCGTCGCGCGGGAAGCAGCAGGGGCGCACGATCGAGATCCAGCGGCTGATCGGTCGCGCCCTGCGCGCGGTCGTCGACTTCAAGGCGCTCGGAGAGCGCACGCTGTGGCTCGACTGCGACGTGCTGCAGGCGGACGGCGGCACGCGCTGCGCATCGATCTGCGGCGCATACGTCGCCGGCAAGCGCGCGCTCGATCGCTTCGGACTTTCGCGCGCGTTCGCCGACTCGGTCGCGGCCGTCTCGGTCGGCGTCGTCGCGGGCGATCCGCTGCTCGACCTCGACTACTCCGAGGACTCGAACGCCGACACCGACATGAACGTCGTCATGACGGGAGACGGCCGGTTGATCGAGGTGCAGGCGACGGCGGAGAAGGACCCCTTCACGCGCGACCGGCTCGGCGAGCTGCTCGACCTCGCCGAGCGTGGGTGCAGGCTGATCGGCGAGAAGCAGGCCGATGCCGTCAGCCGCGACCTTCCGTGAACTTGACGTGAACGTCAAAAAGGGGGTTACCCCCATTTTGAAAGGCGTTGTGAAGTCGTGAGGGTCTCGTGACGCTCACCGCCGCCACGGCGCTCGGCTGGCCGCACGTGCTGCTCCGCCTCTCCGTCGCAGCCGCGCTCGGCGGCGCGATCGGCCTCGAGCGCGAGCTGCGCGAGCGCGGCGCCGGCCTCCGCACCCACCTCGTCGTCTGCGTCGGCTCCGCCCTCTTCACCCTCGTCAGCGCATATGCGTTCGTCGGGCCCCACGTCGACCCGACGCGCATCGCGGCGCAGATCGTCAGCGGCATCGGCTTCCTCGGCGCAGGCGCGATCATCCGCCAGGGCCTCTCGGTTCGCGGGCTGACGACCGCCGCGACGCTCTGGCTCGTCGCCGCGATCGGCATGGCGGCGGGCGCCGGCTACTACGACGCGGCGGTCATCGCCACCGCCGGCGCGCTCCTCACCCTCGGGCCGCTTCGCATCGTCGCCTACCGCGCGACCCGCCGCTTCCGCTCCGAGACGGAGCGCCTGCTCGTCGAGGTCGCCGCGGGCGGGAGCCCGGCGCCGGTGATCGAGGCTGTCGAGCGGTTTGGGCGCGTCGTCTCGCTCGACGTCTCTCAGGAAGCGGACCGCCGCGAGATCGCCATCGACGTCGCGCTGCACGGGCAGGCGAGCTCGCCGCATGTCGTGGCCGCCGTCGCGGAGATCGACGGCGTGCTCGAGGTGCGATGGAGCGAATGATCCTCTGCTCGCGCAACGCCCACAAGGCGCGCGAGCTCGAGGTCCTGCTCCCCGGCTGGCGGATCGAGCCGCTCGACGTCGACGACTATCCGGAGGAGACAGGCGCGACGTACTACGAGAACGCCGGGCTCAAGGCGGCGTTCGGGCGCGCGCGCACCGGCGCCGTGGACTGGGTCGTCGCGGAGGACTCGGGCATCGAGGTCGCTGCGCTCGGCGGCCGGCCCGGGCTGCGCTCGGCTCGCTACGCGCCGGAAGGCGCGCCGGCGATCGCGAAGCTGCTCGCCGAGCTCGACGGGGTCGACGACCGGCGTGCGCGGTACGTCAGCGAGCTCGTCGCCGTCGCGCCCGACGGCGAGGAGCTGCGTGGGACCGGCGTCGTCGAGGGGACGATCGCGGCTGCGCCGCGCGGCAGCGGCGGCTTCGGCTACGACCCGATCTTCATCCCCGACGGCGAGATGCAAACCGTCGGCGAGCTCGGCGACGCGTGGAAGAGCGAGCACTCGCACCGCGCGCGCTCGGCGCGCGCTCTACGCGAGGCCCTCGAGCGCAGGCTCGGTGCGCCGTAGCCGCACGCGCTCCGAGCGCCACCAGTTCAGCTCGGCGCCGAGGACGATCACGTTCGCCATCACGTACAGCCAGAGCAGGAGGATCATCGGGCCGCCGAGGACGCGCAGCGTCGGGCTGACGCCCGCGAGGCGGACGAACACCGGCAGCACCTGGAACGAGGCCTCGAGCAGGATCGCCGCGAACGCGGCGCCGGGCAATGCGTCGCGCGGCCCGACGTCCGCGGTCGGCAGCAGCCAGTAGACCGCGAAGAGGAAGAGGAAGACGCCGAGCAGCGAGACGGCGATCGAGACGATGTACGCGACGATCGAGTTGGCGACGAAGCCCGGTGCGTAGCGCTTCAGTACCTCGACGCCGAGCGAGCCCACGAGGAGCGAGACGAAGAGCAGCGTGATCGTCGCGATCATCAGCGTCGCGGCGAGCGCCTTCCCGCGCAGGAACGAGCGGTTCGGCAATCCGTAGACGATGTTGAACGCCGACTCGAGCGCACTGAAGAGCGACAGCGACGACCAGAGCAGCGCGATGCCGCCGATGATCCCCAGCGTCGCGGCGTTGTCCTGCACCTCGTGGACGAGCTTGAGGATGCTGGCGAGCGAGGTGCCGGGGAACGCCCGCGACAGCTCCTTGACGAGGAAGTCCGAGGCGTCGGCGCGATGCGCGAGGCCGAGCAGCGCCAGCGCGAGGAACGTCAGAGGCACGAAGGAGAGGAGCGCGAAGTACGCGACCATCGCGGCGAGGTGCGTGCCGCGGTCCGCGAAGAACTTCGTCACCAGCTGCCGCTTCCGAACCACGGTGCGCAGTTTCGCAGGCTGTTAGCCTGCGGCCGTGGATGCCGCCCAGGCCCTCGCCGACCTCACGGAGATCTCGTCTCAGATCGAGGCCGCCGTTCTCTTCGACGCCGGCGGGTCGGTCCAGGGCTCGACGCTCGCCGACGAGGCGAAGGCGCAGCGACTCGCCGAGGCCGCCGCGCGCCTCCTCGAGCGCGCAGACGCCGTGCGGAGCGAGGACGTGGAGGTGACGCAGGTCGAGGCGTCGCTCGCCGACGGCTGTGTCTTCGTCGTGCGCGACGGCGAGCGCCGGATCGCGGCGACGACGGTCGCGAACCCGACCGTCGGGCTCGTCTTCTACGACCTCAAGTCCTGCCTCCGCGACAGCGCTCCCGCGGAGAAACCCAAGCGCAGGCGCACGACGAAGAAGGACGACGACGATGAAGCGTAGGCTTCTCGCCCTGTTCGGTTTCGCGACGGGCGTCCTCGCCGGAAGCGTCGTGCTGCGGCGGCAGTTCGGCAAGCGGCGCGACCGCGTGGAGGTCTACTTCGACGACGGTGCCATGGTCTCGTACGTGGACGGCGCCGCCGAGGCATCACCGCTGCTCGAAGCCGCGCGGAACGCGCTCGACGCCGCACGGTGAGCGACGAGCTCGGCCGGCAGTTGAAGGCCGCCGCATATCTCGAAGGCGACTTCCTGCTCCGCTCCGGCAAGCGCTCGACGTACTACCTCGACAAGTACCGCTTCGAGACCCGCCCGGAGCTCTTGCGGCCGATCGGGGAGCGAATCGCCGCCGTCGTCCGCGAGCACGTCGCCGACGCGACGCGGCTCGCCGGCCCGGAGCTCGGTGCGGTCGCGCTCGCGGCATCCGCCTCGCTGGCTTCCGGACTGCCGTTCCTGATCGTGCGCAAGGCCGCCAAGGACTACGGCACCTCGAAGCGGATCGAAGGCGTGTACGAGGACGGCGAATGCATCTGCCTCGTCGAGGACGTCGTCACCTCGGGCGGCGCGCTGCTCGAGTCGGTCGATGCTCTGCGTGCAGCTGGGCTCGTCGTGCACACCGCCGTCTGCGTCGTCGACCGCGAGGAAGGGGGCGCCGACGCGCTCGCCCGTCACGCCGTCCGCCTGAGGCCGCTCTTCCGCGCCGGCGACCTGCTGCGGTAGGGTCCCGTCCGATGACGAAGCAGGAGTTCGTGGCGGAGGTGGCCAGGCGCAGTCAGTTGACGACGCGCGACGCGGGGAAGGCGGTCGAGGCGTTTCTCGAGACGATCACCGACCAGCTCAAGCGCGGCGGCGAGGTGAACTTCACCGGCTTCGGAAAGTTCACGACGCAGCAGCGCGCCGCGCGCACGGGCGTGAATCCACGCAATCCGTCGGAGAAGGTCGAGATTCCGGCCGCACGCGTGCCGAAGTTCTCGGCGGGCAGCTCGCTCAAGTCGGCAGTCAAACAGAGCTGACACCGTTCTCCGACCGGCTCGGCCAGGCTGTTGAGCAGAAGCGCTCACAGCTCGTCGTCGGTCTCGACCCGTTCCCGGATCGCGTCGACGACCCGGAGGCCTTCTGCAAGCGGATCGTCGACGCGGTTGCGCCGTACGCGGTCGCGGTGAAGCCGCAATCGGCGTTCTTCGAGGCGCGGGGCTGGGAGGGCGTGCGCGCGTTCGAGAACGTCTGCGCGTACGCGCGCGGTGCGGGAATGCTCGTGATCGCCGACGTGAAGCGAGGCGACATCGGGACGACGGCGCAGGCGTACGTCGACGCCGTTCGTCCGCACGCCGACGCGGCGACGGTCAATCCATATCTCGGCGGCGATGCGTTGCAGCCCTTTCTCGAGGCATGTCGGGACGGCTTCGGGATCTTCGTGCTCGTCAAGACGTCGAATCCCGGAAGCGGGGACGTGCAGGACGCACCGCTCGCCGACGGTCGCCGCGTGTGGGAGCTCGTCGCCGAGCGCGTCGCGCAATGGGGGCGGGAGGCGCCGTCCGTCGGCGCAGTCGTCGGCGCGACATATCCGGACGAGCTCGCGACGGCACGCGCGCTCTTACCCCATGCGCCGTTCCTGCTACCCGGCGTCGGCGCGCAGGGCGCGACCGTCGCGGATTGCGCGCCGGCGTTCGCCGGGCCCGCGCTCGTGTCCAGCTCGCGGGCGGTGATCTTCGCGGACGACCCGGCCGCCGAGGCAGAGCGGCTGGCGCGCGAGGTCTGGGATGTCGCGCGGGCGGCGTAAGCCCAAGCCCCGCGGCGTCGCGCACTACGCGGCCCCGGTCGCGTTCCTCGCCGGCGTGACCGTCGCGGTCCTTCTCGTGCATTCGGCGCTCTCGAGCCACGCGACTCCACAGACGACGACGACGTCGCCGCGGATCGTCGTCAGCGTGACCACATCGAGCGCGAAACCGGCGAAGAAGCGGTTCTACGTCGTGCAGACCGGCGATACCTTCGGCACGATTGCATCGAAGGAGGGAATCACCGTCGCGCAGCTCCAGGCGCTCAACCCCGGTGTCAGCACGAATGCGCTCCAGGTGGGTCAAAAGCTTCGCGTCAGGTAGCGTCGCGGCGCTCGCGCTCGCGGCGGGTGCGCATGCGTCCCCGCAGCTGTCGGACGCCCGGGCGTGGTATGTCGTCAACGGTACGACGGGTGAGGTGCTTGCACAGCACGACGCGAACGAACGTGTGCCGATCGCCAGCATCACGAAGCTGATGACGGTGATCGTCGCCCTCGAGCATCTGAAGCCGAGCGACGTCGTCACCGTCACGAGCGGCGCGGCGCAGGTCGGCGAGTCGCGCATCCCGCTCTACACCGGTCAGCGGATCAGCGTGCACGACCTGCTCGAGGGAGCGCTGATCCAGAGCGCGAACAACGCGGCGGACGCGCTCGCCGCCGCGGCCGCGGGCGGCGATGTCCCGAAGTTCGTCGGCTGGATGAATGCGCATGCCCGGAAGTACGGGCTGCGCGCCACGCATTTCGTCCGGCCGGACGGCCTCGATGCGCCCGGTCACGTGTCGAGCGCGCGCGACGTCGCGCTGCTCGCGCGCATTGCGATGCACTCGCCGATCGTCCGGCAGATCGTGCGCAAGGAGAGCGACGTGATCGAGAACGGCCGCGTCACCGTGCACACGTGGAACGATCTGCTCGGTGTCGTGCCGGGAATGATCGGCGTGAAGACCGGACACACGAACGACGCCGGCTGGTGCGAGGTCGGCGCCGAGAGACATCTCGGGCAGACGATCTACGCCGTCGTGCTCGGGGTTCCGACCCGGAGCGCGCGCAACGACGACCTCCAGCAGCTTCTGGCCTGGTCGGAGGCGCAGTACCGCACGGCGTGGCTCGTGCGGGCGCGGACGTATGCGTGGACGAACGTTCCGTACGGACGTTCGAAGCTCGCGCTCGTCGTGCGAAAGCCGCAGCTGGAGGTCGTGCGGCGCGGCCGGTCCGTCATCGAGCGGATCGTCGCGCCGACGGCCGTCTCGCTCCCCGTCCGCAAGGGCGAGGCGCTCGGACGAGTCGAGATCTGGAGGGACGGAAAACGCGTGCTTTCGCGACCGCTCGTCGCCGGCCGCACGATCGCCGAGCCCGGCGCGGGCGGCAAGCTCGGCTATTACCTCGGCCGGACCATGCATCATCTCCTTGGCGTTTTCCATTGATCGTCACAGTCACCCTCAACGCGGCGATCGACCGCACCCTCACCGTTCCGAACTTCCAGCCGGGTCATCGCCACCGCGCGAGCGGCGGTCTCACCTCGGCCGGTGGCAAGGGAATCAACGTCGCGCGCGCGGTCAAGCTGCTCGACACGCCCGTCGTCGCGACCGGTCTCGCCGGCGGCACGACCGGTGACAGGATCATCGAAGGGCTCGGCGTCGAAGGCCTGCTGAACGACTTCGTGCGCATCGGCGACGAGTCGCGGACGTCGACCGCGGTCGTCGACCCGACCGCGGGCGCGCTGACCCTGATCTACGAGTGGGGCCCGGCAGTGCGCACCGAGGAGCTCGAGATGCTGCTCGACAAGCTGCACTACCTCTCGCGCGTCGCAACGTACGTCGTCTTCTCCGGGACGTTGCCGCGCGACGTCGCGGACGACTTCTATGCCGAGGCGATCCGCGATCTGAACCGGCGCGGCGTGCAGTGCGTCCTCGACACCGAAGGGGAGCCGCTCCGGCGCGGCGTCGACGCGGAGCCGTTCCTCGTGTCGCCGAACCAGAGCGAGGCCGAGAGCCTCGTCGGCCAGGAGTTCCAGGACGACGAAGATTTCCGCGTTGCGCTCGACGCGATCGTCGAGCTCGGTGCGCGCAACGTCCTGATCACGCAGGAGACCGCGTGCTTCGCGCTGTTCCGCGAGGATCGGGTCACGCGGCGATACCGCGCGGCGATCGACCGCGTGGAGCCGGTCGCGGCCGTCGGCGCCGGCGACGTGCTGCTCGGCGGGTTCCTGGCCGCGCGCTTCAACGGCGCACCGGTCGACGAAGCGCTCCGCCAGGGCGTCAGCTGCGCCGCTGCGTCCGTGCTCGAGCTGGGGCCCGGTCGCTTCGAACCGCGCGAGGCGGCCCGCCTCGCGTCGATCGTCGAGCTCGACGAGCTTCAGCCTCTGCCGCTGACGTAGATCGCGCGGATCCGCGCTTTCCCGTTCAGGTTCTCGGCCCATGCGAGCCGTCCGCCTTCGAGCGAGAGGCCGATCGGCGTCGCAGCCGCGGTCGTGAGCAGGCGAGACCGGTGCGACGCCACCGAGACGCCGCGGATCGATCTGCCGACGCGGAAGACGATCAGCTGGTCGCTTGCGGTGAGCCATGCGCTCGTCGCCTTCGGGACGGGGATCGAGCCCCAGGCATGGCCGGTGGCCGTGTCGTACCAGGCGAGGCGAAGCCCGATCGGCGTCCGCTCGAGGGTCGCGAGCACGTGCGGGGACATCGCGATCGCGAGCGGGACACCCTGAGGGACGACGCTCGCGATCTGCTGGCCACTGCCCGCGTCGACGATCTCGATCGGCAGGTCTGCGGTCGCGCGCGGTCGTCCGTTCTTCTCGAGCCTGCCGGCCGGGACCCACGCGATGTCGCCGGCGGCCGTCGCGACCTCGACCGCAGCGCGCGTGCCCGGGACCCGCACGGGCAGGCGGCCGCGCACGACATAGACGCCGCCGCCGGTCTTCGTCAGCGTGCAGGGACTGGTGCCGGCGAGGCAGCCCGCCTCGTCGTCCCAGTCGACGGACGTCACCGTGTAGGCGAGCGTCGATCCGCTGCCCGCGACGCCGCCGAGCCATTGCCCGACGCCGCGCGCGTTGTGCGCGGCCTCGAGGAACCGGCGCTCCGGGAGCTCGGACTTCGTGATGCCTGCGCCGAGCACGTAGTCGAGCGGCAGCGGCGAGTCCTGCGGCAGCGCCCAGAGCGCGTGCACCCCCGCGAGCGCGAGCTCGACCGCCTGCCGCTTGCTCCACACGAAATGGCAGGTGACGTTCTGCGTCTTCTGGGACGGCAGCTCGTAGCCGACGCCGTACTGCAGGGACTGCACGTGCACCGTGTTGCAGCCCGCGCCGTGCGAGCCGACCCACGCGATGTTCTGGCCGTCCTGCGCGAACGCCGCGATCCGCGTGTTCGGCGGAGTCCAGAGCGTTTGCGGAGTCTGGGTCGCGGCTGCGGACGACGCCAGGATGGTTGCCAGCGCGGCCACCGCGACGACGACCAGGGAGCGCATCGCGGTCACGGTACCCCGGCCCTGTTATGAGGGTGTCAGGACGCCTTGGTACCCTGGATCGACCTTGGACGTCGAACTCCGCCAGGACGAGCTCAACCGTCTGCTGGCACTGGACCGGAAG
>JAICWC010000091.1 GCA_025934995.1 Thermoleophilia bacterium | reverse complement strand
TTCTTGCTGTCGTAGCTCTCGGTGAAGTTCGCCGTCTCGGAGCCCGCGAGCGAACCAGAGGTGATCGTCGGCGTCGCAGCCGCGCTCGTGGTCGCGTCATAGGTCTTCGAGTTGGCGGCAGCCGTCACCGTGATCGCCCGCTTGTTGACGGTCAGCGAGTTCGAGCCGTTGCTCCCCGCGAAACCGCTGTCCGCTGTGAACGACGCAGCCACGCCGCTGTTCGTGCCGGCTGGATACGTCGCCGCGTTGATGCCGCTGAGGCTGACGTTGCTGAGGGTTGCGATCCCGCTCGCGTTCGTGGTGGGGCACGTGACGCCTGTCGCGCCCCCACAGACCGCGGTGCCGTTGAGCGTGAAGCTGATCGTCTTGCCGCTGACGCCGTTCCCGTTCGCAGTCAGCGTCGCGCTGACTGTGGTGGTGTCTCCGTAGGTTCCGGAGGCTGGGTTGACCGCGAGCGAGGTGGTTGCCCGCGCATTCACCATCTGACTCAGCGCGGGATCGCTGGTCGAACTGCCGGCCGTCGGATTTGCGCCGCCCCCGTTGAAGCACGCTCTGATCGTGTGCGTTCCTGCGGTCAGGGACGACGTGCTGAACGCTGCCTGCCGGCTGTCTCCAGTGCCGGTGAAGTTCGTGCCGCTCACGGAACCTAGCAGGGTCCCGTTGTTGCAGCTTGCGTTCGCTCCGTCTGTGAAGTCGACGGACTGAGCGTTGGTGAACGCACAGGTTCTGCTACACGTGACCGTCGCCGTAAAGGTGACCGCCTGACCGAGGGCGGATGGATTGGTGTCCGACGCGACGGTTGTCGTCGTCTGGATGGCGTCGGTGAAGCTCGCCGTCGCGATTTCGCCGGCGGCGCCCGTTGCCTTGACGTCGTAGTTCGAGACGAAGTAGTCGGGCAGCACCACTTCGAGCGTGAACCCGCCGCCGACGTCTGCGATCGCGTCGCCCGCGAACGACCAGGTCTGGCCGATCGTGTCGTTGACGACGACGTGGACGGACTCGCCCGGGCCCCAGCCGGCGCCGGTGAGCGTGACAGTCGAGCCCGGCGGGTAGTCGCCCTGGTCGCTCGAGATAGTGGGTGTGAACGTGGACGCAACTGTCGAGGCGGGAGCCGTCGTCGTCTGCGTCGTGTCGGTCGTACTAGTCGTCGTCGGTGCGGTGGATGTCGGAGTCGGGTCCGTCGTCGTCGCGGAACTGTCGGAGGTTGTCGACGCGAACGTCGACGTGCTGACCGTGATCGGCGAGAGATCCCCGAACGCGCCCGCGACGAGCAGTCCCGCGAAAAAGAGAGCAATGAGTCCGACAGATCCTTTGATGTGCAACGACGATGCCTTCTTCTTCATCCTGCGCGCCATCTCAGCTCCCCTCGCTCACGACCGCCCGAGCCTCACGCGACCCCGAACGCACCAAACCGAGGCGTGTGCGCTCGGCGGTCGGGTCAAGCTCGAAGTGGTCAGGTGTAAAAGCGCTGCGAGCTACGCTCGCGGCTCGACCCCTGCAATCTGCTTCAGGTGTTACGTGAAAAAAAACTGGACGTTCCTCAGCAACCACGCGTTCGTGCTGCTCTGGATCGCGCGCGAGCCGGACCTGCGCGTGAGCGACCTCGCCCGCGAGGTCGGCATCAGCGAGCGCGCGATCTACGGCATCCTCGCCGACCTCTGCGAAGCGGGTTATCTGACCCGCAGCCGCGAGGGACGCCGCGCCCGCTACCGCATCAACGCGGCTGCGCCGATGCGTGCGACCCTTCTCGAACGCCGGCGACTCGCAGAGCTGATCGCGCTCGTCGCCGACGAGCCTCGCTGAGGAGGCGAAGACCAAAACCGGGGGGGTGCCCCCGGCGGTCGGGTCGAGCTCGAAATGGTCAGTTGTCCGCAGTGTCGCTCCCCAGTCCTCGGCGTTCGGCTCCCGCGTGCGGGCGCAGTCGGCCGTCTCGATCTCAACCCTGCGGCGGCTGCAGGGAATGCTCATCCATCGATGGACGGGTCCGACCAAGCCTTCGGTCCGGGCACGGGGCCGTACCGGAGAGACACCCGGACGAAGGTCCGGCTAGGCCACGACCTTCGCGCCGAACCGCCGCGAGCAGGGCGCGTTACGACAAGTCTGACGTGCGTCTTTCGCACGCCGCAGCGCTCGCCATGTCCTTGCATCCGATCCCGTCACACATGCGCGACGACAGCGGCTTCGAGCGGCTCTACCGGGCGCACGTCAAAAGTGTCTACCGCTACGCCTTCTCGATCACCGGCAACGCCTCCGACGCAGAGGACGTCACGCAGACGACGTTCCTGAACGCGTACCGAGCGTACGAGAGCGGAGAGCGCCCACGCGCCGGCGAGAACTGGCTCGTGACGATCGCGCAAAACGTCTGCCGTCAGCGGGCGCGCAACTCGGCCCGCCGGCCGCGCGAGGTCTCATTGACCGAGGAGATTGTCGTGGCGCCCGCACCCAGCTCCGACACGCCGACCGCGGCGGACATCCGCCGAGCGGTACGCCACCTGCCGCCGGACCAGCGAACCGCGATCGCGATGCGCGAACTGCAGGGGCGGACGAATGCGGAGATCGCCGACGCTGTCGGCCTGACTGCAGCGGCGACTGAACGGCTCCTCTTCCGCGCGCGGCGTTCGCTCCGGGAGCAGCTCAGCGAGACCCTCACGTGTCTCGAGGCTGAGGTGGCGATCAATCGGAGGCTCGACGGCGAGAGCTCGAGGCACGAAAACGCCGCGCTGCGCCTTCACATCCGCGATTGCCCGAAATGCGCCGCCCTTGCGCGTACGTACCGCGCACAGCGCGGACTCCTGGGCAAGCTCGGTACTGCGGCGTTCCCGACCTCGCTCCTGCCGGTGGGCGGCCTCGGTGCGAAGGTCGCGATGATCGCGGCGGCAGCGGCCGTCTCCGGCGGTGGCTATGTCGTGGCTCGAGACGTCGCGCCCGCCGTGGCGGTTCCACAAGCGCCGGCGAAGCCGGCAGCGGCGGCGGTGTCGGCGCCCCACCGGATGCGCCCGGTCACGACGAAGACGGTGCCGGTGAACCATCGAGTCGTTCGGCGGCCGCGCTCGCGTCCGACGGCGCCGCGCGCGACGAGGTTCCTGCCGAACGCGACGCCTGCGAGCCCGGCGGCCGACCCGCCGATCGCGTTCCACGAGCCGACGCTCGCCCCGCCTGCCGTCGTGAACGGCGATGCCGGCGGCGAAGCCACGCCCGTCAGCCCTGCGGGTGCGCCGATCGACGGGCCGCCTGCTCCGCCCGCCGCTCCGCCGACGATCGCTCCGCCGGAGCAACCGCGGACAGCGGCACCCGATGAGCCACCGGCAGCCGGTCCCGCCACGGCCGCTGACCCGTCGCCGCCCGCCGGGCCCGCGCAGGGCCTCGTCCCGGCCGACCCGGGCGTGGAAGCCGAAGACCACAGGGTGACTCCCGACCCGCCCGACGTCGCGGCAGGCCCAGCAGTTGATCGGATTACGATTGAACGGAACTCACACTTTTAGAGCTATCGCGCACCCGTAACCGGGTGTAGGTTCAGCCGGCGCGGAAGGGCTCGCGCTTTGCGGCAATCACAACTGCGGCGGTACCCCATTTCGTCTCCATCCTGGACGCGTTGTCTCGTTGCGTGCGGCGTCGCGTCGGCTGCGCTCGGAACGTTCTCCCTGCTCGAGCCGCATTTCTTCGCGGCGGGGGTCGCGGCCGCCGTCCTCTTGTTCGGCGCCCTGATCATCGTGCTCGGCCGGCGTGCGCACCGGGAGATGCGCACGGCGACGCTCGACGCCCTGCGCGATCCGCTCACAGGTCTGCCAACGCGGCGGCTCTTCGACGACCGGATCGTGCGCGCAGTCGCCACGTCGTCTCGAACCGGCGACGGCGTGGCTCTGATGGTCATGGACATCGACCGTTTCAAGGAGGTCAACGACACCTTTGGTCACGCGGCCGGGGACGTCCTCCTGCAAGAGGTGGCGTGTCGAGTGGTCGGGGCGGTCCGCGAGGTGGACACGGTTGCCCGGATCGGCGGCGACGAGCTCGCCGTCGTGCTCGTCGGCGCCGACGAGGAGGCTGCCCACGAGACGGTGCAACGCATCCGCGCTGCGCTCGACGTACCGCTCGAGATCGCAGGCGGCAGAGTGCCGATGTCGGCGAGCATCGGCGTCGCGCTCCACCCGAGAGACGGCGAGACACCTGCAGCGCTCGCCGAGCACGCCGACACCGCGATGTACACGGCAAAGCGCGCTGGCACCGGCTTCGCGTTCTACGACGTGTCGGTGCGCGCGTCCGCGGCGGCGCGCCGCGCACTCACCGAGGAGCTCGGCAAAGCGATCGGGACCGACCAGCTCGTCCTCCACTACCAGCCGCGCCTCGACCTCGCGTCCGGCAAGTTGACGTCGGTCGAGGCGCTGCTGCGTTGGCGGCACCCCTCGCGCGGGTTGCTGTCTGCGGACGCATTCATGGCCGACGCCGCACGGTACGGCCTCGGCGGTGCGATCTTCGACCACGCACTCGCCGCCGCCTTCGCCCAGGCCGGAGCGTGGCAGAGCGACGGCCTCGACATCGGCATCTCGATCAACGTCGATCCTCGCACCCTCGAAGGTCGGCTGCCGACTCGCATCCAGGAGCTGCTCGACGAGCACGAGGTCGATGCCGAACGGATCGAGATCGACATCCCGGAGGACGCGATTGTCTCCGACTTCGCCCGCGCGCGCAGTGTCGCGACCGAGCTTGCCGCTTTGGGCCTCGTGCTCGTCATCGACGACTTCGGCACCGGGCGACACGCCTCGCTCGCTGCACTCGGCGTGTTCCCGCTCGCGAAGGTGAAGCTCGGTGCCTCGTTCCTTCGCGCTGCTCTCACCTCGCCGCGCGAGCGTGCGATCGCGCACGCGACGATCGGCCTGGCGCACCGGCTCTGCCTGGACGTCGTTGCCGAGGGCGTCGAGGACGCAAGGTCGTTGGCATTCGCCCGGGAGCTCGACGTCGACCATGCGCAGGGCTACTTCGTCGGGCACCCGGTCGACGCGCCGTCGATCGCCCGCCTTTTCGCTCCTGCCGAGGCCGTCGCGTGAGCACGGTCGTCGTCCTCGCCTCTCCGGACGGGCTCTATCGCACAGGAATTGCGAGTCTTCTGCGCGGCGCGGGCTTCATCGTCGTCGAGGTCGGCGACGTCCCCTCGGCAGTTGCTGCGACGATCGAGCACGGCGCGCCGGTGTGTGTCCTCGACACCGATCTCGACGCAGGGGTTCATGCGCACGCGACCCGACGGCTCGCCGCCGAAGCACCTGCGCGTGTCGTCGCGCTCGCGTCCGCGCGCTCCGAATCGAGCATGCTCGGCGTGATCAGAAACGGCGGCAGCGGGTTCATCCCGAAGACAGCAGACGGGGACGGCCTGATCGGCGCGGTGAGGGCAGTGCTGGCCGGCCACCTCGCGATCCCTCGGCACGAGATCTCGACCCTCGTCGGTGAGTTGCGGGGCGGGTCGCGTCGCGCGACCGTCGGCGAGCAGCAGATCGTGTTGACGTCGCGGGAACGCAACGTCCTCGAGCTCCTCGAGGATGACCTGACGACGCGGGAGATCGCCTCCCGCCTCGGGATCTCCGCGGTCACCGTGAGGCGTCATCTCAGCGCGATCGCGGCGAAGGCCGGGACGAGTGGAATCGCCCGCCTGCGAACGCTCGTCCACGCGTAAGGCGGCAACGCGCTCCCCGAATCCGACTTCTGATCGGACGTCCTGACCGACCGGCCGAAGAAGGCCCGACCGTCTGCGCAGGGAGCGCGTCGCCGCCATCTAAGAAGATCCCGCGGAGCCGCGCGTGCGCGATGGCGAAGGTCTAGTTCCGCTCCGTCCTTCGTCCGGTTCAGACGGTGATCGCGTCAGAGCAGGATGCGCTGCGCCGTCGCCGGCGGGCAGCCCTCGGCGAGCAGCCGCTCTGCGACGCGGATGTCCACGTCGGGCGCGGAGGCGAGGCACCACGCCTGATCCGAGGTGAAGCCGGCCCGGCAGAGCTCGGCGAACCGCCAGTCGAAGACCCGTGCCGCGTCAGGCTGCACGTCCGCGTCGTGGATGGTCTGCATGTCCACGCGCTGACGTTCATGCGGTAGGCCCGCGGCTGCTCCCGAACTTCGGCTGGTCCGACCCCGCCGTTCGGACGACCCGGCTTCAGCGATTGCCGTAGAGCCGCAACGCCTCGATCGCGGCGCGGCGATTGGGTGCACCCATCGCATGCATGAGCCGCGCTACGTGGCGTCGGACCGTCACCTGCGAGACCCCGAGCCGGAGCGCAATCGCATCGGTCGCGAGGCCGTCGCGCAGGGCTTCCGCGACCTCCCACTGGCGCGGTGTCAGCTCGATTCTCGCCGTCGGAAGCCTGAGCGTGTGCCCGTCCTCGCCGCGCACCTCGTTCACGAGCGCGGGCACGAGCGCGCGCGAGACGGCGACCTCTCCGTTCCACGCCGCGCGCAGCACCTTGGCGAGCTCGATCGCCTTCATCTCTTTGAGCAGATAGCCGCCCGCCCCGCGCCGGAGCGCGGCGATCAGGTCTTCCGGAACATTCGCGACGGTCAGTGCGATCACGGTGGTCGCGGGGAGCCGGCGGGCGATCTCGGCGAGCGCGTGCAGGCCGCCGCCCGGCACGTCGAGCGAGACGAGGCAGAGCTCCGGCGCCTCGCGCAGAGCCGCCTCGACGGCCGAGGCTGCATCCGCGGCGTCGGCGACGACGGCGAAGCCGTACGGCGCCAAGTCCGACCGGACTCGGTCGCGATAGCCGGCGTCGGCATCGGCGAGGACGACGCTGAGCACGGGATGGCTGTTGAACCGCGGGTCTCGAGGCTCGCCGGGGTCGGGACCGCGCACGTAGTCCTTTCCGGTCGTGACTGGCCCCTCACGCACTGTCTGCCCTCGCCTCGGCACGAAGCATACCTCGATATATACGACGCCCTCCCAACCCGGGGCGGAGTTGCCTCCGCGCGGCGGTCGAGCCAGCCGACTCGACCTTTCGTTCAAGCGATTGAACGCGCGTCCGCGCGTACGTCCTACGCCGTATCGGCTGCCCGATTGGGACATGAGACCTATGGACAGCGCGCAACGTCCCGATCAACCCATTGAACACGTACCTGGGCCGTTCGGCCCAGAGACGCGTTCAAGCGAGAAATGATTCTGCGGTAAACGGCACATGAGAGGGGCGCGCTGATTGAACGGCGGGTCGGTCGACGGAATGCGCCTCGGGTCGCAAAATCGTCTTGGGCAGCGTGATCAACGCGTGAACCCAATCGAGGCAGCACGGCCCATTGCTGTAGCGCGTTCACCGCACGGACAATCCGAACGTGGAATCTGCGGTTCCCGCCCTAGCACCGACCACCTGCGACGAGCTCGTCCGCCGCGCCGTTTCGGTGGCGACCGGTACACCCTCGCGAGCGCGCGCGGGCCTGCCGCTGTCGCGTCACTCGCGCGAGCTGCTCGACGGCTGCGAGCGTCGGGCTCGCCGCCTCGGCTGCGGCTACAGCCAGTTCGCGGAGGCCGCGGCGTTCGATTTCCTCGGCGCGGCGCTCGCCGGGCTCTTCGCCGAGCACGAGCTGCCGACAACCGATGCGCACGCGGTCGTTGCGCAGACTGCCGCCGCGCTCGGGGTCGCGCCGGAAGCCGCGGGCTTCGCCGTCTATCGGCGCTCGCTCACCGGCACCGAATCGGGCTCGCTCCCGCCGGGCCGCGCCATCGAGCTGATCGTCTCGCTCCTTGCGCAGATCGCGCCGCTGTCCGACGTCTCTCTCTGGTGCCTCGACGAGGACGGCGACCTGACGTGCCTCGCTGCGGCAGGTGAAGGCGCGCACGGGCGCCGCCTGCGCGAAGCCGCCCGCGCCGCGCTCGACGGCGCGATCTCGATCTCCAGTTCGGTACAGACGGTGGTCGTGGAGCGGTGGGACCGCCCGTACGCCGTGCTCGTCGCGCGGACGCGGCCTACTGTCGCTGCGAGGTGCGCTGACTATCTCGACGAGGCCGCAGCCGCTCTGTCTCCGGTGCTCGAGCGGGACGCGCTGTATGCGCGCGGCTCCGAGCGCGAGCGCGACCTGACTGCGGAGGGCGAGCGTCGCCTCGTGCGACTGGGCTTCGACCTGCACGACGGGCCGCTCCAGGAGCTCGTGGCCTTCGCCGAAGACCTGCGGCTCGCACGCAACCAGATGTCGGGACTGCTCGCCGAGGAGTTGCAGGCGCGCGTGCGCGGTCGCTTCGACGACCTCGAAGCCCGTCTGATCTCACTGGACCGCGGTCTGCGCGACGTCGTCGGCTCCGTCAGCTCGACGACGGCACTCGAGTTGCCGCTCGAGCTCGCGCTTCAGCGTGAGCTCGACGGGACCGGGATCGAGACCGAGCTGACCATCGAGGGCGATGTCTCGTCGCTGACGAGCTCCCAGAAGATCGTCGTGTATCGCGTGGTGCAGGCGTCGCTCGCGAATGTCCGCAAGCACAGCGGCGCAACGCATGTCGCCGTAAGCGTCCGGAGCACGTCGCGTTTCATCACGCTCGCGGTCGTCGACAACGGCTGCGGTTTCGACGTCGAGGAAACCTACGAGAACGTCCGTGCGGCCGGACGCTACGGGCTTGCGGGCGTGACCGAACGTGTTCAGCTGCTCGGCGGCACCGTCGAGATCGACTGCGGGACGGCAGGCGGCACGACCGTCCGCGCGACGTTGCCACACTGGCGTCCGGCAACGACGGCGGCGACCCCGCTGTACGCGGTGACGATGTGAGCATTCGGACGGCAGCTCTCCTCGCCCTCGTGTCCACAGCGGGTGTCGTCGCCGGTACGGCGTTGCCGTCCCGCGCGGACAACCCGCCGCCGCCCACAGCGACGACGACCGTCGTCTCGGCTACGGCGACTGCCCCCGTCACGACAATGCCGGCGTCGACGACACCGAAGACGCTCGCCGCAGCGGTGAAAGCGGCGCACATCGAGAGCGTCTTCCCGGCCGCCGGCCAGCTGCTCGTCCCGAAGACCGTGGTGCGGCTCACACCCGACCCACACGCACGCATCATCAGAATCCTGACGCAGTTCCGGCCCGACTTCCGCAGGCAGGAGATCCTCGCGATGTCGACGCGTACCGGGACCGACGGGGAGCCGTGGTATCGCATCAATCTGCCGATGCGGCCGAACGGCACCTACGGCTGGGTCCCGGCACGGGTCGTTTCCCTCAGACCGACGGTCAGCCAGATCGTCGTGCACCGGAGGTCGCGGACGATCGACGTCTTCTTCCACGGCAAGCACGAACTGCATGCGATCGTCGCGATCGGCGCTCCCGGGATGGAGACGCCGCTCGGCCACTTCTACGTGCAGGCGCGGTTCGTTCCCGACGACCCATTCCTCGGCGTGTTCGCGCTCGAGACGAGCGCGTACTCGAAGCTGAGCGAGTGGCCGGGCGGCGGTGTGGTCGGCATTCACGGCACGAGTGCGCCCCAGTTGCTCGGCCAGGCCGTGTCACACGGCTGCGTCCGGGTCTCGAATCAGACGGCGGAGGCGCTCAGGCGGTTGGCCCCGGTCGGCACGCCGATCTGGATCACCAACTGAGCGAGGCGAGCGTGCGGAAGGCTGCGTCGCCTTCCGCGGCGTAGAACGACGCAGTCGTGCGCAGCCGCAGCTTCGTCGACGAGCTCGTGATCGGGTCGCTCGCGCGGAGCGGCGACCAGTCGCCGCCCGGTGCGTGGGCGACCGAGATCCGGTCGAATCTGTAGAGGAAGCCGTTGCACGCGCCGCCGGTGTTGCCGTCCCAGCTCTCGGCAGTGGCGATCGGCGACCAGCGCCCGTGGCTTCCGGGAAGCTCCACCGGAGCCGAGGCCGGAGACCCGTTGACCCAGACGCGCCACCAGTTCGGGCGGCTGTGCATCTCGAGGACCGCGACGCGGATCGGCTTGCCGAACGGCACGCTCGCAGCGACCTGGTGGTACGCAGGGTTCCCGCCGGCGCGCGTCACCTCGTAGTAGATGCTTGTTCCGGCGACGCCCGCGAAGCCGCTCAGGCCCGCCTGGATCCACTCGTCGCTCCCGCCCGGGCCCTCGCCCGGGCCGCCGACGCCGACCCAGCCGGCGACGTGGCCGTTGGCGACGTTGAATCCCGTGACGGGCGTCACCGACGCACCGATCCCGTAGGCGTGCGAGGTCGCACCGATGCCTGCATAGGAATACCCGCCGACCCCGCACGCGAGCGCAGACGGCGCGCCGAAGAGCGCCGCGACGGCGAAGGCGATCACGATCAGGCGCTGCGGGCTCACCCGGAAGGAATCGACGGCTCGTCCAGAGGTCGAGTCCCTCCGATGGGGGATCCGATATTCGCGGCCGCTTCGGCCGAAGCTGCGTGTTCACAGACCTGAACGCCTTTAGGCCGAGGTACGGCTCGTACTAGCCCTCCGGATAGCGAGTGCGTTCAGTGCGCCGCATAGACCACGACTGACAACCAGAAGTGTGGGCGCCACCGGCTGTCCGCGCTGCCAAAAAAGGGTGAGGTGAGGGATTTGAGTTCCTGGAGCAAGCGGCCCAAAGAGCCGAATAGAAGGACACCGAAGGCAGCGGCATTTGCCGTCGTTGCGGTCGCGGTCCTGCTGTTCGGCGCTGTCGCGGCAGTCGCGGGCGTCACGCCCATCGGCGTGCTGCATGCATTCACGACACCGACGGCGGTCAAGGCGGCCCCGCACCTTGCGACCGCGCATCACGCGGCCGTCGGGAAATCGAGCGCCGCTCAGCTCCACAAGATCGCGGCGACCCGGCCCCAAAACCAGAAGGGCTGGTCGGTCGCTCCGAAGAAGGGCCGCACGGCCCCGAGAATCCTCGCCGGCGTGAACGTTCCCGCCTTCGAGGACGACGATGGGAACCTCACCCACGAGGCCACAACCGACTGGAACGACTTCGGGCCTCTCAGTTGGTCAGGGTCCGCGCCGTATCAGCAGGCAACGACCACCGCGATGGACTGGTCGTTCCTCGGCCTCACCGATGCACAGGTGTCGACGAGCGACAGTGCATTCGCGGGCGGCACGAAGCAGAACGACTCGTGCCCGGTCGTCGATCCGTCGAAGGCGCCGAACAAGGACGACCTGGCGCGGATCTACCTCGCGACCCATGCCGGCGGAGATCCGCAGCACGTCTTCCTGGTCCTCGCGTGGGAGCGCATCCCGCAGAACACGACGTCGGCAGACGCCCACGTCGCGTTCGAGTTCCACCAGGGCAACACGCCTTGCGCGAACAACGACGGGCTCGTCCAGCGGACTGACGGC
>JAICWC010000046.1 GCA_025934995.1 Thermoleophilia bacterium | reverse complement strand
CTCCATGAGGCGGCGGCCGAGGGCGGACTCGAGTGCAACCGCGACGAGCTCGGCAGCGCGGGCGGTCGACTCGTCGCCGACCGCCGCGATGCGGGCGAGGTCTTCGCGGAGTGCCTGGATGTAGCCGTCGATTTGCACGACGGCATCATGACATCAGAGTGATGTCATTGTCAAGTCATTCTGGCATCGAGTTGACGCCTACAAGACGCCACACATCCGTCCGGTGTTCGGCCAGGGCCAGAAACCCCTGCTCACGACCGCTTTTTCCGCCGTCCAGATCTGCTCGAGCGGCGTCCAGTGGTCGGCAGTCCCTTTGTGCCGGAGGAGCCAGGCGCCGTATGTCGCCTGGAACCCGTAGTTCATCTGCAACCCGCCCCAGAAGGGCGCGCCGCTGTCCGTCCAGCTGCCCTCGTAGTGGTGGATGCAGAGCAGGGCCGCCATGTGCGGCGGATGCTGGGCCCTGACGCGCGCCGCCTTCGCGAGCCTGCGCCAGCGCAGAAGCGCCTGGACCGAGGCGTGGTTCGCGGCCCCGGGCGTGACCGCCACGCCCATGACGCGCTGCCAGTGCCAGGTCAGCTTCTCGTAGCCCGCGATCTGCTCGCGGAGCCACGTTCCCTTTGTTTGTGCTGCGTTCGTGCTGATCGCGCCTGCGCAGAGAACGCAGACGCACAGGCCTGAAAAGGCCAGTGTCAAGCGCCGCAAAAGATCCCACCCCCCAGTGGTTTCGCTTGGCAAAGTCGTTGAACCGGTCGCGCGTCAGAACTGGGCGGCGGCCGGCGCGGCTATGCGTGCGTTGTCCCGATCGTAGACGCTCGTAACACCTGGTTGTTTGTAAAGATCGGCTCACAGACCCGGTCGGCCCGGGATTTCGCTACAACGGAGCCCGGTTCCGGGGGCAATTCGTGGCAATGGGGCTCCGCCGACTCACACTCGTTCTCATCGCCGCGCTTGCGTGCGCGAGCGCCGCTGCCGCGGCGCCGCAGCCGGGCGAGCTCGCGGCGCAGACGAACTACACGCAGGCGGAGCGGCCGCTCGACGCGATCCACTTCATCGTCATCCATGTCTCCGAGGGCGGCTTCCTCGGCACCGTCTCATGGCTCCGCGACCCGCGGGCGCACGCCTCGGCGAACTTCGTCGTCTCACGCACCGGCCAGGTGCAGGAGCTCGTGCCGCTCCACGACATCGCGTGGCACTCCGGTAACTGGGCGGTGAACGAGCAATCGATCGGGATCGAGAACGTCGGCTTCACCGGCGACCCGGCCGGTTTCACGACCTCCGAATATCGCGCGACGGCACGCCTCGCCGCCGTCGTCGCGCGCCGGTCGCTGATGCCGATCGACCGCCAGCACATCATCGGCCACTACCAGGTTCCCGACCCGAACGATCCGACGCAGGGCGGCGGCATCGACGGCCACACCGATCCGGGCTCGTACTGGAAGTGGGGGTACTTCATGAACCTCGTCCGGCGCTTCGCCTACCCGCAGAAATGGTGGCGCGAGCATCACGTGGGGCTCGACGTGCGCTCGAGCTCCGTGTACGGGGGGCAGGTCGTCGCCGGCCGTGTGCCCTGGAAGATCGACGTCGGCGGGCCGGTCAAGCACGTCGCGTTCCTCGTCGACGGCAAGGTCCGGTGGATCGATCACGTCGCTCCGTTCCAGTTCGCGGGCGGACACCAGCTCTGGAACACGACGACGCTCCGGAACGGCGTGCACAAGCTCGAGCTGCGCGCGTACGGCACGAAGTCGTGGACCCGCCGCGTGTTCACCGTCCGCGTGAAGAACCAGCCGTTCTCGCTTGCGCAGGTCGCGTTCAAGCCGAACCAGCGCGTCAGCGGCGTGACGCCGATCCACGCGATCTTCACCGGCAAGCCTGCGCGCGTTGCGCTCCTCCTCGACGGGCGGGAGATCGACCACGACACCTCGGCGCCCTATCTCTTCAAGTGGGACACGCGGCGCACGAAGGACGGCAAGCACACGATCGCGCTCGTCGGCCGCGCGCCCGACGGGCGGCTCGTCCGCTCCTCCGTGACCGTCGTCGTCGACAACGCGGACGTCGAGCCGAAGATCGTCTCGAGCTCGCTCGGCGACGGACAGACGGTCGCAGACGTGCAGCACTGGCTCGTGCAGACGAGCGGGAAGATCGATCACGTGGAGTTCTCCGTCGACGGCGTGGTGCGCTCGTCGGCGACCGTCGCGCCCTATGCGTGGGACTGGGACACGACGCAGGAGACGCCCGGACAGCACCAGCTGCTGATCCGCGCCGTCGGCTCCGACGGCACCGTCGCGCAGCAGTCGCTCACCGTGTCCGTTGCGGGCCCCTCGGCCGGCTGACCCTAAAAACGGGGACAGTCCCCGTTACGAAAGGGTCACGATTTGCGGCGGTTGGACATGGCTTCGGCGGGTCGCTCGTCGAGGCGTTGCGGTTTCGTGACGGTTCGGCTGCTAGGCACGGTGAAGCCGGCGTAGAGCAAGGCGACGCCGGCGGCGATGCCGATCGCGGCGCCGCCGGCGCCGAGACCGGCAAGCCCGGAGCCGAGCGCCGCCGCCGCGACGCCCAGCACGATGAGCGAGTTCCCGAGCGGGCGCCGCCGCAGCGAGCGAAGTGCCACACCGAGGACGGCAAGCGTGCCGATGCTGTTGAACGCGATCGCGAGCGCGCGCGGCACCCAGCCGAGGTGGTCCTGCGCCGGCGGGATGCCGTGCTGCGCGAAGCTGCCGTGGACGGGCATCGCGAGCGCGACGCCGACGCCGATCCCGGCGACGACACAGGCGACCGCGCCTGCACGGCGCACGCCCGCGAGGAGGAGGGACCCGGCACCGAGAAGCGGCACGGTGACGAGCGCGCCGGCCGCGTAGTAGACACGGAACGCGCGGGCGTCCCATTGCGCCGATTCGCCCCAGGCAATCGCCGCGGCCGCGACCGCGTACGCCGCGAGCGACCACGCCCAGGCCGCGAGCTCCGGCCGCCGCGCGACGCGCCACCGCCGCGCCAGCAGCCCGGCCAGCCGTAAAGCGAGCAACGCGGCCGCGAAGGCGAGGAGTGCGTCCATGCCGGCCGCTAGCCTACGGTCGAGTGGGAGGCAAGCAGTACCTGTTGACGCCCGGGCCGACGCCCGTCCCGCCGCAGGTGCTGGCGGCGCTCGCAGAGCCGATCGTCCACCACCGCAGTCCCGATTTCCGCCCGGTCTACGAGAGCTGCCTGACACGGCTGCGCGACGTCTGCCGGACGTCGCAGGAGGTGCTGATGTTCGCCTCCTCCGGCACCGGCGCGTTCGAATCCGCCGTCCAGAACCTCGTCACGCGTGGCGAGCGGCACCTCGTCGTCTCCGCGGGGAACTTCGGGGAACGGTGGGCGTCGCTGACGAAGGCATACGGGGCGGAGGTCGACCACCTGCAGTACGCGTGGGGCGAGACGCCTGATGCGGACGACGTGCGCGCGCGGCTGCGCGAGCGCGATGCGAAGGCCGTCTGGATCGTCCATTCAGAGACCTCGACCGGCGTCGTCTCCGACATCCAGTCTCTCGCGGCGGCTGCAAAGGAGCAGGGCGCGCTCGTCGTCGTCGACGCTGTGTCCTCGCTCGGCGCCGTCCCGTGCGAGACCGACGCCTGGGGGCTCGACGTCGTCGTCTCCGGCTCACAGAAAGCCCTGATGACCCCGCCCGGCCTCGGCATCTGCGCCGTCTCGGAGTCGGCGTATGCAGCGACCGGCGACACGCCGCGCTTCTATTTCGACTGGGAGCGCACGCGGAAGGCGCAGCAGAAGTTCGACGCAGCCTTCACGCCGCCGGTGTCGCTCGTCGCCGCGCTGGACGTCGCACTCGGCCTGCTGCTCGACGAAGGTCTCGACACTGTGTTCGAGCGCCACGTCCGGCTCGGCCGCGCCGCCCGCGCGGGCGCGAAGGCGATGGGGCTCGAGCTCTTTTCCCCGGACGAGGATCGCAGCGCCGTCGTCACCGCCGTCCATGCGCCCGACGGCGTCAACGCGGACGACATCGTCAAGATCCTCCGCGACAAGCACGGGATCACAATCGCGAGCGGTCAGGGTGACTGGAAGGGCAAGATCTTCCGCCTCGGCCACATCGGCTTCTTCGACGTCTTCGACATCACGACCGCGCTCGCCGCGGTCGAGCTGACGCTCGCCGAGCTCGGCGCCGACATCGAGCGCGGCGTCGCCGTGACCGCGGCGCTCGAGGCGTACGAGCACACGCAGGTCGCATAGCAGTGAGGGTTCTCGTCCGCGAGTCGATCGCCCCGGCGGGCGTCGATCTGCTGCGCGCGCGCTTCGACGTCGACGAGAACGCCGATTCGCCGCTCGAGGAGATCATCGGCGACTACGACGCGATCGTCGTCCGCTCGGCGACGAAGCTCACCGCGGCGCTGATCGAGCGCGCGACGAACCTGAAGGTGATCGGACGTGCGGGCGTCGGTGTCGACAACGTCGACGTCGAGGCCGCGACGCGCCGCGGGATCGTCGTCGCGAATGCGCCGGAGTCGACGGTGGTCTCTGCGGCGGAGCACACGATCGGCTTGCTCGTCGCGCTCGCACGCAACATCCCGCAGGCGCACGCCGCCTTGAAGCAGGGACGCTGGGAACGGAAGGCCTACGGCGGCATCGAGCTCGCGGGCAAGACGCTCGGCGTCCTCGGCTTCGGCCGCATCGGCCAGCAGGTGGCGCGTCGCGCCGCGGGTCTCGGCATGCACGTCGTCGCCTACGACCCGTTCGTCGCGAGCGAGCGGTTCCGCGAGCTCGGAGTCGAGCGGGTCGAGACGCCCGACGACGTGTACGCCGTCGCGGCGTTTCTGACGCTGCACCTGCCGTTGACCCCGGAGACGCGCGGCAGCATCTCGACGGACGCGTTCGCGCAGATGCAGGACGGGGTGCGGATCGTCAACGCAGCGCGCGGTGAGCTGCTCGACGAGGACGCCCTGATCGCCGCCCTCGAATCGGGCAAGGTCGCGGGCGCAGCGCTCGACGTCTACTCGGAAGAGCCGTACGCAGGGCCGCTGCTGCAGTTCGACAACGTCGTCGCGACACCGCATCTCGCCGCGTCGACGGGCGAGGCGCAGGATCGCGCAGGCGTGATCGTCGCCGAGCAGGTCGCCGCCGCACTCGAAGGCGGCCTCGTCTCGAACGCCGTCAACATTCCCGTGCTGGGTGCGGAGGATCTCGAGGTGCTCGGTCCGTACGTCTCGCTCGCGGCGAAGCTCGGGCGCCTCGTGATGGAGCTCGCCGAAGGCCACGCGGACGAGATCACGCTCACCGCCTACGGGGGGCTCGCCGACTACGACACGCGGCTGCTGACGGTCGCTGCGTTGAACGGGGCCTTCCAGGGCCGCGCCGACCGACCCGTCAATTACGTGAACGCGCCGTCGATCGCGCACGAGCGCGGCATCGAAGTGCGCGAAGAGCGGTCGCAATCCTCGCGCGACTTCACGAATCTCGTCCGGGTCGAAGTGCGGCGCGGCGAGGAGAAGCTCCGCGCCGCGGGGACGCTGATCGGCAACGAGAACCGGCAGTGGCTCGTCAGCGCGCTCGGGTTCGAGCTCGACATGGAGATCGCGCCGCTGCTCGTCCTGTTCCGCTACGACGACGTGCCGGGCGTGATCGGCCGCGTCGGCACGCTGTTCGGCGACGCCGGCGTCAACATCGCGCACATGACCGTGTCGCGGACGCGGGAAGGCGGCAAGGCGCTGATGGTGCTCACCGTCGACTCGATGCCTCCGGCGGAGCTCGTGGAGCGGATCCGGGCGGAGGGCTTCGACGACGCGCGGGTCGTCGAGCTCGGCCCCTCCGCCTAAGCCGGATTCGCGCGGGGGTCGAGGCGGCGGACGGTGTCGCGCACCGTGCGCTGCACCTTCTCGACGACGTTGAACCGGCCGCGCTTGTCGATGACGCGTTCGATGTCGTCGTGCTCGTGGCCCGGCGCGAGCATGAAGGTCGCTCCGTCGGCCCGTACTTCTTCGTACTCGTCGAGTCTCACGTCGAGCCTGTGAGTGCAGTTCGGGTCGGCGCATTCGCAGACGAACTGCGTTGCTTCGGCCTCGAACCGCTGGGCGCTCTCGGCGATGCGTTCGTTGACATCGCGAAAGAGGGCCTCGGTCCGTGCCCGCTTCACATGGTCGTCCATTCGTCTCCCTTTCGACTGTCTGCGATTTGGACAACGAAGAAGTGCCCTCTACGGTTGCGGTGGTGGAGCCGTGGCCGGAGCCGGTCGAGCGCGTCGCTGCCGTTCTCCGGGAGCGCGGCGTCCACGCGCGCCTCGAGGAATTCCCCGACGGGACGCAGAGCGCCCGCGACGCGGCCCGCGTCGTGGGGTGCGAGCTCGACGAGATCGTCAAGTCGCTGGTCTTCGTCTGCGACGGCCGGCCGCTGCTCGCATTGCTGCCCGGCGACAAGCGGGCCGACGCGGCGAAGATCGCAGCTGCCGCCGGCGCTGGTTACGCGCGTGTCGCGAAGGCCGACGAGGTGCTCACGGCCACGGGGTTCGAGCCGGGCGCCGTCGCGCCGTTTCCCGCGCTCGGTGTTTCGATGGTCCTGCTCGACCGGGCGCTGTTGCGGCACGAGCTCGTCTGGGCCGGTGCCGGCTCGCATCGCCATCTGATCGGGCTTTCGCCGGTCGAGCTCGCGCGCGTGACGTCCGCTTTGCCCGGGGATCTCGCCGAGGCCTGACGGTACGATTCAGGGCTGTCGGCCACGGAAGGAGCACGTCGTGCAGGAGACCTCGAAGATCTGGATGAACGGCGAGCTCGTCGACTGGGCGGACGCGACGATCCACGTCGGCACGCACGGCCTCCACTACGGCTCCGGCGTCTTCGAGGGGATTCGCGCGTACGACGCGCAGAACGGCACCGCGATCTTTCGTCTGACCGAGCACGTCGACCGCCTCATCAACAGCGCGAAGCTGCTGTACATGGATCTGCCGTACACGCGCGACGACCTGAAGGCTGCCTGTTGGGACGTCGTCGGCGCGAACGGCTTGCCCGCCTGCTACCTGCGGCCGATCGCGTACTTCGGGTACGGCGAGCTCGGCGTCTCCTCACGCGGGAACCCGGTCGACGTCGCGATCATGTCGTGGCCGTGGGGCACCTACCTCGGCGAGGAAGGCTTGCGCAACGGGATCCGCGCGAAGGTGTCGAGCTGGCAGCGCATCGGCGCCAACGTCGTCCCGCACGTCGCGAAGGCGACCGGCATCTATCTCAACTCGATGCTCGCCGTGATCGAGGCGAACCGGGCCGGCTACGAGGAGGCCATCCTGCTGACGCCCGACGGCTACGTCGCCGACGGCTCGGGCGAGAACATCTTCGTGGTCAGGGACGGCGTCATCTACACGCCCGACCTCTCCGCGTCGATTCTGCCGGGGATCACGCGCGACACGCTGATCCAGATCGCACAGGATCTCGGTTACGGCGTCGTCCAGAAGAATCTGATCCGCACAGATCTCTATCTCGCCGACGAGGTGTTCATGTGCGGCACCGCCGCCGAGGTGACACCGATCCGCGAGGTCGACGACCACCTCATCGGGCCTCCGGGCCCGGTGACGCTCGAGATCCAGCAGGCGTACCTCGACACGTGCCACGGGCGCACGGAGCGTTGGTCGCAATGGCTCGAGTACGCACCGGCCGCGAAGACGCAGGCGTGAAGCAAGAGACGCGCGGGGTCCCGCTCTCGGGCCCCTACCTCGGCGAGCGCGAGGAGGAGCTCGTGCTCGAGGTGATGCGGTCCGGGCAGCTGTCACTCGGCCCGATGATCGACCGCTTCGAGGAGGCGTTCGCCGAGCACCTCGGTGTCCCGTACGCGGCGGCCGTCTCATCCGGCACCGCAGGGCTGCACCTGCTCTGCGTCAGCGCCGGCGTCGAACCGGGCGACGAGGTGATCACGTCGCCGTACTCGTTTGCGGCGAGCGCGAACTGCTTCATCTACGAAGGCGGCGTTCCGGTCTTCGCCGACATCGACGCGCGCACGCTGAACATGGATCCCGACGCGGTGCGCGCCGCGGTGACGCCGCGCACGAAGGCGATCGTCGCCGTCGACATCTACGGCTACCCGTGCGAGCTCGACGAGCTGCGCGCGATCGCCGACGAGCACGGGCTCGCGTTCATCCAGGACTCGTGCGAGGCGCTCGGCGCGCTGTACAAGGGCGCCCCGCTCGGCACGCACGGCCCGAGCTCCGTCTTCGCCTTCTATCCGAACAAGCAGATGACCACCGGCGAGGGCGGCATCGTCACGACGCACTCCGAGGACGAGTGGCGCCGGCTGCGCTCCCTCCGCAACCAGGGCCGCGGCGATTCCGGCGGCTGGCTCGAGCACGTGCGGCTCGGGTACAACTACCGGCTGTCCGACGTCGGCGCCGCGATCGGGCTCGGCCAGGTCGAGAAGCTCGACGAGATCCTGCCGCGGCGCGCGCGCGTCGCACAGGTCTACAACGAGTTGCTCCGCGACGTCGAGGGCGTGCAGCTGCCCGCGGCCGACGACGCCGACCACGTGCGGTCGTGGTTCGTCTATGTCGTGGCCCTGCGCGACAATGCGACGCGCGAGCGCGTGATCTCGACCTTCGAGCGCGAAGGAATCGGCTTCAACCGCTACCTGCCGTCGATCCACCTGCAGCCGTACATGCGCGAGCGCTACGGCTTCCGCGAGGGCCTGTGCCCGGTCTCCGAGGACCTCAGCTCGCGCACGCTCGCTCTGCCGTTCTTCACGGCGATCGAACGCGACCAGCAGGAACGCGTGGTCGAGGTTCTCGCCGGCGCGCTGTGAACCTCACGTCCGTGAACACGATCGAGTCCTTCGTGACGAAGGACGGCTCGTTCATCCGCGAGCTGCATCACACCGACGTGCAGTCGCTCGCGGAGGCGACGCTCGAGCCCGACCAGGCGACCGAGCGCCATTACCACCGCGAGACGGAGGAGATCTATTTCGTGGTCAAGGGCTCAGGAGACATGGAGGTCGACGGCGAGCACAAACGCATCGCGGTCGGCGACGCCGTCCTCATCCCGGCGGGCGCGTGGCACTCGCTGCACAACAACGGCACGAGCGAGCTGCGCATCCTCTGCTGCTGCGCGCCGCCGTACTCACACGACGACACCTTCTTCGAGTAGCAGCCGCTCGTAGAACGGCGAGAGCTCGCCGTCGGGCAGCGTCATGTCGTGCCCGGCGTCGGGAACGACGTAGACGTTCGGTGCCGCGGGCGGTGGCGGCGTCCACGCATCGCGCTCGCCGTAGAGATGGACGAGGCGCACGTGCACGGAGGCGAACACCGGGCGCGGGTCGAAATCCATCTCGTCGATCCACAGGCGCCTGCCCTCCTCGTCGAGCAGCCGCGACGGCAGGTAGGCAAGCGGAAACCACGGCTCGTCGGCGGCCGACTCGAGGTCGGGTGCGGAGCCGCGGCCGTGCACCCAGTCCTCGAACGCACGCCGCAGCGCCAGCGCGGGTGCGGGATCGACGCCGGCGAGCTCGAGCTGGCGCCGGGTCGCGTAGAACATCTGCTCGCCCGGCGAGACGTGCGCGGCGCCGACGGTGACGACGAAGGAGACGTCGGCGTCCAGCGTGGCGGCGAGCGGCGCGACCCAACCGCCCTGGCTGTAACCCCACAGACCGAACCGCTCGACCTCGAGGGCGTGGGCGACGGCGAGCGCGTCGCGGGCCTGGAGCTCGAAGCGACCGCGCGTCGCCTCGCCCTCCGACTCGCCTTCGCCGCGGCGGTCGAACGTCGCGACGCCGACGCCGTGCGCGGGAAGCGCCTCGTGCAGGTGCGTGTACAGGGGCGATGAGTCGCGCGTCCCGTCGGTAGCCCCGTGCAGTGCGACGACGGCGCTTCGTCCCGCAGGCGTGTACGTGACCGCGAGTCCGTCGACCTTCACTGCTGCATTAATGCAGGCGTGAGCCTCAGGAAGCTGGCCCTCGACTGGTCGCCGTTGCGCACGTCGCCTTCGTTCCGGCGTCTGTGGCTCGCGCAGAGCGCGTCGTTCATCGGCAGTGAGATCGGCCTGGTCACCGTTTCGTACCAGGTGTACGCGCTCACCCGATCGAATCTCGACGTCGGCCTGCTCTCGCTGGCGCAGCTCGTCCCCCTGCTGACGCTGACGATCCTCGGCGGCGCATTCGCCGACGCCTTCGACCGGCGGCGCCTGATGCTCTACCAGCAGGCGGGGATGATCGTCGGGACGACCTTCACCGTCGTCAACGCGGCACTCCCGCATCCGCACGTGTGGCCGTGCTACGCGGCCATGCTGCTCGCGTCGGCGTCGTACTCGTTCGGCGTCGGCGCGCAGAACGCACTCGTACCGCGCCTCGTCGGC
Organism: Thermoleophilia bacterium; assembly: GCA_025934995.1. GTDB lineage: Bacteria > Actinomycetota > Thermoleophilia > Gaiellales > Gaiellaceae > Palsa-739. The sequence goes on along the minus strand of JAICWC010000046.1, from coordinate 8,740 downwards.
GACGACCAACTGATCGCCGCGAACAACCTGAACGGGTTGATCGGCAGCTTCGGCGCCGTCGTCGGGCCTGCGCTCGCCGGGCTCCTGATCGGCACCGTGGGAGTCCTGCCCGCGTACTGCATCGACACGGGAACCTTCTTCGCGACGCTGCTCGCAGTCTGGCTGCTGCCGCCGCTCGTGCCGGAGGGCGGGGAGGATGCACGGCCGAGCCTGCGCACGATCGTCGAGGGCTTCCGCTTCGCGCGGAACAGCAAGGTGATCCTCGGCTTCATGCTCGTCGACACGAACGCGATGCTCTTCGGCATGCCTACCGCGCTCTTCCCGGCGATTGCGCTGCACCGGTATCACCATGCGAGCTACGTCGGCTACCTGTTTGCGGCGACCGCCGTCGGGGCGCTCGTCTTCAGCGCGCTCGGCGGGTGGGTGAACCACGTGCGGCGACAGGGGCTCGTCGTCGTGCTCGCGGCGGGCGTGTGGGGTGCGGCGATCGCCGCGTTCGGCTTCGCGACCGAGCTCTGGCTCGCGTTGGCGCTGCTCGCGCTCGCCGGCGGGGCCGACCTGATCAGCGCCGTCCTGCGCGGGACGATGCTGATGGAGCTCACGCCCGACGCGATGCGCGGCCGCATGATCGGGATCGAGTTCGCGCAGGTGACGAGCGCGCCGTCGCTCGGCAACCTCGAGGCAGGCGCGCTCGCGTCGGCGACGAGCATTCGCACCTCGGTCGTCTCCGGCGGCATCGCGTGCGTCGCCGGATGTGTTCTCCTCGCCGCGGCGTTCCCCGCGCTGCTGAAGTACCGGCGTGACCCGGCCCCTGCGACGTAGCTTCTTCGCCCGCTCGGTGCACGAGGTTGCGCCCGAGCTGATCGGCGCGACCTTGCTCGTCGACGGCGTCGGTGGGACGATCGTCGAGGTCGAGGCGTACGACCAGGAGGACCCGGCGAGTCACGGCTTCCGCGGGCCCACGGCGCGCAATCAGGTGATGTTCGGGCCGCCGGGGTATGCGTACGTCTATCGGTCGTACGGCATCCATTGGTGCGTCAACCTCGTCTGCGACGTCGAGGGGCGCGCGGAGGCCGCGCTGATCCGCGCGCTCGAGCCGACCCACGGGATCGAGCTGATGCGCGAGCGGCGGGGGGTCGACGACGTGCGCGCACTCTGCTCCGGGCCGGGCAAGCTCTGCCAGGCGCTCGCGATCACCCGCGAGCACGACGGCCTCCCGCTCGACCGCACGCCGTTCGAGCTGCGCGCCCGCACGTCGGAGCCGGAGGTCGCCACCGGCCCGCGCATCGGGATCACGCGGGCGGCGGAGCTGCCGTGGCGCTACGCGCTCGCCGGCTCGCGCTTTCTCAGCCGGCCGCTCCGACCTTGATCTGCACGGTCATCCCCGGCGCGGCCGCGGCGCCGCCCGCGGGCTTTTGCGAGAGCACCCGGCCCGGCTTCCCGGGCGCGGAGACGACAGTCACCTTCAGCTTGTGCTCGGCGAGCGCGATCCGCGCGCTCTGCACGTCGAGGCCGACGATCTTCGGAACCGTTCCGTGCAACGCCTTTGCCAGCACGATCGTCACGCGGCCGTACGACCCGAGGGTTCCGCTCCGCGGAATCTGGCGGAGGACGACGCCGACCGGTTCACCCGGGGCCGCCGGCTTGTAGATGACCATCGGTGTCAGCGGCTGTGCGGACAAGCGCGTGCGTGCGCGCTGCACGCGCAGACCGACGACGTTCGGCACGTCGACCTCGTTGCGCTTGCAGTTCGCCGTCCTCGTCGGTGCGTGCCCGCTGAAGTACACGACGTAATTCGTGTCCTGGCAACGACCGTTGTCGAGCTCGATGAGGCCGTTGCGGTACGTGACTCGCTGGGCCTCGACAGAGAGGGGCGGCGGCGGCGTGAACCCTTGCGGATGCGCGCCGATCGCCTTGAGCGCCTGCTGCATGAAGGACTTCCAGATCAGCGCCGGGAACGTTCCGCCCGCGACCGGTCCGCCGTGGAACTCGTTCAGCATCGGCCGCAGCTTGTCCGGATAGCCGACCCACACCGCGGTCACCAGCTGCGGCGTGTAGCCGACGAACCAGGCGTCGCCGTATTGCTCGGTCGTCCCGGTCTTGCCGGCGACCGTCCAGCCGGGGAGCGCGGCGGCCGTGCCGGTACCACCGGTCACGACACCCTCGAGCATCTGTGTCAACAGCTCGTCCTCTGCGGGCGTCAGCACCTGCCTCCGTACCGGTGAGTTCGAGTAGAGGACGTTGTTGTCGACGCCGTCGATCTCGGTGATTGCGCGCGGCTCGTCACCGAAGACGTGGCCGTCGATCCGGTAGCCGCCGTTCGCGAACGTCGCGTACGCGCGCGCCATCTCGAGCGGATTGACGGCCTGTGTGCCGAGGCCGATCGAGAAGACCGGGTCGAGGTGGCTCGTGATCCCCATCTGATGCGCCGTCGCCGCGACGTTCGGCGGACCGACGAGCTTCGTCAGCTGCGCGAACACCGAGTTGTCCGACGCCGAGATCGCCTTCCAGAGGTTGATCGGTCCCAGGTATTCGCCTTCGTAGTTGTGCACCGGCCAGTACTTGTCGCCGAGGAAGATCGAGATCGGCTTCGAGACGAAGGTCGTCTGAGGCGCGATCCCCTGCTCGAGCGCGGTCGCGAGCACGAACGGCTTGAAGGACGATCCCGGCTGGCGCTCGCCCTGCACAGCGAGGTTGAACTGGCTCGCATGGAAGCTCCGGCCGCCGTACATCGCGACGACGGCGCCGTTCGTCGGATTGATGGCGACGAGCGCCGCCTGCGGGCCGTCGGTGCTCGGCAGCCACTTGTCGATCGCGTCGCGCGCGATCTTCTGCAATCCGAGGTCGATCGTCGTGTGGACGCGGAGCCCGCCTCCGTAGACGCGCTTGGGGCCGATCTGCTTGTTCGCGAGGAGCTGCGCCTTCACGTACTCGCCGAAGTACGGCGCCTGGCCCACGACGCCGGAGAGGTGGACGTCGCGCGGGCTCGGCATCGGGGCGTGCGACGCCGCCCGGAACTGTCCGCTCGTGATGATCTTTTGCTGCAGCATCAGGCGGAGGACCGTCGTGCGGCGCGCCTCGGCCGTGCGCGGGTGCGCGACCGGGTCGTAGAGGCTCGGGTCTTCGGGAATGCCCGCGAGCAACGCTGCCTGCGGCAACGTCAGCTTGCGCGCGCTGTGTCCGAAGTACGTGCGTGCCGCGCGCTCGATTCCGTACGCGCCGTTTCCGAAGTAGATCGTGTTGAGGTAGGCGGTGAGGATCCGATCTTTGTTCCAGTGGTGTGCGCCGGACTCGAGCTCGTGCGCGAGCACCGCCTCCTTCAGCTTGCGCGTGATCGAGTGCTGCGTGCCGACGAGCTGGTTCTTGACGAACTGCTGTGTGATCGTCGAGCCGCCCTGCACGGTGCCCTGGTGGCGGATGTCGGCCCAGAGGGCGCGCGCCATGCCGCGGAAGTCGACGCCGCGGTGCTCGTAGAAGCGCCGATCTTCGGTCGCGACGATCGCCTGCTTGATCCAGGGCGAGATCTGGTCGCCCTGGACGAGCACGCGGCTCTGGCTGCCGCGAAGGACGGCGAGGATCGTGTGGCCGTCGGCGGCGTACACGTACCCGTCGGACTGCTGCTTCAGCCCCTGCCGGAACGGGTCGAGGCCGCTCAGCTGCTGGTTCACGGCGACGACGACGCCGTAGGCGAACGCCGTGCCCGAAAGCACGAAGAGAACGGCCAGGAGCGCGAGAAGACGGAGCTTTCGGATCCGGCGCCTGCGCCGTTCGGGACGATGTCCACGCAGGAATGGCACGGAAGGTGCCAGGATTCTAGACGTGGTTTCTCGCCCATACGGGACTTGGCCTTCGGCCGTCGACGCGGTCACGGTCGCCCGGGCCGGCGGACGGCGGTTCTCCTCGCTCGATCTCAGCCTGGGGCATCTCCGCTGGGTCGAGGCGCGGCCGTCGGAGGGCGGCCGCGGCGTCGTCGTGGACGAGCTCGCCGGCGACGTGACGCCGCCCGGCTCGTACGCCAGAACGCGCGCCCACGAGTACGGGGGCGGCGAGGTCTGGTACCACGGCGAGGACGTCTACTACTCGGAGTTCACCGACGGCCGGGTCTACCGGGTCGGGCACGGTCCGATCACGCCCGAGGGCGGCGACACTCGCTACGCCGACGGCGCCGTCTCGCCCGACGGCTCGACGATCTACTGCGTCCGCGAGCGCCACGAGGGCGACGAGGTGCACAACGACATCGTCTCGTTACCCGGCACCGTCGTCGCCTCCGGGCGCGACTTCTACATGGCGCCGCGCCTCTCGGCCGACGGGCGCCTGGCCTGGATCGAGTGGGACTTCCCGCAGATGCCGTGGGACGGGACGGAGCTCCGGGTCGACGGCGAGCTCGTCGCAGGAGCACCCGACGAGTCGATCCTCGACCCCCAGTGGTCACCGGACGGCAGGCTGCACTACGTATCGGATCGCACCGGTTGGTGGAACCTCTACGCCGGCTCCGAGCAGCTGACGGAGCTCGAGGACGCGGAGATCGGCTTCGCCGCCTGGGTGTTCGGGATGTCGCGCTACGCGCTCCTCGCGGACGGCCGGATCGTCTGTTGCGTCACGCGCAAGGGGAGCGATGACCTCTGCGTTCTCGAAGGCGGAACGCTGCGCTCACTCGGCCTGCAGTGGACGGCCTACGGCTACTCGTTTCCGACGCACGGCAACTCGGTCGCGTACATCGCCTCGTCGCCGACGGAGTCGTCGCTGCTCGCGGTCCTCGACCTCGACACCGGCGAGGAGCGGATCGTCAAGCGCTCGCTCGAAGCCGAGCTCGACCCGAAGTCGATCTCCGTGTCGCGCGCGCTCGAGTTCGCGACGCGCGACGGCGCGTCGGCCCACGCGTTCTTCTATCCGCCGGCGAGCGCCGAGTCGGATGGCCCTGCCGACGAGTTGCCGCCGCTGCGCGTGATCTGCCACGGCGGGCCAACCGGGCACACGGAGCCGTCCTTCGCCGTCGGCATCCAGTACTTCACGTCGCGCGGCATCGGCGTCGTCGACGTGAACTACCGCGGCAGCACCGGCTACGGCCGGGAATACCGCCGCTTGCTCAACGGGCGCTGGGGCGTGATCGACTGGCAGGACTGCGTCGACGCGGCGCGTCACCTCGCGGCGAGCGGGGAGGCGGATCCGGAGCGGACCTGGGTGGAAGGCGGCAGCGCGGGCGGGTACGTCGTCTTCTGCGCGATGGTGTTCGAGCCGGAGGCGTTCGCGGCCGGCGTCTCGTACTTCGGCGTCGCCGACGCGGAGGCGCTGGCGAAGGACACGCACAAGTTCGAGGCGCGCTACCTGGACTCGATGATCGGGCCGTATCCGGAACGCGCGGACCTCTATCGCGAGCGTTCGCCGATTCATTTCGCCGACCGGCTCGAGCGCCCGATGCTGCTCTTGCAGGGGCTGGACGACAAGGTCGTCCTGCCTGCGCAGGCGGAGATGATGGTCGACGTGCTGGCGCGGAAGGGAATCCCGCACGCGTACCTGCCGTTCGAGGGCGAGGGCCACGGCTTCCGCATCGAGGCGAATGTCGTGCGTTCGCTCGAGGCCGAGCTCTCGTTCGTCGCACAGGTCTTCGGATTCGAGCCGGCCGACGAGCTGGCGCCGCTAGACCTGCGCGCTTAGGAGCGGCTTCGACGTCGGCACGTCCGCGCCGCCGTGCTTCTCGACCGTCGCTGCGACCGTTGCGCCGCGGGGCACGTGCATCTCGAGCTTCACCATCGTCATGTCGTCACCGCCGCGGAAGACGCCCGCGCGCTGCGGCTTGCCGCCTTGCGGGATCACCCAGGCCTCGTACGTCATGCCGGCGGGCGCCGCCGGGAGGTGCTCGACGACGAGGACGCCTTCGCCGTCGGGTGCGACGGCGACCATGCCGGCCTTCCCGTTCAGTTCGACCTTGCGCGACGCCGGGTCGGCGACGATGTGGAGCGTGCTCGATTCCGCGCGCGCTCGATGGAGCGAGTCGTTGACGGTTGCGCCCCAGATGCCGAGCCCGATCGCAGCGCACGCGGCAACCGCAGCGATCGCCTGCCACGGCCGGCGCACGCGCGGCCGCAACGGAACGACGTTGTCGGCGGCGGTCGCGTCGAGGATGCGCCCACGCAGGTCCGCCGGCGGCGACGGCGACTCGACCGCCCACGCGAGCGCGGCCGCGGACTCCGTGAGCACTGCGAGCTCCTCGCGGCAGCGCTCGCACTGGGCGAGGTGCTGTTCGTACGCCTCACGCTCGACGTCGTCGAGTGCGTGCAGCGCGTAGGGCGCAGTCAGGTCGTGGGTGTCCATGCCGTCTCCATCACCGTGTCGCCGAGGAGCTCGCGCAGCCGCGCCAGCCCCATGAACATCCTGCTCTTGATCGTGCCGAGCGGCTGACCGAGCCGCTCTGCCAATTCGGTCTGCGTGAAGCCGCCGTAGTACGCGAGCTCGAGTGCCTCGCGCTGCTGGTCGGGCAGCTGCCGGAGCGCGTGCTGGACTCGCTCGCGCTGGAGGCGGAGCCACGCCTCCTCGTCGGCGCCGTGGGTCCGGGGCTCGTGCGCCGCCTCGAGCAACTCGGTGCGGCGTCGCTGCTCGCGGCGGACGACGTCGACCGAGCGCCGGTGGACGAGGGTCAGGATCCACGTGCTTGCCTTCCCCTTCTCCGGCACGAACCGCGGCGCCGTGCGCCAGATCGCGATGAACGCGTCCTGCACCGCGTCCTCCGCCAGGGACTCGTCGCGGAGGATGCGCAGCGCCAGGCCGTAGGCGGGACGTCCGTAGCGGTCGTACAACTCGGCGAGGGCGGACTGCTCCGCGCGCGCGGTCAGCGCGACGAGGGCCTCGTCCGAGAGGTGGGCCAGCTCCCGCGTTATCTAGATTCCTCCATGTGGATACGTTCGCACCGACGAGGCTCGCGGTTCACGTCCTACCGGAGGGCGGGCTCGAAGAGAAGCTGAAGCTCGGCCGCCCGCTGCGGGTCAAGCTCGGCGTCGACCCGACGTCGCCGGACGTCCACCTCGGCTTCGCATTCGTGCTCGACCAGCTGCGGGCCTGGCAGGACGCAGGCCACACGGTCGTCTTGATCGTCGGCGACTACACCGCACGGATCGGCGACCCGTCCGGGCGCTCCTCCGAGCGGCCCGTGCTGGCGGACGACGTGCTGGACGCGAATGCCCGGCACTTCGCCGAGCAGGCGTTCGCGATCCTCGACCGCGACAAGACCGAGGTCCGCTTCAACGGCGAGTGGCTCGCGAAGCTGACCTTCGCCGAGATGGTGCGGTTGACGCGGACGCTGACCGTCGCCCGGCTGCTCGAGCGGAACGACTTCGCAGAGCGCTACGCCGCGAACGAGCCGATCTCGCTCTCAGAGCTCTTGTACCCGCCCGCGCAGGCGTACGACTCGGTGGCGATCGAGGCGGACATCGAGATCGGCGGCACCGACCAGCTCTACAACCTCGTCGCGGGCCGCGACGTCATGGAGCGCTACGGCCTCGAGCCGCAGCTCGTCGTCACCTATCCGCTCCTCGTCGGCACCGACGGCGTGGAGAAGATGTCGAAGTCCCGCGGCAATTACGTCGGGATTCTCGAGCCGCCGGCGGAGATGTTCGGCAAGGTGATGTCGATCCCGGACGAGGCGCTCGAGCAGTGGTGGACCCTGCTCACCGGCGGCGGCGAGCATCCGGAGGCCGCGATGGAGTGGAAGCTCGCCCTCGCGCGCCGGATCACGGCCCGCTGGCACGGGGAGGAGGGCGCCCGGGCGGGCGAGGAGCACTTCACCCGCGTCGTCCGTCGCCACGAAGCGCCGGAGGAGGTGCCGGAGGCGACCTTCGAGGCCGCGGACGGCCTCGTCTACCTGCCGGGCCTCCTCGTCGAGCTCGCAGGTAATTCGGCCTCGCATTGGCGGCGGCAGATCGACCAGGGCGGCGTCAAGCTCGACGGCGGTTCCGTCGCCGGCTACGAGGTCGCCGCCGCGCGCTTGGACGGCGCCCTGCTCCAGGCCGGAAAACGCCGGTTTTTCCGGCTCAGACCCGTTTGACAGGACGTCCCGGGGTGCTACTATTCCCCGGCTGCCCGTTCGGGCGGTGTACGAAAGTCCCTGCAAACTACGACAATGGAGCGCCTCTAGAGCACTCGAATCCCGCGAAGGATCCGAATGTCGTGAGGCCTCTGGCGCGAGTCGGGGCCTTTTTTACGCCGTCAGTCCGCTCGGCTCGGTCTTTGAAAACTCAGCAGCAAGCGTTTACGTCGAGACCTCGAGACGTGCTTCGGCACGTCGAGAGGACGAATACCTCGTCGTCCCTTCGGGGACGACCTTTGAGCACGAGCTCAAGGTGAACGATTGCCGGCTTTCGAGCCGGCGACCATCTTCACGGAGAGTTTGATCCTGGCTCAGGACGAACGCTGGCGGCACGCTTAACACATGCAAGTCGAGCGAGAACCAGCCCTTCGGGGCTGGGGAAAGCGGCGAACGGGTGAGTAACACGTGAGTAATCCACCCTCGGTACCGGAATAGCCCGGGGAAACTCGGATTAATGCCGGATGGCCCATTTGTCCTTCGGGAATAAATGGAAAAGGTAGCGTCTGACGCTTCCGACCGGGGACGAGCTCGCGGCGGATTAGCTTGTTGGCGGGGTAACGGCCCACCAAGGCGACGATCCGTAGCTGGTCTGAGAGGACGATCAGCCACACTGGGACTGAGACACGGCCCAGACTCCTACGGGAGGCAGCAGTGGGGAAT